>CAYRVP010000094.1:0-16125 GCA_964427845.1 uncultured Caldilineaceae bacterium
ACCAGTCAACCAGTCAACCAGTCAACCAGTCAACCAGTCAACCAGTCAACCAGTCGTTGCCGTCTACATATGCACCGAATGCCCCTCCACTGCGTGCGCCGCCTCCATGAGCACTTCGCTCAGCGTGGGGTGGGCGTGGACGTTGCGCGCGATCTCGGCGGGGGTAATCTCCATGAACTGCGCCAGGCTCAGTTCGGGCAGCAGCTCGGTCACTTCAGGGCCAACCAGGTGCGCACCCAGGATCTCGCCATACTTGGCGTCGGTGATGATCTTCACAAAACCGATCTTCTCGTTCAGCCCCTGCGCCTTGCCGTTGGGCATGAAGGGGAACTTGCCCACCTTGAGCTCGTGGCCGGCCTCCTTCGCCTGCGCCTCGGTGAGGCCCATACTGGCCACCTGCGGGTGGCAGTAGGTGCAGCGCGGCATCATGATGTAACGCTCCTGCGGGATGGGCAGCGTCTCTGCACCGGCAATCGTCTCGGCCGCAACCAGCGCCATCGCGCTCGCCACGTGTGCCAGCAGCAGCTTGCCCGTGCAGTCGCCAATCGCGTAGATGTGCGGTACGTTGGTGCGCATGACCTCATCCACCTCGATGAAGCCGCGCTTGTCCAGCGTCACGCCTGCCGCATCCAGCCCCACGTTTTCGGTATTGGGACCCACGCCAATTGCCATCAACACCTTGTCGGCGGTGAGCGTCTCCACTGAATCGTCCTTGAGGTTGCGCACGGTGACCTCGACCAGGTCGCCCTTGATCTCAACTTTCTCGGTGCGCGTGCTCGTGAGCGTTTTGATGCCCGCCTTATTGAAGGCCTTCTGCACCTCGGCGGCCACGTCCGTGTCCTCGAGGGGCAGCACCTGGTCGAGCATCTCGATCACGGTCACTTCGGCGCCGTAGGCGTGGTAGACATAGGAGAATTCCATGCCAATCGCGCCCGAGCCGACCACGAGCAGCCGCTTGGGCACGTCGGTCATCACCACGGCGTCGCGGTACTGGATAATCTGTTTGCCGTCAAGCTCCACACCGGGCAGGCTGCGCGCGCGCGCGCCCGTAGCCACAATAAAGTTGGCGCTGGTCACGCTGCGTTCGGCGGCATCGGGCTTGATTTCCGAGGGCGTAATCTTGAGCGTGTGCGGGTCCGTAAAAACGGCGTGCCCTTCGAACACGTCAATCTTGTTCTTCTTCATGAGGAAGGCGACGCCCTTGTTCTGGCGATCGACCACACCGCGGCTGCGCTTGATGGCTGCGCCGAAATCCACCTTGAGGTTGTCAAAACTGATGCCGTAGGTGGCGGCGTCCTTGAGCGTCTCCACAATGTCGGCATTGTGGATGAGCGCCTTGGTGGGGATGCAACCCCAGTTGAGGCAGATGCCACCCAGGTTCTCGCGCTCCACAATCGCGACCTTCTGGCCCAACTGCGCCGGGCGAATTGCGGCCACATAGCCGCCCGGCCCCGACCCGATAACGATGACGTCGTATGTGTATGCGTGGCTGCTCATGGCTCCCCTAACGTATGTGATTTGGTGGCGCGTCTGGACACGCCGCAGTGGTTTCTGCCCCTATTGTACCGCCCGCGGGCGAAATCGCGTAGCCGCGCCTATCCGGCTCTCGCCGCCAACGGGCGCCGGCGGCACTGGCCGATTGCGAACGGCGCCGTGGCGTTGCAGGCGCAAGGCCACGACCAGCGCCCACAATAGCAGGGGCGAAGGCGCCTATACGCCTTCACCCCTGCTGTGTTCGCAAGATGACTGCCTCCATCACATTGCTATTCACTCGTTGCCAACCCGCCCGTTCGTGATCCTCAATCGCTTGACCACCGCTCCAACCCCACCTTTACGCTGCGCAAAAACGCGTCCGCGGTTGCGCCGTCGAGAATGCGATGGTCAAACGAAAGCGTCAGGTAGCACATGGGGCGAATGGCAATGACGTCGTCGGCGCTGGGCAGGAGCGAAGTCGCACTCGACTGCACAATGGGCCGCTTGACGATGGCGCCCACGCCGAGAATGGCTGCCTGGGGTTGGTTGATGATAGGCGTGCCGATGAGGCTGCCGCCGACGCCGTGGTTCGTGATCGTAAAGGTGCCGCCCTGCAGATCGTCTGGCGTCAGCGCGCCGTCACGGGCGCGGGCGGCGAGATCCTGCAGCGCGCCCGCCAGCGCTTCCAGCGAGCGGGCGTCGGCATCGCGAATGACCGGCACGACCAGACCATCGGCAAGCGCCACCGCCACGCCCACGTGTACGCTGCGCGCGTGCACAATCCCCGCCTCGCTGTAGCGGCTGTTGACGAGGGGATGGCTGCGCAGTGCTGCGGCCACGGCGGCAACAAAGTAGCTCGTGTAGGTCAGATTGATGTTGCGCGCCGCCATCGCTGCCTTGTGCGCCTCGCGGTGGCGCACAACCGACGTCATGTCCACCTCAAAGATAGTGGCCACGTGGGGGCTGGTGCGCACGCTCTTCACCATGTGCTGCGCGATCGCGCGCCGCATGGGCGTCAACGCGTGCAGGATTTCGTCGCCCGAAGCCGGCTCGCCGGCGCCCGTCTCGAGGTGTGCGAGTTCGATGTGCGCGAGAACATCGCGTTTGGTGATGCGCCCGCCCAGCCCCGTGCCCTCGATGGCTGTGAGGTCGACAGCATGCTCACGCATGAGCCGCCGCACGACTGGGCTGATGTAAAGCCTGCCGGCGGGTCGTTCGCTTGATTGTGGCGAAACAATGGGAGGTGGCGCAGCCGGCGCGTTGCTGTGCGCGCGCTGCCACGGCGCGGTGGGCTGTTCAGCAGGCACGGTTCCCTGCGGGGCTTGTACATCGCCGGGGGCGCCAATCAAGGCCAGCACCGTGCCGGCGTCCACGGTCTCGCCTTCCGCCACGCGAATCTCCAGCAAGATGCCCGTGGCAGGCGCAGGCACCTCAGTGTCAATCTTGTCGGTGCTGATGGCAAGCAGCGGCTCGAGTTTTGTCACGCTCTCGCCACGCGCTTTGAACCAGCGCGCCACCGTGCCTTCAACCAACGATTCGCCCAGGCGGGGCATGATGACCGGGGTGGGAGTGCTCATTGGGCAGCAATCACTCTCTGGCGCAGGGTGGGCTTCAGCCTTCTGCGTATGCCGACTGTTCGGAATCTGCGACTGCGGCTTCTGCGGTGAGCTGGAGCCGCTCGACGGCCACGGGCTCGTCCATCTCTGCAGTCATGTAGATGTAGCGTTTGCCCGGGACCGTGGTAAAGCCGGCATGCGCGCCGGCGGGAGTAAGCGCCACAATGTTCATGTAGTGCCCGAACGCGCCATCGAGCGCCGCCAGATCGCGCAGCGTTTCCAGTCCAGCCTGGCGCAGGTTCATGCCCATCTTCATGTAGAGGATCAGGCTGCGCGCCGTTGAAGCGCGCAGCGCCAGTTCGCCCATGCCGGTGCAGGCGGCCGCGCCGTAGCGATTGTCGCAGTAGATGCCCGCACCCACCACAGGGCTGTCGCCCACGCGGCCGGGATACTTCCAGGCAATGCCGCTGGTGCTCACGGCCGCAGCCATGTTGCCGTGTGCATCGAGTGCAAGGTAATTGACCGTGCCCTTGGTGTCATCGCGCGGCGGTTCGGGAACCGGCCCCGTTTGGGGCGCGGCCAAGGTCGGGTGATAGAGGTGATGGTCTAGGTCGAGCGGGCGCGTAAGGAGTGCGGCGGCTTCGGCAAGATCGGTCAGCGCGGCGGGGTCAAGGCCGTAATGGCCAAAGCGTTCGCGCCAGCGCGCCATGGTGCTTTCCACGCGCTGATCCTCGGGAACCATGCCTAGTTCGGCGGCAAAGCGCTCCGCCCCGCGTCCAGCCAGCAGCACGTGGGGCAGACGCTCCATCACGGCGCGCGCAATTGTAATGGGGTGGCCATAGCCCTGGACGGCGGCGACGGCGCCTGCGCGCAGTGTGCGCCCGTCCATGATGCTTGCGTCAAGCTCGACTTCGCCCAGTACGTTGGGCAGGCCGCCCCGCCCCACGCTGGCATCGTTCACATCTGCCTCGGTCACGCGCGCGGCGGCTTCGACGGCATCGAGCGCTGCGCCGCCCTGGCGCAACAAGGCCATTGCGGCAATCACGCCCTGGCGGCCATTTTCACTGGATACAAGAGTTGGAGTCATTGTGCAATCGCAATCTGTGAGGTGAAAGGGCAGTACAAAGATGTGCAGCGCTTAGCGGCGCAACGCATGATGAAAATCGGCTTGCGGCCACGCACTGCGCAGCATACTCAGGACAGATAAGCAGACAGTACTTCAAGCACCTGCGTCTCGAGCGGATCCCACGCGACATCGGGGCGCTTGTTGATGGTCACGAAATCCTGTGCGCAGAAGACGTTGTAGACGCCCTCGAGCGCGAAGAGGCGCGCAGTCAGTGGGTCAGCGGCAGCGGCTGCGGCCGTGGAGACATTGCGCGGCTGCGCAAAGCAGCGCATGGGTAGAACGTACTTGCGTGCATTGGGGTTGGGTGTGAGGTGAGGCGCAATCAGCATGGCGCAAGTATAGCACCGGCCCAAAGAAACGCCTTTGTACACGGAAAGGGCGGAAACAACTGGCGAACTGCCGTTGTTTCCGCCCTTGACTCGTACCCTGCAAGCAATCAGTTGGCGCTACGCCTCAAACTCCGTATTGAAGTCTAGTCCGCTGTTGCCGTAGATGGCCGTGTCGTACTCGGCGGCCGTCAAGCCTGTGTCCGTGCGTTCGAAGACGAACTCCACGGGCTCTGCATAGACATTGGCAATGCGCCCGAGCAGCGACACGCTGATGTTGCCGTCGGCGCTTTCCGTCCACTTGCCCAGTTCGATGATGGCATCCTCGCCGTTCAGGTAGTCGGTAATCATCTGCGCGCTGTTGTCGACAAAGAGCACCAGGCGCATCTGCATGCCGGGGCTGGAGGCAGCGGGCAGCATGTCGGTGGCATAGACGCCCACCGCGCCCGAGGGCACCTCAAAGGGGGCGGCTTCAGGGGCTGATGCGGCAGGCGCTTCAGCGGCGGGGGCGGCGCTCTCTGTCACGACCGAGCTCTCGCTGAGCCCTTCCGTGCCGGTGAGGACCATGGTGTCTGTCATGGCGGGTGCATCGCTCGCGGCGCCGTCTCCGGTCACCGTGTCAGCCGCGGCGCCCTCATCGGCGGGCAGTTCGTCAAGCAACTGTGCAGTGAAGGCAAGCCCCGACGAACCGTAAATCGTCTCATCGTAGGCGGTGGCGGTCAACGCGTCGCCCTCCAGCGCGAAGGTAATCACGTCGGGGCTGGCGTAGGCGCCGTCAGGCGGCCCGGTGAGCGTAACGGTGATCGTGCCGTCGCCGTTGTCAATGGTTTCGCCCACCTCAACAATGGGCGCTTCGCCATTCATGGAATCGGTAATCATCTGGACGCTGCCATCGTCGTAGAGGATGAGGCTCTTCTGCAGGCCCGGGCTGGAGGCAGCAGGCATGACGTCGGTCTGGTACCAGGCAGTGGGCTGTGGGGCACTGGATGCAGGCGCGGCTTCGATCCGGGTTAGTTGCAGCGAAAGGAAGCTGAGCGTGTCGCCGCTGCGCTGGAAGACGAGCGTCTGCGGCTGGTCGTAGGTTTGGTCGGCGCTGGCCGTAACGGTAACGGTGACCGAGCCGTCCACATTGGCAGCCCAGGCGCCGCTCTCCTGCACCGGCGGCTCGTTGTTAAGATAGTAGGTGCTGGCCTGGACGTCGCCGCTCTCGTACAGAATCATGAAGACAACCATGCCGGGGCTGGAGGCGGCGGGCACAATCTGCGAGACATAGACGCCTGCCGGGTCGCCCAGAACAGGGTTGAAGGTGATGCCCGCGCCGTCATAGAAGTCGGGCGATGTGGTCTTGAGCGAGCCATCGGGAAGAACAACCAGTTCGATGACCTGCGCCTCGTCGTAGGGCTGGTCCACCATGCCAGTGATGGCAAGGGTGACCGTGCCATCATCGTTGAGCGTCCACTCGCCAACTTCTTCGGTGGCTGGTTCATCGTTCAGGTAGTCGGTGCTGACACCGGCCGTGCCGTCATCGTTGAGGGTCAACGTCATCACCAGGCCGGGGGTGTCGGCCGCGGGCATTTCGCCCGAGGAATAGACGCCCGCCAGCGACTCCGTGGTGATTGCGCTTGCGCCCGTTATGTCGGCGCCCGTGGCGACGTCGCCCGCAGGCGCCGCGGGCAGGAGGGTGAGCCCTGCGTTGCCGTAGACATTGATGTCGTACTCGGTGGCTTCAAGCGAGCCGTCAGCCTGTTCGGTGAAGACGATCTGTTCCGGTGTCTCGTAGGTCAGGTCGCCCCGGCCGGTCAGGGTAACGCTCAACTCGTCGCCAACCTGCACCCAGGCGCCGTCCTCGACAATGGGGTCTTCGCCATTCATGTAGTCGGTGCTGATCGTGGCAACGCCTGTGCTGTCGAGCGTCAGGGTGACCACGCGCCCAGGGCTGGAGGCCGACGGCATTTCGGCGGACTGGTAGATGACGGGATCACCTGTAGGCGCGCTCTGCGCCGGGGCGGCCGCCAGGGCGGTGGCGGCGGGCAACGCGGCCAGCAGGCCAAAGAGCAGCAACGTGGCGATAATCAAGACGCGCAATGGGGGACGGGTGTGCGGTGTGTGAATCATTGGAGTCTCCTCAGTTCTGTTTTGCATAATGTGCACTGCGAAAGGCAGTGCGAAAGTGCGATTAGCATACGACGCGGTGGACAATCTACACGAATACGGGTGCATGCTTTGGCGCCGCGCACAACATCACCTCACACCTGGCCACTCTGCAGAACGGAGAGCGGACAAAAGCAGGCGCCAAGAGCGCATGCGTGCACCCCGTCAGCCACGCTCCGCAGGCGGACGTGCGTCAATCGCAAGCGCCTGCGCAACATAGTCGCGCAGCGCCGCCTCGCGTGTGGCCAACTGCTCAACGCTCTTCAGTTTGACATAGCGGGCCGTCTTGCCGACGCCCTTGAGCAGCCCGAAGTCGTCGCGAAGCTCGGCGCCATGTACAAATGAGAAGGTGATGCCCTGTTGGTTCCCGTTCATATAGGCCACAATCCGCCTGCCCACCCACACCGGCATGTTGTACGAGAAGGCCTCGTGCGCGCTGGGGGCGCAATCGAGCAGTAAAGTGCGCAATCCCGCGGCCACATCGCGGTATTGCGCCAAGACATGCGTCTCCACATATTGGTCCACGTTCATGCCTACTTGCTACCCCTTTCGCCCTGCGCAATGCCTACGAAGCAGCTATTGAGCCTGCGCGCTCGATTATAGCACGGCCCGGGCGGCACACCTGCGGGCGCATAATTCTAGTCAACTTCATAATAATTGCGTGTGACAAAGGCCCTATGATATACTCGCCCAAGTTCGTCCCGTTCTCGCGCGGCACATGGGCCGCGGCGCTTTCGTTCACGCTTCCGGCCCTGCCGCACTGCCCGCAGCACGCCTCTCTCCTCACCTGTGGAGGTTCCTATCGTGTCCTTTTCCTGGCCCTGGGCCAAAGCACCCAAACGCACCTCCAGCATTCTCTGGCTCGATTTGGGTGACCTGGGTGACCTTGTGACTCCGTCCGGTCCCCACGAGCAATGGCAGGACCATGGTCTTGCCCTCCTGCGCACCATCCTCAAGAACAATGGCATCGAGACCGACCTGGCCTCGACGCGTGCCGTCACTTCGTGGGAGCAACTGGCCACGCAAATGGAAGGATACAGCACGCTCATCATGAACGTGCGCTCGTATACTTTCCCTGTAGCCTACCGTTCGGCCAAGCTCTTCAAGGAGATCAACCCAAACGGCATTGTGCTCGCAGGCGGCATGCACGCCACTGTCGCGCCTGACGAAATGGAAGCGGTGCCTGAATTTGACCGCATCTGCAGCGGCCCGGGCGAAGAGGTGATTGTTGACCTCGTCAAGGACCCCATGTCCTTCCCGCGCGTCTTCCAGGCGCAGGGGGCCAAGTCCATGGCTGAATGGCCCATGCTCGACCGCACCATGTGGCCCAAGCCTGCGGGCAAGGCCGCGCGCAAGTGGAACTGGAAGTGGCCGCTCGAGCCCGCCTGCGGCTGGGGCCCAAGCCCCGTGGCAACGATCATTACCAGCCGCGTTTGCCCGTGGCAGTGCGTCTTCTGCAATGAAAATTCATACATCCCCAACATGGGCCGCCGCCCTGTGGACGCCGTCATCGATGAACTCAACTTCCTCGACCGTAAATACGGCGTCGGTTCGGTGGTGATCCACGACTCGATGTTCTTCCAGAACCCCAAGTGGCTCAAGGAGTGGATCGAGAAGTATCCGCGCAAGACCAAGAATTGGACCTACTGGGCCGCCGGGCGCTCCGATACCGTGCGCCAATGGCCCGACCTCTTCGAGGCGCTGGTGACTGAAACCAACTGGCGCACCATATCCATCGGCTTCGAGTCGGGCAGCGACCGCATTTTGCGCCTGCTCAACAAGGAATGCACCGAGGAGGATAACGATTTCACCATCGATTTGGTGAACCGCATCGGTGATCAGCTTGAGGCCAAAGGGCAGCAGCCGCCCAAGTTCTGGTCCAACATCATGCTCGGCATCCCCGGCGAGACACCCGAGGACGCCTTCAAGACCATGCGCATGCTCAAGCGCATGAAGCGCGTCTTCCCCTCGATTGCCTACTACGCGCCCTACCCCGGCAGCGCGCTGGGCAACCAACTCATTGCCGAGGGCAAGAGCCTGATGAGCCGCGAGAACTACCACCGCTTCCCCGACGACGAAAAGGTGAAGGGGATAGATTACCAGTTCTACCGTGAACTGCTGGCGGGCAAGTTTGATGCCGAAATCTACCGCGGCATGGGCGATGCGGGCTTTGGCGGCAACTACGAAGGCTCGCTGATCAAGGCGTAAAGACACCGGGTACGTAGACGGTCATGCCAGTTGTTGGCACAACAATGGACGAAGGTGGGTGTGTGTTTGTAGCGGAAGGCCTCCCGGCCTTCACACAGCGCGCACCAAAGAGAGGGCCGGGAGGCCCTCCGCTACGAGGTAGTGCGCGCTTTTTTAGGTTCGAAATCACGTAAGCCGCAGCATAGCGGAGTTGGTTGTCGAGCGGTCTCCGTGGTTTCCTCACTTACTGCGGACGAGTATTCAAGGGCCCAACATGAGCAGCTTCAGCAATCCTCACTATATGTATCTCTTTGACCTCAAGAGCGGCAAGAAGAAGCTGGCCTATGGGCAGACGCCCGAGGACGCGCTTGAAGTCCTGCGCATCCGCCTGAGCGAGAAGGAGATGCAGGAGATCCGCAGCGACAGCTATCTCAAGATCAACCAGCGCGAATTGCAGCAGTATGTCAAGGAGCTCGGGTGAGACGTGCCGCCGGGGCCATATGGCTGACGCCGGCGCAGCAGGAGCTCCTGCTTGCCGTCCATGCGGGCGACGTACTTAAGATACACCGCAACGTGGATGGCCTGAAGGAGTACAGGTTGCACCCGCTGGATGAATCGCCAGCGCGCGTGATCCCTGCGCGCGACGTGCAAGCGCTCGAGCGCAATGGGTTGATTGCCAGCAACATGAAGTTTCCCGCCGCCACCTTTGTGTCCGCCCGCAGCCGATGAGGCGTCGTCGCTATTATTATGACGGATTTGAGAGTAATTGACGTGGGGCCGTGGTCGGGGTACAATGCACCTGTCGTTCGCAGTCGGTGCTTTCGCAGCTTGTGCGTTCGCGGTTGGTGAGGAGTCCTTGTGCACGCAGTGCGCAGACACATTCTCGAGATTCTGAAGGAGCGCAACGGCGCAACCGTGGCCGAACTGGCGGAAACGCTGGTGATGGCGCCGGTTTCCGTGCGTCATCACCTGGACATCCTCCAGGGTGACGCCCTGATTCGCGTCGATCGACTGGAGCGCACGGGCAGCGTCGGCCGCCCCCAGCAAATCTATGTCCTCACCGACGAAGCGGGCGAACTCTTTCCCAACAACTTTGCCGCCTTCGCTGGGGACCTTTTGCGCCAGGTCAAACACATTTTGCCGCAATGCCAGGTGGACGCGATCTTTGTAGCCATGGCACGAGAACTGGCCGCCGAGTTTGAGGTCGCCGACGCGCCCGCGCTTCCCATGGCCGAGCGCATGCAGCATGTCGCCGCATTCCTCAACGCGCGCGGCTATTTGGCCAGTTGGGAGCAGGAGCGCGAAGCCGACGGCAGTTTTCTGCTGCACAAGCATAATTGCCCCTATGCGGGCGTCTCCGACGAGCACGGCGAACTCTGCCTCATGGACCAGGCGCTGGTGGATACGCTCTTTGCCAGCCACTGCGAGCGCGTTGCGCACATGGGGAGTGACAACCATTGCTGCACCTACCGGGTGCACACGGATTCCCAGGGTTGCGCCTGCGAGGCGGGCGCACTCTTTAGCGAGCCTCATGCCGTGTTGCGCAGCTCGATTGCACTGGTGGCCTGATGATACAGACCGACACGGCCTTTCCAATCTCATTGCTTGAAAAGCCCCTGGGTCGGGTGACGATGGACCCCGCGCCGGGCGGCGCGCGCCTCGCTACGGACTCGTTCGGCCGGCGCATCAACTACTTGCGCATCAGCCTTACCGATGCCTGCAATCTGCGCTGCGTCTACTGCATGCCCGAGGATATGCACTTCATGCCGCGCGCCGGCTTGATGAGCGACGAGGAGTTGCTCACGCTGGTGCGCGTGGCGGCCAGTCTGGGCGTCAACAAGGTGCGGCTGACGGGTGGGGAGCCGAGCATTCGCCCCAACGTGCTGGAGATTGTGCGTGCGATTGCCGCCACGCCCGGCGTCGACGACCTGGCGATGACCACAAATGGGCTGCTGCTGGGGAAGATGGCGCAGCCGCTGGCCGACGCCGGTCTCAAGCGCGTCAACATCAGCATCGACACAGTCAATCCCGAGAAGTTTCACCGCATTACGCGCTGGGGCCACGTGGAGGATGTCTGGCGCGCGATTTACGCCGCCGAAGCCGCCGGGCTGCTGCCCATCAAGCTCAACTGCGTGGTCGTGCGCAACTTCAACGATGCTGAGGACATGATCGATCTGGCGCGCCTCACCCTCGAAAATGAGTGGGATGTGCGCTTCATCGAGATGATGCCCTTCGGCGAGATCACCGACTTCCAGCAGACGAATGTGGTCACCTATGCCGAGATGAAGCAGCGGATTGAAGCCGTTTTTGGCTTGCTGGAGGAGACCACCTACGACTACGTGGATCCCAGCCGTCCCTTCCGCATTGCCGGCGCGGTGGGCACGCTGGGCTTTATCAGCAGCGTAACGGAGCCTTTCTGCCAGGGCTGCGGGCGCGTGCGTCTCACGGCCGACGGCAAGCTGCGCCTCTGCCTGCTGCGCGAGGATGAAGTGGACTTGCTGACGCCGCTGCGCCAGGGCGCCACCTTTGCAGAAATGCAGCAGTTGATGCTGGATGGTGCGTACCACAAACCCTGGGGCCACGGCCTGGCGCAGGGTCTTGTTGCCGGCAATCGGGCCATGAATCAGTTGGGCGGGTAAATCACTTCGGTTCAAGGGTTCAAAGTTCAAGGGTTCAAGGTTGGCCCTGTCCTGACGCGAACTCTTGAACTTTGAACCCTTGAGCTTTGAACTTTGTTTAGAGGAGAATTGCACATGATTACGCTGAGTGAAAATGCCGCCGGCAAGCTTGCGGGCGTGATGCAGGAAAAGGGCCTTGACACCGAGCACGCGCTACGCGTCTTCGTCAAGGGCGGCGGCTGCGGCGGCATGCAGTACGGCATGACCTTCGACCAGGCGCGCGAAGGCGACGAAGTCTACGAGCAGCACGGCCTGCGCGTGATTGTGGACTCCACCAGCCTCTTCTACATCGAGGGCGCCACGATTGACTATGTGGACAACCTCATGGGTGGCGGCTTCCACATTGAGAATCCGCAGGCTACCTCCTCCTGCGGGTGCGGCAGCAGCTTCCGCACGGCACAGTCGCACACGGGCGAAGAGATGGCCGAGTCGTGCAGCCACGGGCACTAGACGTTGCTTCTCGTAGCGGCGGCTTCAGCCGCCGTAGGTGTACATTGCGCTGCATCCTCGAGAACGGCGGCTTTAGCCGCCGCTACAAGAGCACGCTGCCGCGATGCACCGCCACAGACAGGCGCAGATGATGCCCACAACCATGCGGCCGCGCACCTTTACGTTGGCAGCAGCCCGCGCGCTGCTGCCGCAAATCAAGACGCTGATGGACCAGGCGCAGGCGGCGCGCAAGGACCTGGTGGCGCACAAGCCTGCGCTGTGGGCGGTGCTGCGCAGCGCCGCCACCAACGGCGGCAACGCCGAGGCCAGCGCCTCGTTGCCCGCCTTCAACACGCTCGAGTCGTGCCTCAAAAGCATTCTTGGCATGGGCATCATTCTGCAGGATGTGGACGCCGGGCTCGTGGATTTTGTAGGGCTGCGCGACGGCCAGCCGGTCTATCTCTGCTGGCAGCATGGCGAAGATGACATCGCCTTCTGGCATGAGATGGACGCAGGCTTCGCCGGCCGCCACCCATTGGACGACCGCATTGCGTGAGAACCACACCGGGTCGGGAGGAGTGCATTTCACTCTTTGGGTAGATACGCCGCAGCGCCAACGGCAACCTCACCCCCGGCCCCTCTCCAGTCTGGAGAGGGGTGAAGAACGCCCGCGTCGTAGGTCACGTCTCCGACGTGACGAAATTGTTATTCTTCCCTCTCCAGACTGGAGAGGGGCCGGGGGTGAGGTTGCCGTTGGCGCGCCTCAACACGAATGTTCTATTCAGGAAAGTCGTCTGCATGATTGATGTCTCCGCAAAACCTGTTCATACCGCCACCGACCTCGAGGAGCGCATTCAGGCGGCGCTCAACGACTACCGCCCCACGCTCTACATGGACGGCGGCGACGTCGAGGTGCTTGAGGTCGATGCCAAGGGCATCGTTCACTTGCGCATGATGGGCGCCTGTATTGACTGCCCCATCAGCCTGCTGACCATGAAACTGGGCATCCAGCGGTTGCTCAAGGAAAAGTTTCCCGATGATGTGCGCGGCGTCAACGCCATGACGGACATCGACATATCGGCTCTGTATTACCGGACAGCGTAGCGACTGTGTTCAATCATCAATTATCAATTATCAGTAATTGATAATTGATGATTGAGTGCAGCGTATTTACCCGTTCAGGAGGGGTTTCCTCAAGATGCGCATCGCTCTCATCAATCCAAAGTTCCGCCTGCCCATTGACACGCGCACCACGGCGCACCTGGGCCTGGCCTATTTGGGAGCCGTCAGCGAGCGGCGTGGCGACGAGGTGGTTGTTTTTGACGCCGACGTGGAGAAGGAATCGGTGGCCGAGTTTGTGCAGCGCTACCGCCCGCACATCGTGGGCATTACCGCCAACACGCCCCAGGTAAAGCAGGCCTGGCGCACGGCCAAGACCGTCAAGGAAGTGCTGGATGTGCCGGTTGTCATCGGCGGCCCGCACGTCTCCGTGCTCCCCGAAGAGTCGTGCGAAAAGCCCTATGTGGACATCGTCGCACGCGGCGAGGGTGAAGAGACATGGATTGACATCTGCGTGCGCCTGGAAACCTTTCTGCACGAGCACCCCGAGTACAACGAGGCGAACTTCAAGACCGACGCCTTCATGGCTGCGGAAAACGAAGTTTTCGCTGACTGCGAGGGGATTACCTACAAGACGAGTGACGGCCAGATTCACAACAATGTGGACCGCACGCCGATTGCCGATCTCGACAGCCTGCCCTGGCCCGCCTACCATCTCTTCAAGATGGACCGCTACACCAATCTGCAGCCCGCCACCGACCACGTGGACGGCGCCAAGTCCTTCAGCATTCTCACGAGCCGGGGCTGTCCCTATCGCTGCACCTTCTGCAGCCAGAGCATCATGCCCATCAAGTGGCGCAGCCGCGGTCCCGAAAGCGTGCTGGCCGAGTGGCGACATCTGGTTGAGGATCTGGGCGCCGAGGAGATTGGCGTGCTGGACGACAGCGCCAACATCCGCATGAAGCGCCTCGAAGAGATTGCCAACCTGCTGATTGAGAACAATCTCAATCACGTGCCGTGGATTTTTGTCAACGGCATTCGCGCCAACCTCGCCACCAAGGAGCTGCTCACGCTGCTCAAGCGTGCGGGCCTCAAGCGCACTGCGTTCGGCGTGGAGACGGGCGACCCCGAAATCCTCAAGAGCATTGACAAGAAGATCGACCTGGACACGATCCGCGCTGCCTTCAAGAATGCCAAGGAAGTGGGCATCGAGACGATCGCCTTCATGATCATCGGCCTGCCCGGCGAAACACGCCAGACGATGCAGAACTCAATCGATTTCGCCATCGAAATCGACCCGATGATTGCCAACTTCTCGATGATGACACCCTACCCCGGCACAAAGGTCTACGAGATCGTCAAGCGGCAGGGGCGCATGCTTATCAACGATTGGGATGACTACGTCTTCTTCGAGCAGCAGGCGCGCTACGAGATGGGCGATATGACGGCCGAACTGGTGGAGGAGATGTACCGCAAGGCCTATCGTCAGTTCTACCTGCGCCCCAAGCCCATCATGCGGCGCCTGCAGAACAAGGATTTCTGGCTTAACCTGCCGCGCAATGCGCGCATTGCCATGCGCACCTTTGTGCCCAAGAAGGAAAAGACCGGCCTGCGCAAGTCGGTCGAGGCCGAAGGCGCACTTTAGTCAACATCTTCAACGCAAAGGCGCAAAGCAAGCAACGAACCGCAAAGAATGGCAGGAAAGTATATCGCTTGCGGTCAAACTGCCCTGTCGCGTCTGACCACTGCGCGGTTGGCTTTGCGTATTTCTTTGCGGTTCTTTGCTTGCTTTGCGCCTTTGCGTTGAGCAGTTTCAGGAAGGTTCTAGCGCATGCGTGTAATTCTTGCCAGCCCCGAAGCCAAAGTGTGGAGCGCCCGCAAGCACATCCCCCTGGGGCTGGGCTATTTGGCGGCCGTGATCCGCGAGGGCGGCCATGAAGTGATGATCTTCGACGCCTCGGTGGAAGATGTGGACGTCGAGTATTACCTGGACCTGGCCGTGGCCGAGGGGCGCCCCTACGACATGATCGGCGTCACCGCCACAACGCCCCTCATGCCCGATGCATGGCAGATGGCGAAACTGGCCAAGCAGCGCGGGCTGATCACCGTGCTGGGCGGGCCGCACCTCACCATCATGCCGCTCGAGTCGCTGCAGGCGCCTCACGACGCTTATGTAGATTATGTATTCAAGGGCGAAGCCGAGTACTCCTTCCTTGAATTGATTGACACGCTGCAGGCCGGGCGCGAGCCGGGCATCATTCCGGGTATTCACTTCAAGCGCAACGGCGAGATCATCGCCAGCCCCGAAAGCCCCATGATCCCCGATCTGGATGCGCTACCCTTCCCCGCGCATGATCTCTTCAAGATCGACCGCTACACCAATCTGCAGCCGCTGACCGATGGGCTGGACCGCAACGCGCGCTCCTTCACCATCCTCACCAGCCGGGGCTGCCCCTACCAGTGCACTTTCTGCTCCAAGCCTGTAACGGGCGACACCTGGCGCGCGCGTTCCGTCGAGAGCGTCATCCAGGAATGGAAGTGGCTGGTGTATGGGCTGGGCGCGACCGAAATCGGCGTCACCGACGACATCTGGAATCTCAAGCTGCCGCGCGCGAAGGAACTCTGCCGGCGTCTGGTAGCCGAGGGGCTCAACCATGTCCCCTGGGTCACAGTGCACGGCATGAAGGTGAACCACACCGACCTGGAACTCTTCCAGTTGATGAAGGCGGCGGGCTGCAAACGTGTGGGTTTCGGCGTGGAGAATGGCGACGAAAACATGCTGCGCAACGTCATCCGCAAGGGGCAGACGCTGGCACAGGTGCGCGAGGCCTTTGCCAATGCCAAGGCGGCCAACCTGCAAACGATGGGCTTCTTCATCTTCGGCATGCCCGGCGACAATGAAGAGACGATGGAGAAGACCATCCAACTGGCGCTGGAACTGGACCCCAAGCTGGCCAACTTTATGCTCGCGGCGCCCTTCCCCGGCACCGCCATGTATGACATGATCCTGGAGGGGGGCGAGGTCTTCGCCGACAACTGGGGCGACTTTGCGATTCACGAGCAGAAGCCGCGCTTTACCATGAACGAGAACTACGACGCCGATCTCATCATCAAGAAGTGGCGCGAGGCCTACCGCCGCT
>CAYRVP010000095.1:0-15737 GCA_964427845.1 uncultured Caldilineaceae bacterium
CCGACGCGCAAGACGGTGGTGACGGGCGTTGAGATGTTCCGCAAGCTGCTGGACCAGGGCCAGGCGGGCGACAACGTGGGCTGCCTGCTGCGCTCGATACAGCGTGAGGATGTGGAGCGTGGTCAGGTGCTGGCCAAGCCGGGCAGCATTACACCGCACACGCAGTTCATGGCTGAAGTGTACGTGTTGAAGAAGGAAGAAGGCGGTCGTCACACACCATTCTTCAACGGCTACCGGCCGCAGTTCTACATCCGCACCATGGACATCACGGGCAACATCAAGATGCCCGAAGGTGTGGAGATGGTGATGCCGGGTGACAACGTCAACATGGAAGTGGAACTGATTGCTCCGGTTGCGCTCGAGAACGGCAGCCACTTTGCGATTCGCGAAGGTGGCCGCACGGTCGGCGCAGGCGTCATCACCAAGATCATGAAGTAAGCAAGCGAGGGGTGCGTGCAAGCCAGGCGCACCCCTCGCCTTGATGAGTTTGCAGGTGCAGTCGCGTAGGCACATTTACAGGCAGCAGGTTTACGCAGGCAATGGCCCAATGGGCAGCGGCCCAGAGGCAAAATCCTGCCGGCCAGAGGCGAAAGGCAATCTCGATGGCAAAGCAGCGGATCCGCATCAAGCTCAAGGCGTACGACCATCGTGTGCTCGACGCATCGGTGCGGCAGATTGTGGATGCGGCGGAACAGACCGGCGCCCAGGTGGTTGGACCTGTGCCACTGCCCACACGCATCGAGAAGTTCACCGTGATGCGCTCGCCCTTTATTGACAAGGATAGTCGCGAGCAATTTGAAGTGCGCACGCACAAGCGCCTGATCGACGTTGTCGATCCGGGTAGCAAGACAATTGAGAACCTGACACGGCTCAATTTGCCCGCCGGTGTCGACATTGAGATTAAGCTGTAGGGCGCATCCGCCCAGGTGAGCCGCCTTCTGGCGGTCCCAGCAGCGTGCAAGGTGCACCCGGCTGGCTGCTGATTTCAAAACTGAATAGTCGACAACTTATCCCGGGCGGCCGGCCCTTGTTTGGCTGGCTCCGCCCCGTTGGGATGATGCGGCTGGGCTAGACATTTCTCTGGCATCCGTCAGTCCCGGGAGGTATTCATGCGAGGAATCCTCGGCAAGAAAGTCGGCATGACGCAACTCTTCGATGAGAAGGGGAACATCGTGCCGGTCACGATTATTGAAGCAGGGCCCTGCTATGTTACGCAGGTGAAGACATCCGACAGCGACGGCTACAATGCCGTCCAGATCGGCTTTGACGAAGTCCCCGAGCGCAAGCTCACCAAGGGGCAGCTTGGTCATTTGAAGCAGGCGGGCACCCCCAAGGTGCGGCGTCTGCGCGAGCTGCGCTACGCAGAACACCCCGTTCACTCTCTCGGCGACGTCATCAAGTCGGACATCTTCCAGGAAGGCGAGCTGGTCGATGTAATCGGCACCTCCAAGGGGCGCGGCTTTGCCGGCGCCGTCAAGCGCTACAGCTTTGCGGGCGGCCCCAAGACCCACGGCCAGTCTGACCGTCATCGCACGCCGGGTTCGCGCGGCTCGGGCACCACGCCCGGGCGCACGCTGCTTGGCGCGCGTGGCCCCGGCCACTATGGTGCGGCGCGCATCACGGTCATGAACCTCAAGGTCGCGCTGGTGGACCCCGAGCGCAACCTGCTTGCCATCAAGGGGGCCGTGCCTGGCGCGAACGGCAGCCTTGTGCTGGTGCGCGAGGCCGTCAAGGCGCGCAAGAAGACTGCCACGGGGAAAAAGTCCTAGCGTGCCGGGGCAACCCGCAGGCCACAGGGCAGACGAGGAGAGCTGACGTGAAAATTGCAATGAAGAATATGGCGGGGCAGGATGCCGGCCAGACTGAACTAAATGATTCGATCTTTGCGGCGCAGGTGAATGTGTCGCTGATGCACCAGGCATTGCTTCGCCAGTTGGCGAATGCTCGCCTGGGCACGCATGACACCAAGACGCGCGGCGAAGTGCGGGGCGGCGGCAAGAAACCGTGGCGCCAGAAGGGCACCGGTCGCGCACGCCAGGGCTCCACACGCGCGCCCAACTGGGTTGGTGGTGGCACGGTCTTTGGCCCTACGCCGCGCAAGTATACGCAGTCGCTCAACAAGAAGATGCAGCGCGCCGCGCTGCGCAGCGCCCTCACGGCCAAGGTCACGAGCGGCGGCATCGTCGTCCTTGACAGCCTGACCGTGGATGCACCCAAGACCAAGACGATGACTGCGATGCTGGCCGCGCTGGGCGTGGCCGAGCGCAGCGTGCTTCTGGTGATGGCGGACAAGAATGTGAATGTGCGCAAGAGCGCCAACAACTTGCCCAACATCAAAATGGTGCTGAGCAACTACCTGAATGTGCGCGACCTGCTGGGGCACGATGTGGTCGTTATGCCCAACGCCGCCCTCCCGCAGATTGAAGCGTGGCTGGCAGTCGAAGGCGAAGAGGCCGGTGAAGACGCCGTCCAGGCCAGCGAGGACGTAGTCCAGGCCGACGGAGGGAACGAGTAACCATGCATACCTATGACGTGTTGATTCGCCCGGTTGTGACTGAAAAGTCCACCATTGCCACGGACCTCGGGCAGTATGCCTTTGAGGTGGCCATGGGCGCCAACAAGATGCAGGTCAAAGACGCCGTGGAGACTGCGTTCAAGGTCACCGTTTACGACGTCAACGTGCTGATCATGCCGGCCAAGATTACGCGGCGCGGCAGCCGCGAAATCGTGCGCCGCAGCAAGCGGAAGAAGGCAGTCGTCACGCTCAAGCCCGGCGACCGCATCCATTTGTTGGAAGGCGTATAGGGGGGCGGACGAACATGCCTATCAAGATCTATCGACCGACATCGGCGGGACGGCGCAATACGAGCGTCTCGACCTTTGAGGAGATTACGAAGACGAAGCCCGAGCGCTCGCTGCTCGAGCCGCTGAAGCGCAAGTCGGGCCGCAACAATCGCGGCAAGGTGACCACCCGCCACCAGGGCGGCGGCCACAAGCGGCGCTATCGCATCATCGACTGGAAGCGTGACAAGACGGGTGTTGTGGGCACGGTTGCCTCGATTGAGTATGACCCCAACCGCAGCGCGCGCATTGCCCTCGTTGTCTATACCGATGGTGACAAGCGCTACATCCTGGCTCCGCACCAGGTGGGTGTCGGCGACAAGGTCGTCGCGGGCGTCGGTTCGGACATTCGACCCGGCAACGCGATGCCCATCAAGAACATCCCGTTGGGCACGACGATTCACAACATTGAGCTCTACCCTGGGCGCGGCGGCCAATTGGTGCGCAGCGCGGGCAATCAGGCGCAGCTCCTGGCCAAAGAGGGCACAATGGCGCAGGTGCGCCTGCCCAGCGGCGAAGTGCGCTATGTGGACATGAACTGCATGGCCACGATTGGCCAGGTGTCCAACCCGGACCATGCCAACGTCAGCCTGGGCAAGGCCGGACGCAGCCGTTGGCTGGGCATTCGCCCGGGAACGCGTGGCGTGGCCATGGACCCCTCCTCGCATCCGCATGGTGGTGGTGAAGGTCGCTCGGGGATTGGCATGAAGGCGCCCAAGACGCCGTGGGGCAAGGTGGCGTTGGGGTTGAAGACGCGCACCAACAAGCGCACCAATAAGTTCATTGTGCGCCGCAGCAGCGCCTCCAAGAAGTAATGGGCCTGGAAGAAAGGGTGAGTGAAGAGTGTCACGTTCACTGAAGAAGGGGCCGTTCATCGAGCCCAGACTGTTGAAGCGCATTGAAGAGATGAACCGCAAGGGCGAGCGCAAGGTGATCAAGACCTGGTCGCGTGCGTCCACCGTCTTTCCGCAGTTTGTTGGCCACACCATCGCCGTGCATGACGGCAGGCGCCACGTGCCTGTCTTCATCAGCGAGAACATGGTCGGCCACAAGCTCGGCGAGTTTGCCCCCACCCGGTTCTTCCGTGGTCACGTGCGGTCGGAGAAGAGCAGCAAGGTGCGCGCTGCGGTTCCGGCAGGCCGAGGCTAAAGAGGCGAGGGGGAGACGATGGAAGTTCGAGCGGTAACCAAGTTCACCGGCATGAGCGCCCAGAAGACGCGGTTGGTCCTGGACGAAATGCGCGGCAGGCGCGCCGAGGAAGCCATGGCGCTGCTACAGTTCATGCCTCAGCCTTCGGCGCGTGTAATTTACCAGACGGTGAAGAGCGCGCTGGCCAACGCCGTGGAGAATTACGGCTACGACGCCGAGGACATGGTCATAACCAGGATTTTCGCCGACCAGGCACCCATCCGGCGCTGGCGCCGCTTTGGCGCCCGTGGGCGCTTCAAGCCCTTGCGGCGACCGTCGTCGCACGTAACGGTAGTGCTCGAGGAGCGTGTCGCGCTGGCCGCGCCCGCTGCGGGCAACAAGCCCGCATCCAAGAAACCGGCTGGGAAGTAAGGAGGAGAGACTTGGGTCGCAAAGTACACCCGCTGGGCTTTCGCCTGGGGATCATCAAGGAACACCGCAGTCGCTGGTACGCCAGCGGCAAGAAGTATACCGAGCAACTGGACGAGGACCGCAAGATTCGGGCCATGGTTCAGCGCGAATTGCCCAAGGCGGGCATCAGCGATATCGAGATTGATCGACAGCCGAACCAGGTGCACGTCATCATCTCGACGGCGCGCCCCGGTGTCATTATTGGCCGCAAGGGCGCCAGCGTCAACGTGCTGCGCACCGACTTGCAGGAAATGACCGACAAAAAGGTCAAGATCGATGTCAAGGAAGTGGACCGGCCCGAGTTGAACTCGCTGCTGGTGGCCGAGAGCATTGCCGAGCAGCTTGAGCGCCGCGTAAGCTGGAAGCGGGCGATGAAGCAGTCCGTCCAGAAGACGATGCGTTCGGGCGCCAAGGGGATCATGATCACCGTGGCAGGGCGACTGGGCGGCGCTGATATGGGTCGTGTCGACACTGTGCGCGAAGGCCGGATTCCCCGCCACACGCTGCGCGCCGACATCGACTACGGCACAGCCGAGGCGAACACCACCTTTGGCGTCATCGGCGTCAAGGTGTGGATCTACGTGGGCGAAGTTGCGCCTGGCGAAGAGTACCACGCCCGCTACGCCACCGAAGCCGCCGCTGCCGCCTAAAGGCTGGAGCGCCGACACGGCAGTGATGGTAGCGAGAGAAACAAATTGACCACTCGCGCGTCATCGCGGCGAGATTGTGCACCAGGTTTGGTTGCGCACTAGAGCGTATTGCGCCGGCAGGAACGCGCAGTACAGAATGAAGGAGTCACGACCATGTTGATGCCAAAGCGAGTCAAATACCGCAAGGTCATGCGTGGACGTCTGAAGGGCAAGGCGTGGCGCGGCAACTCCGTGACGTTTGGCACCTATGGCCTGCAGGCAGTTGAATCGCACTACATTACCAGCCGCCAAATTGAGGCGGCGCGTCGTGCCATGGTGCGCTACATCCGCCGCGGTGGGAAGATCTGGATTCGCGTCTTCCCCGACAAGCCATGGACCAAGCGCGCAGCCGAGACCCGCATGGGTTCCGGCAAGGGCAGTGTGGAGCATTGGGTGGCGCCAGTACGCGCCGGACGTGTGCTCTTTGAGATGGCGGGCATTCGCGAAGACCAGGCGCGCGAGGCCATGCGTTTGGCGGCCTTCAAGCTGCCCATGCGCACGCAGTTTGTCTTGCGCGATGATCACGTCGCCGGCAGCGGAGACGAGGAGTAATCTGATGAAGAGCCAAGAAATTCGCTCGTTGACCAACGGCGAACTTGCCAACAAGTTGGACGACGCACACCAGGAACTCTTCAACCTGCGCTTCCAGAATGCGACGGGCCAGCTCAAGAACTCGGCCCGCACGCGTGAAGTGCGTCGCGATATTGCCCGCATTATGACCATTCTGCGCGAACGGGAACTGGCCAGCGAGGCTGAATAGCCGAAAGCACCGGAATAGCCGATAGCACTGGGATAGCCGGTAGGCTGGAAGGCCAATCAGGCCAAAGGAGAGTAGCGATGCGAGAACAGCGACGCGCCCTGACAGGCGTTGTGACAAGCGACAAGATGGAAAAGACGATTGTTGTGGAAGTGGTGCGCGTCACGCGCCACCCCCTCTACGGCAAGGTCATCAAGACACACAAGAAGTACAAGGCCCACGACGAGAAGAACGAGGCCCGCATTGGGGACACTGTGCGCATTCGCGAGTGCCGCCCCATGAGCAAGGACAAGACCTTCTTCGTGGAAGAGATTCTCAACAAGATCGTACAAGTCGCCGAGGCCAACGTCTAGGCGGAGGGTCAAGAGATGCTACAACAGGAATCAAGGCTCAAGGTCGCCGACAACACAGGCGCCAAGGAATTGTTGACCATCCGCGTCAAGGGTGGGAGCACGCGCCGCTACGCTGCGATTGGCGACATCATCGTCGCCACGGTCAAGAGTGCATCTCCCACGGGCAGCGTCAAGAAGGGTGATGTTGTGCGCGCCGTGGTTGTACGCACCAAGCGTGCCGTGCGCCGCGCCGACGGCTCGTACATCCGCTTTGACGAAAACGCCGCCGTCATTATTGACGACAATCAGAATCCGCGCGGCACGCGTATTTTTGGGCCGGTGGCCCGCGAATTGCGCGAAGGCGGCTACATGAAGATTCTGTCGCTGGCGCCGGAAGTGCTATAGCGCGCGCCGGCATGGCACGCACCGCCCCGGGCGGTGAAAACCGCCACAGGCGGGGAGCAAGGAGCGGACAATGAATCTGAAGATCAAGAAGGGTGATACCGTCGAGGTCATCGCCGGCGAAGACAAGGGGCACCGCGGTGAGGTGCAGCGCGTGATGCGGCGCAAGAAGGCAGATGGCGCCTACGACCCCAACAAGGTCTACGTGCTGGTGGCGGGTGCAAACCTGGCCATCAAGCACCAGCGCTCGACAGGGCGCGTACGCACACAGACTGGGCGCATTGAGCGTGAGATGCCCATCCACATCAGCAACGTCATGCTGGTGGGCAAGGGGGGCGACGCCACGCGCGTACGCTATGAAGTCGATGCCGGCGGCGAGAAAGCGCGCGTCGAAGTGGGCAGCGGTGCGCCGCTCCCCAAGAAGGAGAAGTAGGCGTTTGCGCGCAGGCCGTACGCGGGCTGCGCATCGCATCGTCTTTACGGTTAATAACGTCTGAACTGGCGCCGGACGCGTCGGCGCTTGCGGGCGCATGCAAGGAGTAACGAATGAGTGACAATGTAAAGGGCGCCAAGCAGCCCAAAGGTGGCTCCGGCGGCGCAGGCGGTCAGGGCAACAAGGGTGGCGCAGGCGGCCAGGGCAACAAGGGTGACAAAGGCGGCAGGGGCAAGCCTCAACAGGCCCCGGCGGTAGAGGTCATCGACGAGCCGGAAGTCCCCAGCGGCCCGCTGCCCATGCCGCGCATGCAGGAGCGCTACCGCAAGGAAATTGTGCCCGCGCTCATGAAGGAGTTCGGCTACGACAACGTCATGCAGGCTCCGCGCCTTACGAAAATTTCAGTGAACATTGGCCTGGGTGAGGCAATCCAGAACAGCAAGGCGATTGACGCCGCCACAGGCGACCTTGTCCTGATTACCGGGCAGAAGCCCGTTGTCACCAAGGCGCGCCTATCTATCGCCGTCTACAAGCTGCGCGAAGGCATGCCCATCGGCATCATGGTCACTCTGCGTGGCCGGCGCATGTGGGATTTCCTGGACCGGCTGATCAACATTGTGCTGCCCCGCCAGCGTGACTTTCAGGGCGTTTCGCCCGATTCGTTTGACGGCCGCGGCAACTACAGCATTGGCCTGCGTGAGCAGCTTGTCTTCCCCGAAATCGATTACGACAAGGTGGACAAGGTGCGCGGCATGGAAGTGACGATTGTCACCACCGCCAACACGGATGAAGAGGCGCGGCGCATGCTGGCACTGTTCGACATGCCCTTCAAACGTGCGTAGTTGATAGACGCGTAGCTGCGGCTTCAGCCGCCGTTGTCGAGGACGCGGCGCGGTCCATGCCTTCGGCGGCTGAAGCCGCCGATACGGATCGATCGCCGGACAAGAGTGAGTACCGCAAGGTAGCGTAGTGAACTGGAAGGGATAGGAGATTTCGTGGCAAAGACATCCATTGTCATTCGCGAATCACGCCGCAAGTTTGCCGTGCGGGTGCGCAATCGCTGCTCCATTTGCGGGCGGCCGCGCGGCTACATGCGCCGCTTCGGCCTCTGCCGCATCTGCTTCCGCGAAGAAGCGCTGGCGGGCCGTCTGCCGGGCGTGATCAAGTCGAGCTGGTAGATTCACAATTTGGTTAGGTCGGGCGCTGGTGCAACCGGCTGCCCCGCAGCGTTTCCTCACGGAAGCAGATGCGGCAGCGGACGGTGATGGCCGGCGAACCCGTGCTGTTGTCCCGGTTCGGTTGCGGACTACGTCTGTTTGTGCAATGCCCGGCTGCTGCATGCAGCTGGAATGCTCAGCCTGGCGCAAGCGCAACCTGAGGAGAAAGCAAGAGGAAAAGACAGAATGGTCAATGATCCAATTGCTGACATGCTGACTCGCATTCGTAATGCCGGTCTCGTGCAGCACCGGAAAGTGGTGATGCCCACCTCCACCATCAAGGTGAGCATAGCCAGGATTTTGCATGACGAAGGCTTCATCAAGAGCTTCAACGTCACCGACGAGAAGCCGCAAGCCAGCCTGGTGCTTGAACTCAAGTACACAGGCAAGGGTGTGCCGGTTGTAAACGGTCTTGAGCGTGTAAGCCGCCCCGGGCGCCGCGTCTACGCAGGGTACAAGGAAATTCCCTGGGTGCGCAGCGGGCTGGGCATCAATATCGTTTCGACACCGCAAGGATTGATGACCGGCCGCCGGGCGCGTCGCGCTCGTGTGGGCGGCGAGATTCTCTGCAACGTCTGGTAGGCCTGGGACGCGAGGAGGCTGATAATGTCACGTATTGGACGTAGCCCGATTGAACTCCCCTCGAAAGTCAAGTTCGAGGTGGACAAGGGCAACCGAGTGACGGTGACCGGGCCGAAGGGCACCCTGGTTGAGCAAATTTGCCCCGACCTGACACTCAAGGTCGAGGACGGGCAGATCCTTGTGGAGCGGCCGACCGAGTCGCGCCTGCACAAGTCGCAGCACGGGCTTGCGCGCACGCTGGTTGCCAACATGGTCACTGGTGTGACGACGGGTTTCAGCCGCAAGCTGGAGGTGGTGGGTGTTGGCTACCGCGCCGAAAAGCGCGGCGACAACCTCATGCTCCAGGTCGGCAAGAGCCACCCGGTGGAATTTGCGCCGCCCAACAAGACGATCTCGTTTGACGTGGACAAGGACGGTCGCGCCATCGTGATCAACGGCGTCGACAAGGCGGAGGTGGGCGAATTGGCCGCCGTGATCCGCCGCACCCGTCCGCCGGAGCCTTACAAGGGCAAGGGCATCCGCTACTCCGGCGAGCGCGTACGCTCAAAGGTGGGCAAATCCGGCAAGGTCGGCAAGAAGTAAGGAAGAGGTGAGATCATGGCAAAATTCAATCGTGCATTGGCTCGCGATCGCCGCCACGCACGTGTCCGCAAAAAGGTGCACGGCACGGCAGCGCGCCCGCGCCTCAATGTATACCGTAGCCTGGAGCATATTTACGCGCAGGTGATTGACGACGAGAGCGGCGTGACGCTCGTCTCTGCCTCCACCGTGGACGCCGAACTGCGCGCCGACCTGGCCAAACTGGCCAAGACCGAGCAGGCCAAGGCCGTGGGCAAGGCGATTGCCGACCGCGCCAAGGCCGCTGGTGTGGAGACTGTGGTCTTTGACCGTGGCGGCTACCCCTTTCACGGGCGCGTCAAGGCACTGGCCGAAGCGTCGCGCGAAGGCGGCCTGGTCTTCTAGGCGCGCACCTGACTGAAAGAGAATGGGAGAATCGATTCCATGGCAAGACAATCAAGCGGCGGCGGCCAGTCAACTGGCGGCGGCTTTGGTGGAGGAGACAGCAATCGCAGTGAGGGTGGGCGCGGCGAAGGCCGCGGCGGCGGTGATCGCCGTCGTGACCGCCGCTCCAAGGAGCGCGAGCGCGATGACCGCGAGGAACTGAGCGAGCGCGTCGTGCATATTGCCCGCACCTCGAAAGTCGTCAAGGGTGGACGTCGCTTCTCCTTCCGCGCACTCGTGGTTGTGGGCGACAAGAAGGGCCGCGTGGGCGTTGGCCTGGGCAAGGCGCGAGATGTGCCCGATGCCATCCGCAAGGCAACCGACCGTGCCCGCAAGAACATGGTCAAGGTCTGCTTGCTGGGCACGACGATTCCGCACCCCATCGAGGCCAACTTCGGCGCAGGGCGCGTCTTCCTGCGCCCTGCCAGCCCCGGCACCGGCGTGATTGCCGGCGGCGGTGTGCGCGCCGTGGTGGAAGCGGCCGGCATCAGCGACGTGCTGAGCAAGTCGCTGGGCAGCGACAACATTCTGAATGTGGTGCAGGCGGCCTTTGAGGCGGTGCAGCAGTTGAAGGATTACACCGTTGAGGCAGACCGCCGCGGGATCGAGCACAAGCATCTGGCTCCCTTCTGGCACCGCGAGGAGGCGACAAATGGCTAACGACACGCAAAACGGCGCGGCCGAGGACAAGACCATGCGCATCTCGCTGGTGCGCAGTCCAATTGGCTATACCAAGCGCCAGAAGGAGACTGTCAAGGCGCTCGGCCTGCACCGCATGCACGAGACGATTGACCGCCCCGACACGCCTGCCATGCGCGCGATGGTTGACTCCATCAGCCACCTTGTGCGCATCGAAGAATGATTGAGCATTGACGATTGATGATTGCCGGCCGCCCAGTGCCGAATTGTCAATCATCAATAGTCAATCTTCGATAGTCAATTATCAGTTACTACAGAATCGCGAGTAATCAGATGCAATTACATGACCTGCGTCCCGCAGAGGGTGCAACCAAAAAGCGCAAGCGAGTGGGTCGTGGCACGGGTTCCGGCAAGGGCAAGACATCCGGCCGTGGCACGAAGGGACAGTTGTCCCGAACCGGCGCGAATATTCACGCCGCGTTTGAAGGCGGCCAGAACCGCATGACCAAGCGGTTGCCCAAGATGCGTGGCTTTAACAACCGCTTCAAGGTTGACTACGTGCCCGTGAACCTGGATGCGCTCGAGCGTCTCTTTGAGGCGGGGGATGCCGTTTCGCCCGAAACGCTGGCGATGGCCGGCCTGCTGGGCAACGACAGCGACCCCGTGGTGGTGCTGGCGCGTGGTGAAGTCACCAAGCCGCTGCATATCAAAGTGCACCGCATGAGCGCCCACGCCAAGGAAAAGATTGAGGCCGCGGGCGGCACCGTTGAGATGCTGCCTTACGCTGTAAACAAGAACCTGCCGCGTTCCTAACCCTCGCCCAGCCTTCCGCACGGCGGCGCACATGTGCGCCGCCGTCGGAGCCTTCCCGGAAGGACCTCTTCCATGGTTGACGCTGTACGCAACGCATTCCGGCTACCGGACCTGCGCCAGAAGATCCTCATCACCGTCGGCATCATTGCCCTCTACCGCTTTGCAGCCAATATCCCGCTGCCGGGCGTAGACCGCGCCGCGCTTGACCAGATCTTCCGGAGCAATGACAGCAACGTCCTGCTGAGCTTCCTCAACTTTTTCAGCGGTGGCGGCCTCTCTCAAATGGGTGTTATGGCGCTGGGGGTTTACCCCTACATTACGGCTTCCATCATCATGCAGCTCCTCCAGCCGATTATTCCGGCCCTAGAAGCGCTGCAGAAGGAGGGGGACGCCGGGCGCATGAAGCTCAACCAGTACACCTTGTATCTCACCATTCCTCTGGCCATTCTGCAGGCGGTGGCGCAAGGCACGCTCCTCAGCCGTCCCGGCAGCGGTGGCCTTACGGTGCTGCCCAACTGGGGCTTCACCGGGCCCAACCTGCTGCCCACGCTGACCATCATCATTTGCATGACGGCCGGCACAATGTTTGGCATGTGGCTGGGCAATCTGATCACCGAACAGGGCATCGGCAACGGCATCTCGCTGATCATCTTCTCGGGCATTCTCGCCTCGGTTCCTTACCAGATGCTGGTGCTCTGGCAGCAGCCGGTGTTGCTAGTCCTCTTCCTCATCATCACCGTGCTCACCGTGGCGTTGATTGTGTGGATTCAGGAAGGGCAGCGGCGCATACCGGTGCAATATGGCAAGCGCGTGCGCACAGTACGCGGCAACCGCATGATGATGGTGGGCGGGCAGAGCACCTATGTGCCGCTGCGCGTCAACACCGCCGGCATGATCCCGCTCATCTTTGCGCAGAGCCTGCTGATTCTGCCGAGTACACTGGCAAGCTACTTCGTGGGCCGCGCCGGCTTCCTGGGTTCGATGGCGGGCTTCTTCTCGACATGGTTCTCGCCCACGCACTTCCTGTACTGGACGCTCTACTTCCTGTTCACGGTTGCATTCACCTACTTCTACACCGACGTCATGTTCCGCCAGCAGAATCTCCCCGAGACACTGCAGCGGCAGGGCGGCTTCATTCCGGGCATTCGCCCGGGCCCGCGCACCGAGCAATACCTGAACGGCGTGCTCGGCCGCATTACGTTGATCGGCGCGCTCTTCCTGGGCTTTGTCGCTGTGCTGCCCTACATCGTGGGCATCATCGCCAACGGGCTGGGCGCAGGCAACACCAATGTTCTGAGCGGCTACAACTCGCTGATCATCAGCAGCACGGGCCTGCTCATCGTCGTGGGTGTTGTGCTCGACACCATGAAGCAGATTGAAGCGCAGTTGATGATGCGCAACTACGAAGGCTTTATTCGTTAATTCATGTTGCGCAGGTGAGGAAAAGCATAATTGATAATTGAAGATTGACAATTGAGGACCGGCGAGGCGGGAACGCATGTACGACGACGGTCGTCAATTGTCAATCATCAATTATCAGTTATTGCTCTTGCCACCTGCGCAACATCCCATCTTCTGGATTCGAGGAAGGGATGGACTACAAACGCACCTATCTGGTGCTGCTGGGCGTGCCGGGGGCAGGCAAGGGTACGCAGGCCAAGCTGCTTGAAGAAGCGCTGGGGTTGCCCCAGGTCTCGACCGGTGACATTTTCCGCTATAACCTCAAGAACGCCACGGCACTGGGCGTGATGGCCAAGTCCTACATGGACAAGGGCATGCTCGTGCCGGATGACGTGACGATCGCCATGGTGGAGGAGCGGCTGAGTCGCCCCGACTGCGCCCAGGGCGCGATTATGGATGGCTTCCCGCGGACGTTGCAGCAGGCGGCAGCCTTCGATACGCTGACGGCGCCCTATGGCGGCGTGAGCTACGTGCCAATGATCACTATCAGTGATGATGAGGCCGTGGTGCGCATCTCCGGGCGGCGCTCGTGCCGCGCCTGCGGCGCCGTCTACCACCTCGCCTACAACCCGCCCAAAGTGGAGGGTGTGTGCGATGTGGACGCCGGTGAGCTCTACCAGCGCGACGACGACAAGGAAGACGTGGTGCGCAACCGCCTCTACGTCTACTACAAGCAGACGGCGCCGCTGATTGGCTACTACTTTGCCCACGGCGTGCTGCATGAATTCGATGGCGGTCGGCCGATTGCCGACATTTTCGCCGAGCTGCAGGCAGCGCTCGTCGAGGAACCAAAGGCGGCGTAGCGCTCAGCGCGTTAGCGGCCATTGGCCGTCAGGAAGTGCCAAGTGTTTGGACGTCATTCAGGGCAGGCGGCGCGTCGCCCGTTGCCACGTGCAGCGCAGCGACCTATGCCCATTCTCAAGTCTCCGCAGGAAATCAAGATCATGCGCGAGGCCGGGCGGATTGTGGCCCGTGTCCACGCCGCCATGCGCGAGGCCGTGCGCCCCGGCATCAGCACCTGGGAGCTTGACCAGATCGCCCTGGGCGTCATGCAGAAGTACGACGCGGTCTCCTGCTTCCTGGGCTACCGCGGCTATCCTGCGCAAATCTGCACCAGCATCAACGAAGAGCTGGTGCACGGCATTCCCAGCCGCGACCGAGTTCTGCGCGCGGGCGACATCATCAGCATCGATGTCGGCGTCAAGCACAGGGGCTACATAGGTGACAGTGCGTGGAGCTACGCCGTGGGCGACATCTCCGAGCAGGCGCAACATTTGATGCGCGTCACCGAGGAGAGCCTCTACAAGGCGATTGAGCAGATGCACGTGGGCAACCACGTTGTGGACGTGAGCCGTGCGGTGCAGAAGCATGTAGAGGGCAACGGCCTGTATATCGTCAAGGAGTATACGGGCCACGGCGTGGGACAATCCATGCACGAGCGGCCGCAGGTGCTCAACTATGTAGGGGGCGATGCCGACGGCCGTCTGGCGCTTGAGGCCGGGCTGGTGGTGGCGGTGGAGCCCATGGTGCAGGTGGGCACGTGGCTCACACGCACGCTTAAGGATGAGTGGACTGTCGTCAGCAAGGATGGCAGCCTGGCGGCTCACTTTGAGCACACAATAGCAGTAACCAACGCAGGGCCGGAGATTTTGACTCTGCCTTAACGCTGTGATAAACTTGCAAAGTTGCGCCTGATCGAGCAACTGGAGGTTATGATGAAAGTTCGTCCGTCCGTCAAGAAAATGTGCGAAAAGTGCAAGATCGTGCGCCGCAAGGGGATTGTGTACGTCATTTGCATCAATCCGAAGCATAAGCAGCGCCAGGGCTAATCAGGCACAGGGGATTCATTTATGGCTCGTATTTCCGGCGTAGACCTCCCGCGCGACAAGCGTGTCGTCATATCGCTCACCTATATCTACGGCATCGGCCGCACCACCAGCGAACAGATCCTCAAGCAGGTCAACATTGACCCTTCGAAGCGCGTCAAGGATCTGGACGAGGCCGAGCAGACGCGTCTGCGCGAGTACATTGACCGCAACTACGTGGTGGAGGGAGACCTGCGCCGCGAAGTGAACATGAACATCAAGCGGTTGATGGAAATTGGCTGCTACCGTGGTCTTCGCCACCGGCGTAACCTGCCCACACGTGGCCAGCGCACACGCACCAACGCGCGCACTCGCCGTGGTGTGAAGAAGACTGTGGCCGGCAAGAAGAAGGCCGCGCGCAAGTAATCAGTAAGTGACTGCATTTGTGCTGCGGGCACACCGTGCGCATTGTGTGCGGGCTGTCCTGCAGTTGACAGGAAACGGGATTGATAGCGCTCGGGTGATTGTGCCCGGGCGCGCAGGCATCAGACGTTAAGGAGCAATCATGGCTCGACCGCAGCGCCGGCGTGATCGCCGAACAGTCAGGCGTGAGCGCAAGAATGTGCCGACCGGCCAGGTGCACATTCACTCTGCCTTCAACAACACGATTATCACGATTACCGACCTTTTCGGTAACACGTTGTGCTGGGCCAGCAGCGGCACCGCAGGCTTCAAGGGCAGCCGCAAGTCGACGCCCTTTGCCGCACAGCTTGCCGCCCAGAGTGTTGGCAACACCGACCGCAGCGACTTCAACATGCGCGAGGTGGATATCTTTGTCAAGGGTCCTGGCCCGGGCCGCGAATCTTCGATTCGCTCCCTGCAGGGCGCAGGGCTGGTTGTCCGCTCAATCACGGACATCACGCCGCTGCCCCACAATGGCTGCCGCGCCCCCAAGAAGCGCCGCACCTAGCCATTTGATTGTGGCGACCGGTAGATTGTATACGGTTGGCCCAAACCTGTGAACGAACTCAGTCGCGATGACTGACACCCGGCACAAGCGCCGGCGGAGGAACACATGGCACGACATACAGATGCGGTTTGCAGGCTGTGCCGCCGCCAAGGCATGAAACCCTACTTGAATGGCGAGCGCTGTCTTGCCCCCACC
>CAYRVP010000096.1:0-15465 GCA_964427845.1 uncultured Caldilineaceae bacterium
GCCCACCACCTCCTCATCGGCGATGGTGTGGGGCGGCTGGACGACCTGCGCCACCTCGACGCCGCGCGCAGTGTCCACAAGCACGAAGTCACGTGCGCCCAAATCAAGCATGCTCTGCGGGTCAAAGTAGTAAACCTTGCCCACGGCCTCAAACTGTACACCAACCACAACCGGCATAAGGGTATCCCCCGAGACTCAAGTCAGAACGACAAGCTGGCGTGCATCACGCCAGATGGGGCAAGCGCAGCAGCAGCACGTCGAGCGCAAGGCGCGCGTTGACGTTTGTGCGCAGGCTTTGCTCTACGCGCCGCATGGTGCGGATATAGTCGCGCACCTGCTCGGGCGCGAGTGCCTGCGCCTGCCGCTCCAGTTCAGAGCGAAAATCGGTGTTGCTGCAGGCGTCAGCGCCGCCTGCCTGCACAAGCATGACATCGCGCCACCACACGGACCACAGTTCGAGCAGCGCATAGAGTTGGGCATTGCGCGACGCCATTTGCTCGGAGAGCGCGAGCCGCTCGTTGCGGTCGGCGCGCAGCAGCGCCCACAACTGTTCGAGTCGTGTCTGCCGCTCCTGCCAGACAGCCGGGCGCTGCGCCTGCTCCACTGCCCATCCCAGCCGTCCGGCGGAGAGGCGCGCCAGCAGCGCCGCCTGCTCATAAGGAACGTGCCAGGCCTCCACCAGTGCCTGGGCAATCGTGGGGTGGTCGAGCGGCTGCAGGTCAAACACCTGGCAGCGGCTGACGATTGTGGGAAGCACGCTTTCGCGGTCGAGCGCAGTGATGCAGATGATAGTGCTCTCTGGCGGCTCTTCGACCGTCTTGAGCAGCAGATTCAGGAAGCGGTCCGTGGTGGCCTTCTGGGCGTCCTGAATGTGAAAGAGTTTGTGCGCGCCCTCAAAGGGGCGCAGCCAGGCGTCAGCGGCCAGTTGTTCGGCCTGCTCCTGATAGAGCTTGCCGGTTATACGGTCCACCTTGGGCGGATCGCCCCCGTCAAGCGGGGCAATTGTGTGGAAATCGGGATGGCTGGCATGCGCCATGACGGTGCAACTGCGGCACTCGCCGCACGGCTTCTCCGCGCCCGTACAGAAGAGCGCGGTGGCAAAGGCGCGCACAAGCGTGCTCTTGCCCACTTGGCGCGGCCCCAGGAAGAGATAGGCCTGGCGCGGCCCCTGAACCGATTCGAGTGAGCGCGCGAGGTTTCGCACAGCCCACCTGTGGCCATAGACGGGCCAAATGTGCTGCGTGCTGCGGGCGTCGGAATCGGCAGAAAGGTAGAGGTCGGCCATGTGCGCCTATTTTAGCACAGGCGCGCGCAGGGAGAAAGGGTGTTAACAATAACGAACGTTAGTGGGGAGTTGGCACTGGGCAGTCGGCAGTCGGCAGTCGGCAGAGGGAATCGGGTGGCGCGAGCCGGCTGTACCCCACTCCCCACTGCCCACTCCCCACATCCTGATTCAGCCGGCGCGGGCAGCTTCAATCTCGTTGGCGTGCTCCCAGTAGTGGTTGGAGCTGTCGCCTTCAATGGAAGCCGCGGCGATCTCGCCTGCGATGCCGATGACCGCTTCGCCTCGCGCAGGGTCGAAGAGGTCGCTCTCGCTCAGGCTGCGTACTTCAGCCACCATCTCCTCATGGGTGCGCGTGAAGTCCTGCCAAACGTCGGCCCAGTCGCGATCCTTGTGCGCCGCGTAGACTTCTGCATTCTCGCGGTCTATATCGCCGTCGGACACGCGCAAGGGCAGCATTTCGCCAAGTTGAGCCGCGCGAATCCGGCTCAGTTTGTACGTTTGCCAGTCGGTAATATGGGCAATGATGTCCTTGACCGAGAGCTCGCCCGAGAGAGGCGTCAGCCGCTCATCAATTGTAAAGCCATCGACCAGCGCCACAAGTCGCGCATATTCACGATCGATGGCCTCCAGCAACTCCTGCTTGTCGTTTGCCACCTGCCAGGTTGCACTCATGCTTCCCTCCGTTATAGATGGATGGCTGACTTATGGTTGCGCTTGCGCCACGAGTTACGCCAGCGGTCGCTCCCAAACATAGTGGCGTTCGGCTTCGCGGAAGCCAAGCTTGCGGTAAAGGCGGCTGCCGTCGGAGTCATCGCGCCAGCCGCAGACCACCGCCGCCGTCACGTCCAGGGATGCGAGCCTGCGCAGCCCTTCGACGATGCAACCCGTCGCCAGCCCCTGCTTCTGGTGGTCGGGGTGACAGCCAATAGGCTCGAAGAGCGCCATGCGCAACGCAGGATCGTACCAGACAATGGCCGTGGCGACGATGTCTCCGTTTGGCGCGGTGGCCACGATATCCAGATCGAGGCGGTAGGTGGCATTGGCCATTGCGCGCAGGTAGTTGGCGGGAACCATCGTCCAGTCGGGAAACGCAGCCATATGCGCGGCAACACGCGCTTCCACCTCTTCCGGGCCGCGCAATGCACGCACGGCGTAGCCCTCCGGCAGCGGCATGGCATCGGGAAGCGGGGCAGGCATTGCGCGCACGTGGCCGGCCACGAAATCCTCACTGCGGTGGTATCGCGCAGCGGTTAGCAGGGCGGCCGTTTGCGCATCGCTCTCAAAGCACCACGCCTTATGTAGTCCAGCTTCTGGCGCAGTGGCCGATATGCGCGACTCGGCCCATGCAAACATTTCCGGAACGATGTCAGCTGCCATTGGGTGCGTGATAAAGTCCACCTCGCCGGCGGCCGGCCAAACGTATCCTGCCAAATCAGCGCCATCAAACCAGAGCTGAATCTCGTGCGGCACGGCCGCGTTTCTCGTGGTGGCCAGCCAGAAGTCGAAATCGCTCGCTGACGGGTAGGAGGGAGGCCCCTGAATCCGATAGCGGTCGCGCAGCATCGCGCGGATTGCGTCGTTGTCACGCGGGGCAGCCCAAGGGCGCGTTGTGTAGCGCGTGGCGCTCATTTCTCGTCACTCTCCGTTGATGCGGTGTTCACCATCCACGCCGAGAAGCCATGCAGGAAGGCGCGGAACCCGGGCAGGTGCTCGAGCGGAAAGCCAAAGCGCGCGGGTGCGTCATCCAGCACCACATCAAAGCAGCGCAGCCACTCGCGCCGCGCCGACTCGTCAATCGGAAAGGGCATGTGGCGCGCGCGCATGGCCGGGTTGCCATATTGCTGGTGGTAGAGCGGCGGCCCGCCGACCAGACCGATGAAGAATGCCGCCGATCTGTGTGCGGCCAGTTGCAGCGCCTGAGGCGTTTGCGGAAACATGCGCCGCAGCGTGGGCGATTGCGCCAGCTCGGCGTAGAACGCCTCCATCATGGCAACAATGCCCTCCTGGCCCATCGCGGCGTAGATGGCAGGATTGGGCGCCTCGACACGCGGCGGCCCGCCGGGCGGCGCATACGGTTCGCGGCCATTGCGCAGACGAATGTTCTCCACTTATGCCTCCATACCTGGGCGTGCGCCAACCACGAAGTGCTCGTACTCGTTCCGGCAGGGCAAGCCCCACAGCGCCCACAACTCGCGCGTACCGGGCCTCATAATGCACGCGCCCGCGCTTTCCACATCGTAGGCAGGCTGTGCGTGGGCGCAAATCGACATCATCCCCTCTTCATGGTGGCGCGTCATCGCCATCAGCCTCTCAACGTCCACGCGGCCCCGATGCTGCGTGAGGAATGCCGCGGCCTGGTCGAAGCGCGCGCATGTGCTTTCGAGTGAAAGCGCCTTGCGCGGCCGCTCGACAGCCTGCAACTGGGGCGAGAGGCAGTGATTTGTGTGGGCGACGAAGCCATTATCGCCCTGTACGGGCGCCACCGTGCGCTTGGTGGCCGTGGCCTCGATGTTGAAGCCTCGCTGCACGCTATCGACGCCGGGTCCCATAAGCACGTAGTTGTGCGCGCCAGAAAGCGGCGCAACCATGAGCGCATCGAGCGCCGCTTCTACGTCGGACTGCGCCAACATGCGCCGCACCACATAAGGCCAGTGGACGCCCGGGCGGCCGTCGGCTCCGAGCAGATTGTTGATGCCGACGGCAACCCCCGCCTCGTTCAGACCGATCATGCCCACGCAGCCGGTCACTGTGAAGGTGAGAAGTGCGGGGCCGTCATCAGGGCGCAGATCTAGCATGATGACGTAGGGGGTGGCGCTGCTGTGCATGTCCCATGTTTGGCCGATCAGGGCATGGCCGTCACGCGTCGTCGTGCCATCGACCACAAAGGCTGTGCAGCCACCCTCGTCATCCACAAGTCGGTCGACCGATGCCCCGGTGACGGTGGCAAGGCTGTCGTTGGCCACAACATCCACGAAGTCCGTGAAGCCGTTCATGATCACCAGTTCGCTGAGGCCGATGCCGGTGGCGTCGGCCATACCGCGCATCTCGTCCATAAGGTCGGGCGCGTACGCCTCGTGGGCGAGCAAACAGGCTGCGCCCAACGCCAGCACCTCGTCGAGGGATGCGGCGCGACCGCCGGTCCAGAATGGATCGGTGCTCAGCCGCAAGCGCTCCTCAGTGAGCGCGCCGATTTCGGCGGCGAAGGCGGCTCCGTGCTCATACCCAAGCGTATAGGGCGCACCCTGTAGTGCAAGTACGCGCAAAGGCGGCATGGCCAATCTCCTTGCTTTGAACGTTGCCAGTTGGGGGCGCTCTTGCCCGCGATTGTCCAGGATTTGCGGCGAGGGCGCATTCTGCAACGGCGACCCTCCGGCCCCCATGCGGACGGCGGCGACAAAGGCGTCACGTCAGAGACGTGACCTACGCACGGGTCCACTCCCTGCCCTTACGCCACATTCTCAACGCAGCCGGTCTGTGCGCTTTGGAGCATGGCCTCGATCACGGCCAGGTCGCGCAGCGCCTCGTCGGGCGTGTTGGCATGAGGAGCGCCATCGAGCACTGTATCCACGAAGGCCGCCAATTCGGCATCAACGCCGTCGCGAACCTGCACAGCGCGCCGCTCCGGCTCACCGCCTGCAGTCGCAATCTCAATCCAGCCGCGGTCCACGCGCATGGAGCCCTCGGTGCCCACAATCTGCAGCGGCGCATCCCAAAATGCGCCTGCTGCGTAACTGACCAGGTAGCAGCCAGTTGCCCCGCCCGCAAAGTGCAGCGTGGCGCTCAACGTATCGGCGGGGGGAAGATCAGGGCTGACCTGGCGCACCTCGGCGCGCACGCTGGCGACCTCGCCCAGAATTGTGCGCAGCGCCGCCATATGGTGAACGCCGCCATCGAGGAGGAAACCGCCCGGAATTTGTCCGCTGCGCCGCCAGGGGGTGTGATAATACTTGTTCTCCGGGTCTACGGGCAAGTGCAGCACCCAGGCGACGGTGACTGGTGCGCCGATGGCACCCTCGCGCACCAGCGCGGCCGCCTGCTGGAACGCACTCTCATAGCGCCAGTTCTCGGCCACCATCCAGATGCGCCCCGAGCGTTCCCAATGGCTGATCAGGTCGCGTGCCTGCACCAGGTTGGCGGCAATCGGTTTCTCGCTGATCACGTGCTTGCCCGCCGCCAGCGCCGCCTTGATGACGGCCGGCTGGGCATCTATGGGCAGAACGATGTCCACGGCATCAATCGCGGGATCGTTGAGAAGCGCCGCAAGGTCGTCGGCCACCTGCACGGGGCCGGCCAGCGTCGCGGCAAGCGCGGCGGCGTTGGCGCGCGTGCGGCTCCACACGGCTGCAATATGCACGCGATCTGCCAGTTTGCGCAGGGCCGGCACGTGCGCATCGCGCGCAAAGATGCCCGACCCGACCAGCGCAACGTTGAGTTGCTTGGGCTTGTTTGCCATGTGTTACACTCCTGTAGGTTACTGATCTTCAAAAATCGCCTCGACTGGCCGCGGTGCGCCGGCAGAAGCGACACAATGGCCGTTTGAGGCACCTCGTTTGAGCACACATTCCGTTTCGCGCCCGCTGCCCGTCCCGTCCGAAATGCGGCGCAACTTTCGTCACCTCTACTGGGACGTGGCCTGGTATGGCCTGCTAGCGGGGAGCACGCTGGCCTTTGTCACAGTCTACATCACGCGCCTGGGTGCAGCACCGTGGCAAATTGGCCTGCTCAACGCGGGGCCGGCGCTCGTGGGCTTGGTCTTCACAATGCCTGCGGGGCGCTGGCTGAATGGCCGGCTCATCGGCCGCGCCGTGCTGCATAACGCGATTGTCTCCCGCGCCTTCTTTTTGCCCATGGCGCTGCTGCCGCTGCTGCTGCCCGCCAACGCGCAGATTTGGTCCTTTATTGTCCTCACGCTCATTATGGCCATCCCGGGCACGGTGCTGGCCGTCGGCTTCAACGCACTTTATGCCGCCGCCGTACCGCCGGTCTACCGCGGCGAGGTCGCGGGTATCCGCAATGCGCTGCTGGCCGTCGTCTACGTCGCTGCATCACTCGGCTCGGGCTACATTCTCACGCACACGCCGCTCGCTGTGGGCTATCCCATTGTCTTCGGGTTGGGCTTCTTCGGCGCCGCCATGAGCACATTGCACGTCTGGTTCCTGCGCAATCTGCGTGGCGACGAGGGGATAGAGGTCGACACGGTGCGCTCGACGCTGGGCGATCATGCCCGCCCCGGTTCAATGCGCTTCATGGGCGTAAGTGTGCGCTCGAGCGTGGCGCTGCGTGTCTTCTCGCGCACCAGGCTTGTACTCCGCCCCGAGATTCTGCGCACGCCCTTTGGGTGGGTCATCGCAGCGCTGCTGCTCTTCCATTTTGCGCAGTACATCCCCATTGCGCTCTTCCCGTTGATGATGGTCAACGAGCTGCAGCTCAATGACCAGCAGATCAGCGTGGGGACGGCGCTTTTTCATGCACTGGTGCTCGTCGGCTCGCTACAATTGGGTTGGCTCACGCGGCGCAAGGGCAACCTGTGGCTGCTCTACTCGGGTGTAATCGGGCTCAGCCTCTACCCGCTGATCATGGCGGGCGCGCAGGGAATGGCGTTCTACCTGGTGGCTTCGCTGGTGGGAGGTGCGGCGTGGTCGCTGGTGGGCGGCGCGCTGGCCAACTACCTGCTCGAGATGGCGCCGCCGCACGACCGCCCTGCCTACCTGGCGTGGTACAACCTTGCGCTCAACGCGGGCATTCTGGGCGGATCGCTGGCAGGCCCGGTGCTGATGTACTGGGTGGGCATCCGCCCCGCCCTGCTGATTGGCTTTGGCCTGCGCCTGCTGGCCGCCGTTGCAATATGGCTGGCAGGGCGTCGCGCCCTGCCCATCTCTGCAGCCACGCCAGAGACAGAGAACGAGTAAGTGACGTTGGCTGATTGATCATTGGCGCTTGATGCTACGCGTAGACCCACTGTGCGTAGCGGAGGGCCTCCCGGCCCTCGGTTTTGCTGAGCGGCGGCCCACCACGAACGCCCAAACGAGGGCCGGGAGGCCCCCCGCTACGCACAGCCCGCTGTACGAGGCCTGAATCATCAATTCTCCACTCTCGGTCTCCGTTTTCTTCCGCCTTCGATTCTGCAGTGTTGTCGGAGGACGGTGAGTACAGTTGCAGTGGCGCGCAACCCGTGCTACCTTTTGCGTCAATAACCTAAACAAGGCGCCAATCAACCCGCTGCCAATCGACCGACTGCCGACTGCCAACCGCCAATTGCCATCAGCCTTTCCCCTCCGCCGATGCCTGAGACTGCCCCGTTGCTCCTGCTGATTGCTGTGTTGCTGCCGCCGCGTGCGCTTGATGCGTTGGGGCTGCTTGTGGAAGAGCGCGTCGTGCGCACCCCGTTTGGCGATGTCGGCCCGCTGGCGCTGCGCCGCAACAGCAGCGGCCAGTCCCTGTGGGTGCAGCCCTACAGCGGCTTGCCCACGCGCACCGACCCGCGCGCGACCATCTATGCGGCGCGCGCGCTGGGCATCGAGCGACTGCTCACATGGGACGCCGGCGTTGGCGTCAACCACGCGCTGGCGCGTGGCCAAACGGTCGTCGCGGTGGATGTGATCGATGCGACGCGCCAGCAGCCAGGCACCTTCTTCAAGTCCGCCGGCTTTGAGGGGCTTGTTGGCCTGGGCGAGAGCAACGAGAGCGCCACCTTCTGTCCCGACGCCACAAATGCCCTGCACAGCGTGTTCCCCGAAGCGCCGCCCGCAGTGATTGTGGGCGTGGACGGCCCGCGCCGTGAGACACCCGCCGAGGCGCGCGCCTACCGTGTGCTCGGGGCCGATGTCATTTCTCCCAACATTGCGCCCGAGGTCTTTCTGGCGCGCGAACTGGGCCTCTGCTTTGCCGCCCTCATCACTGTGAATGACTATAGCCGCGACCAAGTGCGCCCCGCGCTCGAGGGTGAAGTGCGTAGCGGTCTCGAAATTGTCATGGCGCGCCTGCCCGACGTTGCGCAGCGCCTGCGCGCGCCGCGCATCTGCCATTGCGCAATTTGATGTTTGCTGGCAGCAATGCACCCGCCCGCTGAAAGCAGTTTCAGTCGAGCGGAAGGCGATCCCACCCACCGAAAAAACGGCCCGGTCGTGTCACACTCACGGGAACTCTTGCACCCCTCGTGTGGTGCGCCCACCCCCCGCATGCAATTGGTGCACACGCCCTATTCAACGGAGCCCATTCAAAATGAGTGATCTATTCGGCTTTGTGCTTGAACGTGATGAAATCATTCAGGAACTCGACGCGCGTGCCCGTATCTACCGCCATGCGCGCACGGGTGCACGCCTGCTCTCCGTCACCAACAAAGACGAGAACAAAGTCTTCGGCGTCACCTTCCGCACCCCGCCCACCGACTCCACCGGCTCTCCCCACATTCTCGAGCACAGCGTCCTGGGCGGCTCGCAAAAGTATCCACTCAAGGAACCCTTCCTCGAACTCGTCAAGGGCTCACTGAAAACCTTCCTCAACGCGATGACTTACCCGGACAAGACGGTCTACCCCGTTGCCAGCACCAACCTCAAGGACTTCTACAATCTGGTCGATGTCTATCTGGATGCCGTCTTCTTTCCCTTGCTCACACCCGAGCACCTGGCGCAGGAGGGTTGGCACTACGAGGTCGAGGAAAACAACGGTAACACCGCCAACGGCGGCGACGTCACGCACCTGCGCTACAAGGGTGTTGTCTTCAACGAAATGAAGGGCGCGTATTCATCGCCCGAGGGGCTGCTGGGGCGTTACGGCCAGCAGACGCTCTATCCCGATACCCCCTACGCGCACGATTCGGGCGGCGATCCGGCCGAGATTACTTCGCTCACCTATACGCAATTCAAGCGCTTTCACGAGACCTACTACCATCCATCGAATGCGCTCCTCTTCTTCTATGGCGATGACGAGCCGGCGGAACGGCTGCGCCTGTTGGCCGAGTACCTCGACCGTTTCGACGCGCGTCCGGTGGAGAGCGAGATTCCGCTGCAGCCGCCACTGGCCGCGCCGCGCCGATTCGCATTCACCTATGGCGTGGATGCGGAGTCCGACAGCAGCCGCAAGAGCATGCTCGAAATTAACTGGCTGCTGCCCGAACAGGACGACATGAACCTCTCCATGGCCCTGAGTGTGCTCTCCTATGCGCTCATCGGCTCGCAGGCCTCGCCGCTGCGCAAGGCGCTGGTCGATTCGGGGCTGGGTGAGGATGTGCACGGTGGGCTCAGCAACTCCTACCGCCAAATGAACTTCTCGGCAGGAATGAAGAACTTCGCCGCCGCCGATGAAGTGACAATCACCACGCTGATCATGACGACGATCGAGCGCGTCGCTGCAGAAGGCTTCGACCCCGAGTTGATCGAGGCGGCGCTCAACTCGATCGAATTCAGCCTGCGCGAGAACAACACGGGCGGCGCACCGCGCGGCCTTGTACTCTACCTGCGTACGCTGGCCACCTGGCTCTACGACGGTGATCCGCTGGCCCCGCTTCGCTACGAAGGGCCGCTTGCGTGGATCAAACAGCAGCTTGCCGAAGATCCAACCTTGCTGCAGGGGCTGATGCGCACATACTTGCTGGGCAATAGCCATCGCGTGACAGTGACCATGCACCCTGACGCTGACTATAACCACAAACTGGAAGCCGAGGAGACGGCGCGCCTGGCTGCGGTCGAATCCACAATGGATGCTGCTGCGCTCGACAATGTGCGCGCCACCGCCGAGGCGCTGCATCAACTGCAATCGCGCACCGACCCGCCCGCTTTGCTCGACGCGCTGCCTTCGCTCGCGCTGAGCGACCTCGAGCCATCCAATCGACCTATCCCTACGACCATTGAGCCGCTGTACAAAGGGCAGGCGCTGGTGCATGACCTCTTCACAAATGGCATTCTCTACCTCACGCTGGCGTGGGACATGCGCCGCGTGCCCCAGCACTTGCTGCCCTATGTCGACCTCTTCGGCCAGACGCTGACGCAGATGGGCACGGTGCGCGAAGATTACGTCAAGCTGAGCCAGCGCATTGGCCGCAAGACCGGCGGCATTGGCGCCTCATCATTTGTCTCGGCCTTGTCACCGGAGACAGGCGCTATCGAAAGTTCCGCATGGTTCCGGCTCGGCGGCAAGTCAACCGTGGCCAATGCACCCGACATGCTCGAGATTATGCAGGAGATCCTCGCCACCGTGCGGTTGGACAACCGCGAACGGCTGCGCCAGATTGTGCTGCGCAACAAAGCGCGTATGGAAGGCAGCCTGGTGCCCTCGGGCCACGCCTATGTGGATGACCGTCTGCGCGCCGGCTTCTCGGTGGCTGATTGGGCGCAGGAGCAGATGGACGGTTTTGACAACCTCTACTTTCAGCGCAATCTGGCGGAGCTCATCGATCGCGATTACGCCGCGGTGGAGGCCAACCTCGAGGCCGTGCGCACCGCCATGATTTCCGCCCCCGACATGCTCGTCAACGCAACCATCGACGCCGCCGGCTGGGAGCAGGTGCGCCCGGCCGTCGAGGCATTCGCGCGTGCGCTGCCGGAGAGTGCGGGCAGTGCACAGACGTGGCAGCCGGATGCCTACCCAAAAAACGAGGGTTTCACGATCCCCGCACAAGTAAATTATGTGGGCAAAGCCGCCAATCTCTTCGATGTCGGCTATCGCTACCACGGCTCCCTTAACGTCATCAGCAACCTCATTCGCACAGGTTGGCTCTGGGAGAAGGTACGCGTCCAGGGCGGCGCCTATGGTGCATTTGTGGGCTACAGTCGCCAAACCGGCGTCTTCGCCTACACCTCCTATCGCGACCCCAACCTGCTCGACACGCTCGACGTCTATGACCAGACAGCCGCCTGGCTGCGCAAGGTGGATATCTCGCCCAAGGAACTGACGCGTGCCATCATCGGCGCGATTTCGGCCTACGAACCCTACATGCTGCCCGACGCCAAGGGCGGCGTCGCCTTCCGTCGCCACCTGCTCGGCGAGAGCGAGGCTGATATTCAGCGCATTCGCGACGAGATTCTGGGCACAACCGTGGCGGATATCCACGCTTTTGGTGATGTGCTGGCGGCGGCCGCCGAAGCGGGGCCCAACCGCGTCGTCGTGCTCGGCTCGGCGGATGCAATTGCCGCCGCCAATGCCGATGCCACCCCACCGACAAATGGGCGGCTTGTGGTGCAGCGCGTCCTCTAGCCTGCGCTGCCGGACTCGGGAGAACGCCAGTGAATCTGTTGACTGTCGCCAACATCAGCAAGCGCTTTAGCGACACCACTGTACTTGATGACCTCTCACTCCAGTTGGCGTCTGGCGATGCAGTCGGATTGGTTGGCCCCAACGGCGTGGGCAAGACGACGCTGCTCGAAATCATGACCGGCAGGCTGACCGCCGACAGTGGCGTCGTAACGCTCGCCACGGGCTGCACGGTAGGCTATCTGGCGCAGACACTTGCCTTCGATGACGCGCAAAGCCTTGCGCAGTACATCGGATCGGCGCGCGGTGACCTCGACGAACTCGCGCTGGAAATGCGCGCAATCGAGGCGCAAATGGCGCGTGCCGATGCACAACAGGTGAAGCCACTGCTGCAGAGATACGAGTCGCTGACCGACGAGTTTGAACTGCGCGGCGGCTACGCACGCCATGAAGCCGACGCCGTCATGGCCGGACTGGGCCTGGCTGCCCTCGAACCAACCAGACAACTGGCTTCGCTCTCCGGGGGCGAGCAGGCGCGCCTCGGGCTGGCCTCGCTGCTGCTTGGCCAGCCTGATCTGTTGCTCCTCGACGAGCCGACCAACCACCTGGACTTTGCGGCGCTCGAATGGCTCGAGGAGCTCCTGAGCCGCTGGCGCGGCGGGCTGCTCATTGTCTCGCACGACCGACGCTTTCTCGACAAGACCGTGCGCTCGATTGTTGAACTGGACGGTGCAACGCACAAGGCATCCCTCTTCACCGCCAACTACTCGGTCTACGCACAGGAGAAAGCGCAGCAGCAATTGCGCATGGCCGAGGCCTGGGCCGCCCAGCAGGAGGAGATACGTGAACTGCGGCGCATGATTGGCAGCAAAGGGCGGCAGGTGGCGCACAACCGCCCGCCTACCGATTCCGACGGATTCACATACGCCTTCAAGGGCGGGCGCGTCGACGCCACCGTGGCGCGCAATGTGCACGCCGCCGAAGAGAAACTGGCGCGCATTCAAGCCGATCCTCTCCCCCGCCCGCCCCGCACCCTCGCCATCAACACCGAATTTGACCCGGCGTACTTCGGCAGCAAGTCGCCCCTTGCGGCAAGTGATCTGGCGATGACCTTTGGCGACCGCGTCATCCTCCACGATGGTGAATGCACAGTTGGCCCGCGCACGCGTGCCGTCATTGTTGGGCCGAATGGCGCAGGCAAGAGCACGCTGCTCAAGATTCTGGCCGGCGTGCTGCAGCCGGACGCGGGGCGCGTCACCCGTGCGCCGGGCGTCGTCCTCGGCTACCTCGAACAGGAGCAGACGATGCTCGAGCTGGGCATGACCGTCTACGAACACTATGCGCATGACCTCGTGGGCGACTGGGAAACGCTCAAGACAGAACTGCTGACCACCAACCTCTTCACCTGGCCCGAATTGACGCGGCCCGTGGAAGCGCTCAGCGTAGGGCAGAAGCGCAAGGTGCAAATTGCCCGCCTGCTGGCGCTGCACGCCAACGTGCTGCTGCTTGATGAACCCACCAATCACATCAGCCTTGATGTGCTCGAGCAATTTGAGCATGCGCTCATGGCGTTTCGCGGACCCATTGTGGCCGCATCGCACGACCGGCGCTTCATCGAGCGCTTCGGCGCCGAAATCTGGGAGATTGGCGGTGGGCAACTGCGTCACTACCCGGGATGGGAAGCGTACCGGCTTGCGAAAATGACGCCGTAGGCCACGTCTCCCGACGTGGCGCAGTTGCCTTTCACCCCACTCCCCACTCTCCCCTCCCCACTCCCCACTCCCTACTCCCTACGCCCCACTCCCCACTCCTCGCAGTTATGCTATACTCCCAACCCTGCAAGTGGGTTCAAACCCCACCCGGCGGCCGCCGTCGGTAGACGCGAAGGCAAAGGAGCGACAATGAGTCTGCACACGCCGAAATCGATCACACGCGCCCTCGATCGGGTGCTCCATCAGGTTGAACAGCCCGCCCGTTACACCGGTGGCGAGCTCAACAGCATTGTCAAAGATTGGGACGACCCGGCGCTGTGCACCAAAATCGCACTCGCCTTCCCCGACATCTATGAACTGGGCGGCAGCAACCTCGGCCTCGCCATCCTCTACGATTTGATCAACAAGCGCGCCGACATGCTGGCCGAGCGCGCCTACTGCCCCTGGCCTGATCTCGAGACGGCCATGCGGCGCGACGCCATCCCCCTCTACGGACTCGAGACGCGCCACCCTCTCGACCAGTTCGACATCATCGGCTTCAGCCTGCCCTACGAGCAACTCTACACAAACGTGCTCACCATGCTAGACGTGGCGCGCCTGCCCTTGCGCGCCGCCGCGCGCACAGCCGCACACCCCCTGGTGATTGCCGGCGGCTCCGGCTGCTACAACCCCGAACCGATGAGCGCCTTCTTCGACGCCATGGTGGTTGGCGAAGGTGAAGAAGTGATCTTCGACGTGATCGCCGCATATGAGGGCTGGCGCGCGGCGTGGGCGGGCGCTGTGCCACCGCGCCCCGCAGCGCCGGGTGGCATCAACCCGGCGCGCCATGACCTGTGGGTGCGGCTCGCTCAGGTGCGCGGCGTCTACGTGCCGGCGCTCTACGACGTGGCCTATGCCGCCGACGGCACGGTGGCCTCAGTAAGCCCAAACCACCGTGCCGCGCCTGCCGCGGTGCTCAAGCGCGTGGTCACCGTGTTGCCGCCGCCGGTGACGAACTTCATCGTCCCCTACATCGATGTGGTGCACAACCGCGCCGCCATCGAAATCATGCGCGGCTGCACGCGCGGCTGCCGCTTCTGTCAGGCGGGGATGATATTCCGCCCCGTACGCGAACGCCCCGTCGCCGAGGTGCTGGCGGCGGTGGAAGCGATGATCGAACAGTGCGGCTTCGAGGAAGTGAGCTTCCTCAGCCTCAGCAGCAGCGACTACTCCTATGTGGAAGAACTCGTCCGCCGCACCATGGAGCGCCACGGCGGCCAGCGGCTGAGCATCGGCCTGCCCAGCCTGCGCATCGAATCCTTCAGCATCGAACTCATGGAGATGCTGGAGAAGGGGCGACGGCGCTCGGGCTTCACCTTTGCACCCGAGGCCGCCACCGACCGGCTGCGCGACGTGATCAACAAGCCGATTGCTTCGGCGGATCTGCTGCAAACCGCCGAGGAGGTCTACAAGCGCGGCTGGACCACCATCAAGATGTACTTCATGATCGGCCACCCCACGCAGACGCTGGAGGATGTGCAGGCCATTGCCGACCTCGCCAAGGAGGTGCTGGCCGTCGGGCGGCGCGTGTTGGGCAAGAAGGCCACCGTGCGCATCGGCGTGAGCACTCTTGTGCCCAAGCCGCACACACCCTTCCAGTGGGTGCCCATGGAGAGCGAGGCCGTCATCCGTGCGCAAATCAGCCTGCTGCAGAAGGAACTGCGCGGGCCGGGCATCTACTTCTCGTGGAACAGCCCCACCGAAACGCTCGTCGAGGCCTTCCTGACGCGTGGCGATCGTCGCATGGGCGATGTGATTGAGACCGCCTGGCGCAACGGTGCAAAGATGGAGGGGTGGGGCGAGTACTTCAACTTTGGCGCGTGGCAGCGCGCCTTTGCGGAGCATGCGCTCGACATGGACTGGTACGCACGCCGCCCGCGCCGCGAAGATGAGGTGCTGCCGTGGGAGCATATTTCGGCGGGCGTGAAGAAACAATTCCTCTACGAGGAGTACGTCCATACCTATCAGGGCGGCGTGGTGGACGACTGCCGCGAGCACTGCTTCAGTTGCGGCATTCTGGGCGCCTTCAAGGAGCAGCGCCGCGGCACGGAGGATGCAGCGTGGCGCTGCCCGCCTCTGGGCCCGGACAAAGCCGATGTTCGCCAGCCCGTCCCCGTGCACCCCATCCCGCTCTACTTCAACGACCCCATGTCCCCCGACCTGGTAGGGCAGTTCGCCCAACGTTTTCCCCCACCCCCCGATGGGGCCAGTACGCAACACCGTGCGAAACCGCCTACGCAC
>CAYRVP010000097.1:0-15415 GCA_964427845.1 uncultured Caldilineaceae bacterium
GAGGGACTCAGTGCTTCGTCGTGCGCACCATCCACTCGTGCAGCATGAAGAGGACAATCGAGACAGCGATGACAAAGAGAGGGATCGCCTCAAGCGTGGTACGCTCGGCGATAACGCCCGCGAGGCTGGGCAGTACGGCGATGCCAAAGCTGGCAGCACCCACCTGAAAGCCAATCGCATGTTGCGCCACGTCGGGGCCCAGCCGCTGCGGGGTCTCGGAGACGAGCATAGGGAAGACAGGCGCCAGGCAGAAGCCCATGAAGGCCAGCCCCAAAAAGCCAACAAGTGGCACCGGCGCCCACGCAAAGAAGATGGCCCCGATAAAGGCGCCGAACATTACCAGCCGCAGGAGACTGGCCAGTGACTTAACCGTGACGAAGCCAAAGAAGATACGCCCCGCGGTGAAGGTCGCCCAGAACGCGCTTGTCCAGAAGCCTGCAGCCGCGACGCTGATGCCCCGCTCCTCTGTGAAGATTGAAAAGGCCCAGTTGCTGGCCGTTAACTCAACGCCGGTATAGAAGAAGAAGACGGCAATCCCCAGCCACACGGCGGGCAGCGCCAGTGTCTGCCAGGGGGTGATTTTGGTCTTCTGTTCGAGTGAGCCATCGTGGGGGGACTCGACCGACGGCGGTATCTGCCAGAGCCCTCGCGTGGCAACCACCACGCCCACAACAGCCAATTGCATTGCCGCCATAAGGCCATAACCCCAGCGCCACGAGAAGCCTCCCACCAGTATCGACGCCAATACAATCGGCCCTACTGTTGCGCCAAGGCCAAACGCAGCGTGCAGCCAGCTCATAAGCCGGGGGCTGAAGCGCATGGCGAACCACGTATTCATGCCCGCGTCGAGCATGCCGCTGGCGAAGCCAATCAGTAGAGTGGCGGTGATGATGGCCCACCACGTGGGCAGCAGCGCGAAGCCCAGCATCCCCAGCGTGCGCAGCAGCCCCGCCGCAATCATGAAATGGGCCGTCCTGTAGTGGTTCAGCAACCGTCCCACCAGAAAGCTCGACGCGAGAAAGCCGATGGTTAATGCAATGAATATCAGGGGCGCGTCCTCGGTCGGCTCCGGCCCGTCGAGGCCCATCGCGGGAAGGGCGACGCCAATACGGCAGTACGCCATGCCCCGCGCGATGAAGATGAGGTAGGAAACGATGATGACCGTCAGGCGCTTGCGGTCATGACTCTCAACGGCAATGGACGGGGCGGAAGGGGTCAAAGCGTCACCTCATGTGGGCGCATCGCGAGAAAGTCAAACTGGTGCGCGATGTAAGTAAGATCGGCGTTCGCGACCTGCGCTCGCCGTTCGATCAGCCATTCAGCAAGAGAGGCAGGTGCGAGGACAGGCCAGTCAGCGAGTGCATCCTCGAAGAAGCCGAGAATCGCCTCGAGGAAATACCCTTCGTCGTGCGGATAGCGACCGCCAACGGGATGCACCACCCAGTCGGACGCGCCCGCGGCAAGAATCGGCAGGCCGGCCCTGGGTAGCGCTGTGAAGAGGCGGCGGCCGGTCTCGCTCGCACCGGCTGGTGCGCCATCCGTGGTGCGCGCGTCCATCGTGGCATGATAAGCAGCCACAATCGCAGCATCGAGCGGCGGGTCAGTCGGCGGTTCAAGCAGCGTCACGCCGTCGAAGTTGATCGTGAACCAGGCCAGCCCGCCCGGCCGCAGCAGATCGCGCAGGAGCGGCAGCGTGCGCTCCAGGTCGAGCAAATCAAGCACGGCATGGGCAATGATTAGGTCGAAAGCGCCATGCGCCTCGGCGCGCTGTGCGAACTCGTGTACGTCTGCCACCGTGAAGCCTGTGGAGAGACCCGCAACATTGGGCGATACTGCCGCCTCGATGTTGCTCGCCTCACTGTCGATGCCCAGGTAGGACACCTGTCGGCCAGCAAGCAGCCCCCAGCGCGCGAGGCGTTCAAGCATGGTGCCCACGCCGCAGCCAATTTCAAGCACGCGCAGCGGCATGGCGTGGGCGGGCAGGGCTGCTGCCAGCGCATCGTACACGTTGCGGTTGAGGGCACGGTCGTCGACACTGCATTTTGCAAGCAGGTAGCGGGCAAAGGGTGTCAGTTGGCTTGAATTCATGCGGCCACCAGCTCTTCGAGATATTCGGCAATGCGCGTCGTGCTCTGCGCCCAGGTGGGGGAGGCGGCATAGGCCGCCACCGCTGCCGCGCGCATCTCGTCACGCAGTGATGGATCATGCGCCAGAGCCGTCAGGTAGCGCGCCAGAGCCTGCGCGTCGCCCGGCGCAACCAGAAAGCCATTGTCGCCCGCCCGCACAATCTCATGCGCTGCGCCTGCAGTCGACGCGATCACCGGCAGCCCGCAGGCCATCGCCTCGAGGTAGACAATACCGAATCCCTCGTAGGAAGGCAGCGCCAGCAGGTCGCTGCGGGCATAGAGTGCGCCGCGCTCTGTGTCGCTCAAGGAGCCTAGAAAGCGCACGCGTGTGGACAGCCCCGCAGCGTCCACCTGTGCGCGCACGCGCGCACTATAGGTGGGGTCGACCGTCTCGCTACCGGCAATCTCCAGGCTGACGGGCGTATCGGTCAGTGAGAGCGCGTCGATAAGCACGTGCAGCCCTTTGCGCGCAATCAGGTTGCCCACAAAGGCGACGCGCAGAGGTGCGTCCGGGGCGTGATCTTCGCGTAGTGATGACGAGGCCGCGCTCTGAACGTGGTCGCCCGCCGGGTAGGCGACGATATGTGGCGGCAGAGCAGGACGCATGGCCTCGACCGTCGCGCGCGTCGTTTTGCTGTTAAAGATGAAGCCGTCGGCGCGTCGCAGATAGCGCGCCTCAACGGCGCGGTAGAGGGGGCGCAGGAGCGCAGGGTTTTCTTCGCTGCTGCGCAGATGGTGCACAATGGTGACCACGGGCGGTTGACTCCCGTCGGCTCGCGTCGGGCGCGGCGCAAACGCCAGCGACGGGTGATTCAATTCGTCCTCGAGCACGAGATCGACGTCGAGTGTGCGCAGCATGCGCCGCCAGGCCGGCGCGAGGTTGTCGCCCAGGTGCTTCGCATAATTGCGCCAGGGCAGCGAAACGATCTCCACCTCATGACCGCGCGCGCGCAGCTGCTCGACCAGCGTGCGGTCGTACAGGTAACCCCCTGAGACAGTATCCAACGATCCGTAGATGACGAGTGCGACGCGCATTCCCCAATGCTGCCACAGCGGGGCAGGTTACGGGAAAACCGGAGCACGCGGGATTTTGATGAAGCGCAATGCACGGTGCTGACGGAAAGGGAGTGCGACGTGGCGGACGTTCTCACAATTGGCGTTTTGGGCGCGGCACGCATTGCGCCGCATGCACTTGTGCAGCCTGCGCGCAGCATGGCCGGCGTGCTCGTGGCCGCTGTGGCAGCGCGCGACGGGGCGCGCGCCGCCTCATTTGCCGCCCATCATTCTATCCCCCGCTGGGCCGATTCCTACGCAGCCCTGATTGATGATGCCACGCTCGAGGCCGTGTATATCCCCTTGCCCAATGCCATGCACTTTGCCTGGGCGCTGCGTGCGCTGCACGCGGGCAAGCATGTCCTGTGCGAGAAGCCGCTGGCGGCGAACGCGCTCGAGGCCGCGCAACTGGCCGCCGCAGCCCGGAGCAGCGGGCGCGTGCTCATGGAAGCGTTTCACAACCGTTACCATCCGCTGCTGCTGCGCGTGGGTGAGATTGTGCGCAGCGGCGAAATTGGGCGTGTGCTTTCGGTCGAGGCGATCTTCCGCACGCCTTCGCTACGCCGCAACGACATTCGCTTCGACTACGCGCTGGGCGGCGGTGCAACCATGGACCTCGGCTGCTACATGATTAACCTCGTGCGCTATGTGGTAGGCGAGGAGCCTGTAGTCACCGCAGCGCGCGCAAGGCTGCTTGCACCCGACGTGGACCGCCGCATGACCTGCCAATTTCGGTTCCCCTCGGGCGCGGCCGGGCGCATGGACGTGGAGATGAAGGCCCTGCGCGCGCCGGATGTGCGCCTGCTGGTGCAAGGTGAGGTTGGCTCGCTGCGCGTGGTGAACCCGGTGCTACCCCACCTCTACCACCGCATGCGTGTGGATACGCCGAGCGGCGTGCGCCACGAGCATTTCGGTCGCACGCCCAGCTACACATGCCAGTTGGCTGCGTTTGTGGATGCGGTGCGCCACGGCGGGCCCTACCCGACCAACGCGGACGACGCCGTACTCAACATGCGCGTCAGCGATGCAGTCTATACACAGGCCGGTATGCGTTTGCGCGGCAAGGCATAGACCTTGTTCGCAGCAATTGCGAATGTGCAACCACTTCACATCAGCGCGCAATCCACGGCAGCAAGACGGGCACGGGTGCGGGGCCGCGAACGCCCCACATGAGTGGCGCATCAAGCCGGGCGCAGAGCGTGCCGGTTTCGCATTGCGCGCCGGGCAGCGGAAGCCAGCGGTCGCCCTGGTCGGCGGCGAGCGTCGCCTGGGCCCCGTCACCGCCCTGGTCTGCGCTGCGCGGGAGGGCAACGGTCACAGTGATTGCGTTATCAAAAGCCAGCGGTGCGCCCGTGGCGCAGTCGACGACACGCAGCATGTAGGGTCCGGCCCATGTTGCCTCGCCTATCGGAGCGAGCCACGGGCGCGCGGGGTCGCTCTCGTGAAGCAGGCAGCGTGCGGTGGCTGTGATGGTCGCCGTCTCTGTCACCGGCGGCGGGTCGGCAGCAATGGTGTAGGTTAAAGCCAACGTGGGATTCGTCGGGTCTGCCAGCAGAATCGCAATTGCTTCAGCCAGCACGGCGGGCAGCGGTATCCTGTCGCGACCGTGAGAACCAATCGCAACCACTTCGGCGCCGGGGAGGATGAGGCGCGCGCCATCGAAGATCGCGTCCGCGAAGTCGCCTGCCACGCTTGCGGCGCGGCGTGGCGCGCCAGGTCCTTCGAGCTCGAAAATCGCAGCAAAGGGAGGCACGCTGGGGCCACCTGCCATGCGCAGTGCCTGCAGTGCGATGCGGCCCGCCACCGCGCCGCCGATGGCGACGAAGCGCATACCTGACGGTGGTTCGATGCGCATGCCGGGGGTGGGGCTGAGCGGCTCAGAGATGTCGATCACCTGGAGCGCGCCGTTGTCGACGAGGTAAAGGCCCGACCCCCACACGGTGGCGGCGGCAGGCGTTGGCACCGGCAGGCTGCGCGCCAGGCGCGGATGTCCGGGCTGCGTAACATCCACGACCAGTAGCGTATCGTTGCCGAAAAGGTACAGCGTGCCTTGCAGCGCGGCCCATACATCGGTGCGCCCCGGCAGGTCCACCACCGCCGCGAGGGTAGGGGTCAGTGGCGTGCTCAAGTCGACGGAGAGGAGTGTGTTGTGCTCGCTGAGCATGAAGGCACGTTCGGGCGCGTCAAGAATCAGGTGCTCGAGTGTATCCTGCATGGGTGAGGCGAACTGACCGAGCTGCTGGGTATGCGTCGGGTCACGCAGGTCGAAAAGCGTGAGGCGGTTGCGGTGCATGGCATAGAGGCGTGCGCCGTCGGCTACAAGGTTGTGCGCGCCGATCCACATGCTTTCAAGCGTGCCGATGGGGTGCGGTGCGCTGCGAGCGCTGATGTCGACCAGCGCCAGAACCCGCGCTCCGCCATCGCCCATGGCGCCGCGGTCGATGATGGCCATGTCGCCAGTCACGGCGCGCACGGCGCCATCCAGAGCAAGCTCGTCCTGGCTCCAGGTTTGCGCCAAAGTTGTGAGTGCGCCGTTGGCTGCCTGGTGCAGGCGCAGCAGGCGGCCGTCCACTGTCTGCGCGACAATGGCATCGGCCAGCGCAATCGCGGTGCGCCAGCGTTGTGCAGTTGTGCCCACGCGCGTCGGGGCGGCCGGGTTCGTCACGGTGTAGACGGCGTAGTCAGCGTATTCAGCAGGCGACTGGTTGGGGTTCACATAGGCGAAGCCGCCGGCTACAAGAGTCTTGCCGGGCAGGAATGGGCAGTTGCCCACAGGCGTGGGATCGGCGGGTGTGCGCACGTCGATGATGCGGCAAACGGGTGTTCCTACGGGGTCGCGCCCCATGAGGTAGACGAAGTTGGCCACCGCAGCCATGTCAACGTCCAGTAGTGGCGCGTCTGCAAACCACTCGGCGGCCGCAAGCGTCAGCGGCGCGGCCGGGTCAGTGGCGTCCAGAATGGTCAACCCGGTGGGGCCGGCCGCGTAGACCCGGCTGCCGTATGCAGCAATACGCGTGCACGCAAGCCCGGCCACCACCGATGCAGGGCGCGGGCGCGAGGCATCCTGCAGCGAAAATACGTGCAACTCGTTACCGCTGCCAGTCTGCGACTGTGTCAGCGCAAAGAGCGTGTGCGGTGCGACGGCCCAATCCAACACGCCGGACGCGGGCAAAGCGATGCTGCCGAGAAGCGCAGGCCGATTCGCTGCCCTGACGCCCAGGACAATGGGCATCGCTACAGTGGTCGAGAGCGGTGCCGTGTAGAGATGGCCATCCTGATAAAGCAGCGCTTCATCGCGCAGAGGCAGCACACCGAGCGTGGCCAGCGTGGCTGCATCGAGCACGCGCAATTGCGTCTCGCCGGGCGCCGTGGCCATGGCAAAAAGAAGACCATCGCCCGCGGCGCGCAGCGACAGGCGCTCGGTGATGTACGGTTCGGCGACGAGACAGTGGCTGGGTGAGGAGGCGAGAGGGTCACACGGTGGTGGGTCAGACGGGGCGGCCGATGCCTTGCGCGTAGTCATCAACAGTGCGCAGGCCAAAGCAAGGAGCAGCGCTACCCGACATGCAGTTCGTTGCCACCAGGAATGTCGCCATACAGGAGAGCGGGGGCCGTCCATGTGTCGTACTTTTCTTTGCTTTTCTTTGCTTTACTTTGCACCCTTTGCGACTTTGCGTTGTGCAGTTCGCGTTTCAGCGCAGTTGCAGCCGGTAGGCGGCCCAGGCAATTGCGTTCTCCCAAATGCGCACGCGCAACGCGGTGAGGCCGGGTGCGGCCACCTTGTCGGCCAGTTCCATACAGGCAATGCGCGTGAAGTGCTCGATGCTGGGGTTCAGCCCCGCAAAGGGCGGTTGTTCATTCAAGGTGCGGTCGCGATAGCGCGCGACCAACTCATCGAGTGCCGCTTCGACCGCGACGATGTCAACGCAGTAGCCATGGGCGTCGAGCGAGTCGGCCTCGATTTGTAGCTCGAGGCGATAGTGGTGCGAGTGCAGCGTGTTCTCTGCGCCCCAGTCGCCGCCGACAAGGTAGTGCTGCGCCACGAAGTCGCGCTGGACCGCAAGGGTATACACAGGGCCTCCGCAGAGCGAGGATTCGGCAGCCTGCGCCCATACGTCAAGGCACAGGGTCCAATGCAGGCTGGATGGGCTGCAACGTGAGCGTGGCCGAAGCGACCTGGCCCGCACTGTCGGTTGCGCGTAACGCGATCACTGTGTCGGGCTGCAGCGTCGCCACGTCCTGAATTTGCAGGAAGGGGCCGCGTGCTGCGGCTGCGCCGTTGACAAACCATTCTGCTTCAAGCATACCATCTTCGCCATCGGCGGCATAACCCGCGATGACGACACCGCCGCCGCCCAAGGGCATCCCGGGTGGCGCAATCGTGGCTACCGGCGGCGTGTTGGGCAGCGCGATCGCGGCGACTGAGGCGGCGGAAGCGCCCGGCTGTGGGAGCACGTCCGCCGTAATCGCCTCGAGAGTGCCGTCACCGCCGGGCAAATCGGCCGTTGGCAGCGCGACCTGCCTCTCGATCACATCCATTGCCAGCGTTGTGACGCGCTCGCCTTGCACCATGCGCAGCAGCTTAGGTGCGCCATCCGCAAGAGTCACACTGAGCGCTCCGTTCTCGGCCACGACGACCGGCGCTTGCAGTGGCGCGGAACTCGACGTCAGGCTGCGCTTCGCCAGCACGTCACTGCCGCTGCGCACCTCCACAGCAGCGATCCGGCCCGCAGGCAGCGGCAAGATGGCGCTCAGCACTTGAATCGAGAGACCTTCTTCATCGGCGGCAGCGGCAGCCACTACATGCGTCGCCAGGGTCGCGCCCTCAATGTCCACAAAGGCCACCGTGTAGTTCGTGCCGCCGCCCTCCACCGGCTGGTTGTCGGTGAGCGGCGCATACATTGCGTAAAGCGGGAGTATCTCGGCCGCGACACCGGGACTAAGATGTGCGCGCACAAGGACCCCGTCTTCTCTCACGACGGACGCTGACGCGGCATCCGCGCTGGTGACGGCGGCGCGCTGATTCGTGTACATGCCAATGTAGTTGTAGTCCGATATCCACTCTGCACAGTACGACATGAGGTCGGTCGTCTCAGCGGGGTCAATCAGCGTGGAACTGGCAGTGTTGAAGCCCAGCGCGCCAATCGAGGCCCCGGCGTAGGGATAGGCCGGATCGGCATTGGTTACTCCACCGCAAGGCGCGTGGCCGCGCCCCAGGGTGTGGCCCAGTTCATGCGCCGGCGTGAGTTGCGTGTCGAAGTTCACCGTGGCGCGCATCGAGGTGCCAATCCCCGTGTAATAAATGCGGTTGTCGCTGCCGATGGCGGTGGGCAACAGCGCCATATAGACGGTGTCACTTGCCGCGCCCTCGCTCTGTTTCAGCCCGAGCGTCCCGTTGAGCAACCCCCCCCAGTCGGCGAGGCGGTTCGACCCGCTGGCCGGCAGGTTGCCGCGGAAGGGGGGCGGCGTATGCCAGCGCAGTTCGAGATTGGGAATGGGAAACATGCGCTGCACCGAGGCGGGAAAGGCGGCAGTCGTGGGCGCCGCGTATTCCTTGCCGTTTGGCGCGTGCACATAGCGAATGGGCACAATCGTGACGCGCAGCGGCGGCACGGGCTGGAAAGTCACCGTGCGCGCCAGACTCTGCCCACCGTCGACGACACGCGCCGTCAGCACCAAGTTGCCGCTGAGCCATGACGCGGGCAGAAGGAAGTTTGTGCTTTGATTAGCAACATCGCGGTTTGGCGTCGCATAGCTGGCTGACCCCGAGCGTGTGAGAGGAGAGCCGGCCAGCGCCACGCCGTTGCGTGTGGCAGAGAGCTTTACGCTTTGCCCTGTAAGGCCGATACTGGACTGGAGGAAGATACGTGCAACAGTAGGGCGGCCCGCCACCATGGGCACCGTCTGGCTTGCGTTCTGCGTGGCCTGGGTGAGTTCGATAGCGCTCACACGCGCCGCGGGACCACGGGCAACAGTTGGGAGGTAGACTGTGCGGCTTCCTGTTGAATCGGGCTGTGGTTGGGGCGGAATTGAGTCGGCGGTTTGACTGCCACGGGGGGGTGTCGCGGCCGAGGCGGGCAGCACTGCGGCAAGTGGAAGAATGACGCAAAGTGCAAGCACCGGCAGCGCGTGGAGGGTTCTCATGGCTCGCTCCGGATTGAGTTGGCAACGGGTCGCGATATCGACCCATGCCAATTCTCCCATCGCGCAATGCCATGCAGGCAATCACGTGTGGCAGTGAAACCTACGCTGCCTCGAGAGACCTATGTATACGTAAACAACAGTTGGAGCACGTCGCCCTTGTGAAGGTCAATCATACGGTAGGCGTTGGCTGCATCGTCAAAAGGCCAGCGGTGCGTAATCAGCGAGGCGATGTCCGGCGACTGGAGGAGGGCCCATGCTTGCGCGATGCGGCGCGATTTGTCCCAGCGCCCGGTGAGCGCGGGCGCGAGCGTACTTACCTGGCTTCCGATGAGCTGGATGCGGTTGCGGTGATAGTGGCTGCCCAGGTCGAGCAGCGCTGGCTTGCTTCCATACCACGAGCCCACGACCACGCGGCCGCCAAAACCGCACGCGCGAATCGCTTCATTGAGCGCGCTCGGGTTGCCGCTGAGCTCGTAGACCAGGTCAAAGTCGCGCAGCGGCTCGTCACTCTCCGAGTTGGCGGGCATGACCGCATGCGCGCCAAGGCTTTGTGCGTGTGCGCGTCGTTCAGCAAAAGGGTCCACGACCACGAGTTCACGAAGTGGAAAGCGCGCCAGCCAGGCCGTCGTCAGCAAACCAACCACGCCCGCGCCCATTACCGCAACACGCTCGCCCAGCAGCGGCGCGCCGTCGAGAAGCAGGTTCGTGGCAGTCTCGGCATTGGGCAGAAGCGTTGCGACGTCGGTTGAAAGGCCTTGGGGAACGGCGACGAGGTTGGAGATTTCGGCCACAAAGGCGCTTGCATGTGGTTCGAAAGCGAAGACGCGCCGTCCCAGCCAGGACTTGGCGACGCCGGGACCCACGGATTCCACTTCGCCCACGCTCGCGTAGCCATAGCGCAGCGGATAGCTGATGCCACCGGACAACGCGGGCAGCGCACTATCGAGCGCCATGTCACCTGGGGCTTGACCGCGGTAGAAGAGCATCTCGGTCCCGGCGCTGACCGCAGACGCGCACGTGCGTACGATGACCTGATTCAAGCCGAGGCGAGGCAGGTCCTCTGTACGCACGGAGACCGCAAAGGGCGCGTCAAAGTAGAGGCGCTCGGCCGTCTTTATCCAGGGGATAGATGGCAGCAATTACGCCTCCCAGCTGGGAGTGCCCCACAGAATCAGGTCGTCGCCCGCGGGCGTCCACGAAGTCTCCAGTAGCCGGGGCATGGCGAGCCCCGGCCCGGTTGCGGAGTCGCCATCAAGTGCAAGAACGCCCTCGAGCAGGCGCGGCGCAATCGTAACGACCAGTGCGTCCACCAGCCTGTGCGCGAGGAAGGAGCGAATGACTTGTGCACCACCTTCAACCATCAGGCTATGCATCCCCATGTCGCGCAGCGCCTCCAGCAGCGCGGGCAGGCTGACTTTGGCGTCGCCGCCAGGGGGCAGAAAGAGGAGCGTCGCGCCCGCGTTTGCAAGTGCGGTGGCGCGTGGTGAGCCTTCGTTGCGCGCCAGCGTGGCAATAATGGGCGCAATGGGTCCGGCAAGCAGGCGCGCCGTGTGCGGCGTGCGCAGGCTGCCATCCAGTACAACGGGTTGCGGGTGGCCACCGTCCGCAAAGCGCAGGGTGAGGCTGGGGTCGTCGGCAAGCACAGTGCCCACGCCAACCAGAATTGCGGCGTGCGCAGCGCGCAATTCATGGGTTACTTGCAGCGATGCGCGTCCGCTGACCTGTGCGGGTGCACCGCCCGGCCCCCCAATCGCACCGTTGAGGCTCTGCGCGTAGGTCAGCGTGACAAATGGACGTGTGCCATCGTGTACCGCCATGCGCACCTTGAGTGCGTGCAGTTGACTTGAAGCGGCTTCGGACACCACCACCGGCAGCGGTTCGTGGCCGTCGCCCTCCTGCGCTGTGTCGGCCGCGCGGTCACCGGCCATGGCCAGCATGTGGCGCATGCGTTGAGCCTTGGTCTTGAGGTAGACACGGTTGTCGTCGTTGACCTCGACAATCACCGGCAGCCGCTCAGCTACGGTCACGCCCAGGTTCCGGAGATGCTCGATCTTGGTCGGGTTGTTGGTCAGAAGTTGCACCGAACGAATGCCGAGATCGGCAAGGATGGCTGCGGCGGCCCAATACTCGCGCTCGTCGGCCTGGTGGCCCAGCATGATGTTCGCCTCGACCGTGTCGTAGCCCTCATCCTGCAGGTTATACGCCTGCAGCTTGTGCTCAAGGCCGATACCGCGCCCTTCCTGGCGCAGGTAGATGACCACGCCGCGCCCTGCCTCGGCAATGTAGGCCATGGCATAGTGAAGCTGGTCGCCGCAATCGCAGCGGCGGGAGCCAAGCACATCCCCCGTAAAGCACTCGGAGTGGACGCGGACGGGCACCTTGTCACCGCCGCTCACATCGCCATAGATGACGGCGAGATGCTCCTTGCTGTCGCGCGTGTTGGCATAGTGACAGAGTTGGAACTCGCCTTCAATGGTGGGAATGCGCGCGCAGACTGTACGCGTGAACTGGACTGTCTGTTCAATTGTTGGCGCTTCAGCGGCCATGTGCATTCCGTCCCTTCGTGATGCGCAATTCTGCGCCCGGCGCTGCCGGGCTAGCCCAGGCGACCGCGCACCCGGTCCACGGGAAAGCGGCCCTCGTTGCGTGCCATCTTCTTGCGGATGGCCTCACTCACGTCCATGCCCGTGCTGTTGGCCAGGCTCAGACAGTAGATCAGCACGTCGGCAACCTCGTCCGCGACTTCGGCGCGCAGGCCGTCGTCCATCATGCGCTCGGCACTTTCTTCGTGCGAGTACCATTGAAAGTGCTCCATAATCTCGGCGGCTTCGATGGCAATCGACATCGCCAGATTCTTGGGCGAGTGATAGACGCTCCACGCGCGTGCGGCCACAAAGTCGGCCACCAATCCACGCAATTCGCCAATTGTGGTTGCGTCGTCACCGGCAACTGAGTCGCTCATCGCTTCCGCATTATCCGCCATGTACGGCCTCGCAAGATGTAAGGATTTTGTCACTCTCGGCAAACTTCGTCTGCTGCGCACGCGCCCGCTTGCCGGCATGGCTGCGGTGTAATTGCCCGTTGGGCAACTACACGAGCAACGTATAGAAGAGGGCGTAACGCTTCATTCATCGTACCGGGATCTTCAACGGGGCAGCCGCTTGCTCTGTGCGTAAGGGAAGATGTCGACAATCTCGCCGGCGCGTATGCGCGCCTGCATGGCTTGCCACCACCTAACGGTGAAGAGCTGGCCGTGCTCGGCCTCAAAGGCGCTGCGCAGCGGCGTGGGCAGCCACAGAAAGGTGCGAAATTCCTCGGGGAAGACGTCATTGGGCTGCACCGAGAACCAGGGTTGTGCCGCAATTTCGTCATCGTAGCGGTTGCTCGCGGGCAAATGCCGGAAGTTGACGTCGGTCAGGAGCATGACCTCATCGTAGTCGTAGAAGACAACACGGTCGTGCCGCGTGACGCCAAAGTTCTTGATAAAGAGATCGCCAGGGAAGATGTTGGCGGCGGCCAGATCGGCAATGGCATGCCCATAGTCACTTATGGCCGCGAGCGCATGGTCGACGCCCATCTCCTTGATGTAGAGATCAAGCGGGTAGAGGCGGCGCTCGGTGTAGAGGTGACGCACGATCACCTGGTTGCCGTCTACAGAAACCGTGTTGGCCGCGTCGGCAAGCAATTCTTCCAGTAACTCGTCGGTGAAGCGTTCGCGCGCAAAAGTCAGATTTTCGAATTCCTGCGCATCCACCATGCGCCCAACCCGATCGTGCTTGAAGACAAACCGGTAGCTGGAGAGCACATCGCGGCGCGTGATTGTCTTGGCCTCGCCAAAGCGATCCTTGATTACCTTGAAGACGATGTCGTAGGAGGGCAGCGTGAAGACCGTCATCACCATGCCGCGCGCGCCGCGGGTGAGCTCAAATCGGTCGGACGAATTGCCCAGGTGGCGGTAGAGCGCGCGGTAGAGCATTGTCTTGCCGTGCTTGTTCCAGCCCAGCGCCGTGTAAAGTTCGGCAATGGGCTTGAGCGGCAGGATTGACTTGAGGAAGCCCACCACCTCGACGGGACTCTCGGTGTCCACATGAAAGTAGGCGCGCGTGAAAGAGAAGACCTTGCTGGCCTCCTCTTCGGTAAAGAGCGCGGCATCCACCATGATGCCGTCCTGCTCATGCAACAGCGGAAGAATAAATGGGAGCACGCGGTTGCGTTTGCGGATGCGCCCGATGAGATAGGCGCCTTTGTTGCGATAGAATACCGGCCGCAGGAGTTCGATGCTCTCAAAGTCGGGCGATTCCCACACGTACGCCAATTCGCGTTCCAGTGCAGCGGCAACGCGCCTGGCGTCACCCGCTGCGTCAGCATATGGCGCATCAAACGCGTTGTCGCGCAGGATGGCGCGGATGACCTCCTCGCAGTCTGTGATGCGCACATAGCGCCGCAGGATCTCTGCTTGCCCCCTCCCCGGCAACATCGTGGCGCCAAACCAGACAAACTCGATGCGCTGGTCCACGCCAACCGTACCGAGGATACGGCGTGTGACGGAATTGAAGAAAGTTTCGGCCAACTCCAGATTCTGCCGGCGCGCAATTTGCGCTGCATACACCTGCTTGATCGCGAGCCAGACGCCTACGTCGTGCACATCCGCGCCGAGGATTGCGCGCAGGCCCTCCACAACGCTGGCGATGACCCGCTCGCGTACTGTTAGGCGCTCGACGGCGTCGTTTTGCCAAAGCTCCCAGCGGCGCTGCTCAAAGTGCCGGCGCGAGCGGGCCGAGACGCTGGTGAATTCGTCAAAGTAGTGGTCATAGGCATCGAGGATGGCCGTGCCGGCGGCGCGTGCACTCTGCCGCTGGCGCGGGTTGTCCTGGGGGGCCGCGTCGTCGCCTGGCGCAGGGGTATCAGTCGGGTTCTGAATCATCGCGACTCACTGCAGCGTCTCGCTATTTCCGTTTGCACCCAAAGTCATACCGGATAAAACGTACACCCACAGCCAAACCTCAACGCAAAGAGCCAGAGACCGCAAAGGGGCGGAAAGGAAAAGCAACGACTCAGCAGAAATCGACTCATTGCTGTTCTTTGCGTTTCTTTGCTGCCCCGGCGACTTTGCGTTGAGGTGTTGTTTTCATGGCACTCCCACTTCAGTTGGCGATTTCGGTCAGGCGCACCGGTCGGTTCTCGGCGAAAGACTTGCGCGCAGCCAGGCCTATCAGAATGGCCTGGCGGCCGTCCTCACCGCTCACCATCAGCGGCGCACCCTCACGCAGGCAGCCTACAAAAGCGACCAGTTCATGCACATAGGCGTCGGTGTACCTGTCCATGAAGAAGTGGAAAGGCAGGTCATGGCGCACACCCGTGCCGTCGGCCAGAGTGACACTGTTGGGGAAGTTGTTCTCGGCACGCGCCACCCCGCCGCTGCCGAAGACCTCTACACGCTGGTCGTAACCGTAGGCGGCGCGGCGGCTGTTGTCGATGACGCCGATGGCCCCGCCTGCGAACTTGAGGGTGATCATCACAGTATCCAGGTCGCCTGCCTCGCCAATGCGCGGGTCAACCAGCACGCTGCCTGCGGCGTAGAGTTCCTCCACGTCGCGGCCCATGAGGAAGCGCGCCATGTCGAAATCGTGGATGGTCATATCGAGGAAGATGCCGCCGGACACTGCGGCGTACTCGGGCGAAGGCGGCTCCGGGTCGCGGCTGATGATGTGCAGCAGTTCGGGGTTGCCCACAGCGCCCGCGGCGACGAGTTGGCGCACACGTGCGAAGTTGGGGTCGAAGCGGCGATTGAAGCCGACTTGCAGCAGTACGCCTGCCTTGTTGACGGCGGCGAGCGCAGCGTCAATCGCCGCCAGGTCGTGGTCGATTGGCTTCTCGCAGAATATCTGTTTACCCGCCTGCGCTGCTTCGGTAAGGATGCGCGCGTGCGTGTTGGTGGCGGAGCAGATCAGCACCGCCTGCACATGCGGGTCATTGAGGATGGCGTGGTAGTCGACTACGACACGTGGTAGGGCCAAGTCGGCAGGGCAGCTTTGCGCGGCCCCATCGTTGATATCGGCCACGGCCCCAAGCCGGGCGTGAGGGAGCGGTTT
>CAYRVP010000098.1:0-15061 GCA_964427845.1 uncultured Caldilineaceae bacterium
CATTCTACTCGCTCGCGAAAATCAGCGCGAACACCATTTTTCAGTGGACTCATCTATCTTCAATTATCAACAACTGACGATTGATGATAGATGATTGACGACTGTCCCGCTCCCCGGACTCCTACTATGACCATACGCCTGCGCCTCACACTCTGGTACACCGCACTGCTGGGCGCGACGCTCATCTTCTTCAGCGTCATCGTCTATTCGGCGTTAGCCACCAACCTCCAGGCACAGGTCGTGCAGGATTCGCAGCGCGAGGCCGTCTCCGTGGCCAACGCGGTGAGCCAGCAAATTGAGCGCGACCTGCGCAAACTCCCCGAGGGCGAGGCCATCGATTTTCCCAGCCTCAACTACTTCGCCAGCTCGGTCGCCGTGCAGGTCATCAACCTGGAAGGGCGCATTGTCAAGCAGAGCGACAACCTGGCCAACATGACGGTGCCGGACTACACCGATGCGCTGCCGGCCGTGGCGCAAGGGCTCACCCATCGCTATCGCGCCGTGCTGGGCGATCAGCCGCTGCTCGTCTACAGCGTGCCGCTCGTGATTGGCGGCCAGGTGCTGGGGGCCGTGCAGATTGTGCGCCCGATTGGCGCAGCCGAAGACGCGCTGGCGCAAGTCGGGCGCTACCTCATCATCGGCACGGGGCTCAGCCTGGTTGTGGCCGCTGTGGTGGGGGCGCTGCTCGCGCGGCGCGAATTGCTGCCCCTGGCCGAGATTACACGCACGGCCGGCGGCATCAGCCGCGCCAAGGACCTCGACCTGCGCCTTGCGCTCGAGGACACCGACACCGAAATTGGCGAGCTGGCCGCAACCTTCAACGAGATGCTCGACCGCATCCAGAAGCTTTTCAAGGGGCAGGAGCGCCTGGTAGCCGACGTCAGCCACGAATTGCGCACGCCCCTCACCACCATCCGCGGCAACATGGATCTGCTGCAGCGCATGGCCTCGAGCATCCGCAATGGGCCGCCCAGTGAGGAACTGCTCCACGAGTTTGCCGACATCGTGGACGAGGTGGAGAGCGAAACCACACGCATGAGCACGCTCATCAATGACCTGCTGCTTCTGGCCCAGGCCGACAGCGGCGTGCTCAAGCTGCAAATGGAACCGGTGGAACTGGACACGGTGCTGCTGGATGTTTACCGTCAGGCGCGGCGCATTGCCGAACACCGCAAAGGCCCCGGGGCCTTGGCAATCCAGCTCGGCTCCGAGGACCAGGCGCTTGTGCTGGGCGATCGCGCGCGCCTGCACCAGTTGCTGCTCAATCTTGTGGACAACGCCATCAAGTACACGCCCAGCGGCGGGGCCATTACGCTCAGCCTGGAAAACAGCGGCGGCTGGGTGCGCGTGACAGTGCATGATACGGGCATCGGCATCAGCCCCGAGCAGCAGCAGCACATCTTCGACCGCTTCTACCGCACAGACAAGGCGCGCAGCCGCGAGCAGGGGGGCAGCGGCCTGGGGCTGAGCATTGTGGCATGGCTGGCGCAGGCGCACGACGGCCGCGTGACTGTGGAAAGCACCCTCCATCAGGGCAGCACCTTCTTCGTTTGGCTACCCGAATATGCGCCGCCACCGGCCACCGCAGATGAGAGCGCCAGCGAAGCCGAAGCCGCCGAGGTGAGCGACCGCAGCGCGTAGGCCGCTTCACCGAAATAGCGTTGGCCCGTTATCCACAACAACATGCAATGATAAGCGGCGGGGGAATCGATTCCCCCGCCGCTTATCACTGTGTCGAAGTGAGGCCACGCTCAGCGCCACGTCCGAGACGTGGCCTACGGGAAGGTCATCCCGTTGAGCATCTGTACAATCGTCTCCTGCTGCGCCTCCACGTTCTCGGGTGTGCCAAAGAAGACAAGCGCCACAACCTTGTCGGTATGGATGGCGGTGTAGATCGACATGTCCATCGTGGGACCATCCTCAATAGGGGCCGTGCCCATGAGGCGAATGATGCCTACCACATCGCCCTCGCCCGGCAGGATCGCGGTCTTGGTCGCATCTATCTGCAGGTCATCTGCGCCCAGATCCATGGCGGTTACGAATTCGTCGGCAAGGAGCTGCGCCTCTTCATCGCTGAGGCCGCCTGCGATGGCATCGGCCATTGCCTGCAACTGCGGGTCATCCTGCGCCACATCGACAGCAGTCACCATCGCGCCCACGGCCGTAATCTCCGGGTCGGCGATGACGAGATTGAGTTCTCCACCCTCGATGCGCGAGACATACCAGCCGGCAGGAATGGGGACCACCGCGTCGGCATCGGCGAACTCGAGGCCTTCGCTGCCGGCAACCTGCAGATCAACCATGTCGTCGTCGAGAAGCACGCTCCTGGCTATCTCGTCGACCAGCGGCTCAAACTCCGCCCAGACATCAGTCGGCGCCCCGCCCAGCAACCCATAGGCCGAACTGCCTGTGGCGATGATGTAGATGACGCCCCCCTTCTGCTCGCCCTCGTCGTTGCCGCCCGAGAAGCCAATGCGCAACATGGGGATGTCCTGCTCAAGCTCGACGCGCGACACGTCCGAGATCACCGCGTCGGTGGCAAACGAATCCACCAGCGCCTGTGCGCTTGCCTCAAAGATCGGGAAGATGACCAGCCCCGGGAAGTCGTTGCCGAAATTTTGCATGGCAACTTCAAGGCCGGCGGCCTCGTCGCTCATGACGAAGACACCGGCAGGGTTATCGGTCTCCACATTCCACTGTGTTGGGGCCAGAATGCTGATACCGTCGCTCGTATACTCTTCAAAGTCGTCCAGGGTAGGTATTTCGACTGGACCTGAGGTGACCGGCGCCACAGGCTCGTCGACAGGCAGTTCAGCCACTGGCTCGTCAGCCGAGATGACGGGCGCGGCGACACCCGTGCCCACGCCCGCGGCCTGCGCCACCTGCACCGACGCCGCCTGAATCGCTGCAAGTACGGCTGGGTCGATGCCGCCCTCCTGCGCGGGTGGCGCGGCCAACGCTGCGGCCGGCAGCAGCGCACCCGTCATCAACACAACCATGAGCAGGGCCAGTGGCCTGTACTTTGCAAAGTTGCCTATCTTCATCTTTGCTCTCCTCTTCTGTTCTGTTGTTTGGAAGACTTGCTTTCGGGATGGCAAATTGTCGGAGAATGATGAGCACCCGCAGCGACGCGCTTGCGTCGAAGCGCAGGTGATGCGCGTCGCCTGAATGGCTCAGGCGGTGCGCATCGCTTCGATCAGCAGTTGCTCGCGCGGCGCGCTGGGGACTGTGCGCGGGTCCACCGGCAGGGCAACGAAAACAGTTGTGCCTTTGCCCGGCTCACTGCGCGCCCAAATGGCGCCGCCGTGCGCATCCACGATTGCCTTGCTCAGAAAGAGGCCCAGCCCTGCGCCTGCGGTGCTGCGACGCAGGCTGCTGTCCACCCTGTAGAAGCGGTCGAAGACATAGGGTACTTCCTCAGGCGGGATGCCGACGCCCTGGTCTGCTACATAGAGGACAACGCGCGGGTAGCCCTCGACGGCGTCGCGCCAGCCACCTACGCGAATGAGGCCGCCGTCGGGTGAGTACTTGATTGCGTTGCTGAGCAGGTTTGTGAGCACCTGGCGAATGCGCTCCTGATCGGCCCAGATGGCGGGCAGCGCGACGGGCACGTCAACCTCGATGGTGTGGCGATCGGTCTGCGTGCGATAGGCCGCGGCCACTCTGTGCACGAGCTTGTTAAGGTTGACGTCCGCCAGATCGAGGCGCAAGCCGCCGGCCTGGATGTGGCTGACGTCGAGCAGATTGTTGATCAGCGCCTCGAGGCGGTCGGCCTCCTCCTCGATGATTTCGAGACTCTGGCGCGCCGTCTCGCGGTCCCACTGCGCATCGGGTCGGGCAAGCGTTTGCGCATACCCCTTGATCAGCGCCACGGGGGTCTTCAGTTCATGGCTGATGATTGAGGTGAAGGTCGACTTGATCTCCTCCTCCTCGCGCAAACGGGTGACATCGTGGACGTTGACAATGACATTGACGAGGCGTGGCTCGCCCTCGTTGCCGGCAGCGCTCTCACCGTAGAGTGGCGTGTAGGTGAGCGAGACGATGCGCCGCTTCTTGCCCGTGCGCACCAGTTCCCCTTCGGCGTGGAGCGCAGCCGGGTTGGCGAAATCGGGCAGCTCCTGGCAAATGTCCACGCCTTCGACATGCTCCAGCGGCAGGTATTCCTCGCATGGGCTGCCCGCGGCTTCGGCGGGATCCTGTCCCACCATGGTCGCCAGCGCCTGGTTGACCACAAGCACGTTGCGCTGCGCGTCGAGGATGAGAATGCCGTCGACGCTGTTCTCGACAATGGCGGCAAAGCGGCTGCGCTCTGTCTCAAGCTGGCTGTAGAGGCGGGCGTTGCGCACGGCAATGGCGGCCTGGTCGGCGAAACCCTGGAGGACTTGCCAATCGAGCTGGGTGAAGGCATATTCGCCGCGAAAGAGATAGATGATGCCCAACAGGTCGTCGCCCACGAGCAGGGGCAGCCCCACCACCTGGCCGATGCCGAAGTTGCCGGTGTCGGGGCCGGCCGCGCCCGTCAACCGCTCCTCCACCTGGCGCACGCGCGCCTGCAGGTCGGCGAAGTAGGGGTCAAGTTGTGGCGTGGCCGGCTCTTCGCCCTCATGGAAGAGGGGAGGCACATCAAGCAGCGGTTCAAACGCGGGGAGCAGTTGGGGCGGGATGCCGTAGGTGGCGCGGATCTGGAAGCGCGCGGGCGCGCCGCGGCTGACGTAGATGGGACCCATGGGCACGCCGACGTCGCGCGCAAGCACGATCAGCCCGGCGCGGCAGCCCACCAGTTCAGCCGCGCTGGTAAGGATGAGGCGCAGCAGGCTGGGCAGATCCAGACGCGATGTCATGGCGCGCGAAATGCGCAGCAGATACTCGCGCTGCCGCAATTGGTAGGTGGCCATGAGGGCGGGTGCGTTCATATGCGCCAATTATACGGGCAATGCAGGGGCGGGACAAGGGGGCGGATTGAAGGGTGAGGAGCCGGGGGTTGGCTGGGAATTGATGAATAAGGACTGAGGATGGAGGAGTGGCGCTGCGGTCGTTCATTGCTGCGCTTGTGTGTGCGCGCAAACGCACAAAACACGGCGCGCCCCCTATGCGCCTCTACGCAATCGCCTGCATAGAGGGTACAATGGGCGAAACTTCATTCCCAGCGAAAGGCGCATCTCATGAAGGTATTGGTGACAGGCGGGGCGGGCTATATCGGCTCAATCGCCGTTGAACAACTTGTGGAGGCAGGCGAGCAGGTCGTTGTCTTCGACAATCTCTATCAGGGTCACGAGGCAGCGGTTCACCCCGACGCGGCCTTTGTGGAGGGTGACCTCCACGATCGCGCCGCAATTGACGCCGCCCTGGCTGCGCACCGTCCCGACGCCATTATGCACTTCGCCTCCTACACACTGGTGGGCGAATCCATGGAGCAGCCGCTCAAGTATGTGGGCGACAACGTGGTTTGCGGCATCAACCTCTTCAGCAGCGCCGTCGAACATGGCGTCGGCCGCGTGATTGTATCCTCCACGGCCAACCTCTTTGACGACCCCGAGCGCATGCCTATCGACGAGAAAGAGCGCATTGTGCCCGGAAGCCCCTACGGCGAATCCAAGTACATGCTGGAGCGCATCCTCCACTGGCTCGACCGCACGGGCAAGCTGCGCTTTGCAGCCCTGCGCTATTTCAACGCCGCCGGTGCGAGTGCAACGCGCGGCGAGGACCACACGCCCGAAATGCACCTGATTCCGCTTGTGCTGCAGGTGGCGCTGGGGCAGCGCGATTCAATCAAGATCTTTGGTGATGACTACCCCACGCGCGACGGCACCTGCGTGCGCGACTATGTGCACGTCATCGACCTGGCGCAGGCGCACATTCTGGCGTTGCGTGCATTGGACGGGGGCAGCCGCACCTACAACCTTGGCAATGGCGAAGGCTTTACGGTGCGCGAGGTGATCGAAATGGCGCGCGAGATCACCGGCCACCCGATTCCCGCCGAGGTTGTGGCGCGTCGCCCCGGCGACCCTGCCATTCTGATTGCCAGCAGCGACAAGATCAAGCGCGAACTGGGCTGGAAGCCGCGCTACGCCGACCTGCGCTCGATCCTCGAGAGCGCGTGGGGGTGGCATTCGACGCATCCCCAAGGGTATGTCAAGTAAACAGAGGCCGAAGATCGGTGATTGGTTGACTGGTTGACTGGCTCACCAGTCAACCAGTCAACCGTTGCACGCGCGGGAATGGAGATTCAGCATGACACAGGCACTCCTGGTCGTAGACGCACAAATGAGCATGTTTGAGGGCGACTGGCCCGTCCACGAGGCCGAGCTGATGCTGACACGCCTCGAGGCACTCATTGCCCACGCACGCGCAACGCATATGCCTGTCTTCTTTGTGCAGCACAACGGTGCTGCAGGCGAACCCGAGGAGCCGGGCACGCCCAGCTGGGAGCTTTCGCCACGCCTGGCGATACGGGCGCATGAACCAATTGTGCAGAAGACGACAGGCAATGCTTTTTTCGAGACCGACCTGGCGCAACAGCTTGCGGCGCAGAGCGTCGATGCGCTGGTGATTTGCGGCTTCCAGTCAGACTACTGCGTCAACGCCACTGTGCGCGGCGCGGTGGAACTGGGCATTCCTGTCACGCTCATCGCCGACGCCCACAGCACCATTGATAGTGACCTGTCGGCCGTGGAGCAAATCGCAGCCATCAATAATGCCCTCGCCGGCGTCGCCACACTCGTCACGGCAGATTCCATTCTGAATCCCTAGAAAGTCCCAGGCATGTCGGAATACGAGCAGCACGAGAAGCAGGAGCAGCCAAAACAGCCGCCCAACGGCGTGGACGCGCCCAAGGCCGACCCCAAAGACGAAATCGTAAACACCGAGCACACAATTACGGTAAACGGCAAAGAAATTGCCTACACTGCCACGGCGGGGCGTGTCGTCATGCGCACTGAAGAAGGCAAACCGCGCGCACACATCTTCTTCATCGCCTATACACGCACGAATGGTGGCGATACCGCTGAGCGGCCGCTCACCTTCTCCTTCAACGGTGGGCCCGGTTCGTCGTCGGTGTGGATGCACCTGGGCCTGCTGGGGCCGCGCAGGGTCGTCTCCGGCGACGTGGACAGCCCGCAGCCGCCCCCCTACCACCTGGTGGACAACGAGTTCACCCTGCTCGAGTCCTCCGACCTGGTCTTCATTGACCCCGTGAGCACGGGTTTCAGCCGCGCCAGCGCAGGCGAAGACCCCAAGCAGTTCCACGGCCTGGAAAAGGACATTGAGTCGGTGGGTGACTTCATCCGCCTCTACGTCTCGCGCGCCCAACGCTGGCGCTCGCCCAAGTACCTGATTGGCGAATCCTACGGCACCACACGCGCCGCAGGCCTCTCGGGCTATCTGCAGGACCGTCACGGCATGTACCTCAACGGCATCATGCTCATCTCCACGGCGCTGGACTTCATGGCGCTCGATTTCGAGTTGGGCAACGACCTGCCGCACATACTCTTCCTGCCCACATACACAGCCACAGCGTGGTACCACAAGCGTCTCGCACCCGATTTGCAGGCTGACCTTGAAAAGACGCTGGCCGAGGCGGAGCAATTTGCCGAGGGTGAGTACGCCACCGCACTGCTGCGTGGCAGCAAGCTCTCTGCCGATGAGCGAGCCGCGCTGGCGCAGAAGGTCGCGCGCCTCACGGGCCTCACCCCCGAGTATGTGGAACGCACCAACCTGCGCGTGGAGATCTTCAAGTTCTGCAAGGAACTGCTGCGCGACCAGCGTCGCACGGTGGGCCGCCTCGACAGCCGCTTTACCGGCATTGATCGCGACGCCACTGGCGCCGAATTTGGCTATGACCCTTCGTACGCATTCATCCAGGGGAGCTACACCGCAACGCTCAACGACTATGTGCGCGGCGAACTCAGCTTCGGGAGCGACCTGCCGTACGAGGTGCTCACGAGCCTCTACGACAAGTGGGATTACAGCAGTTACCAGAACCGTTACGTGAATGTGGCCGAAACGCTGCGCGACGCCATGAGCAAGAATCCGCACCTGCGCATCTATGTGGCGCAGGGCATCTACGACTTTGCCACGCCCTACTTTGCCAGCGAGCACACCCTGAATCACCTGGAGCTTGACCCCAGCCTCGAGGGCAACATCGTGCGCCACCGCTTCGCCGCCGGCCACATGATGTACGTGCATGAGCCGTCGCTGGTGGAGATGTGCGGGCAATTGGTAGCGTTCGTTGAAAAGCATAATTGATGATTGAAGATTGGCGTTACGCCAATCTTCAATCATCAATCTTCAATGCTCGATCATCCGTTTTGGAGAGTTGCGCATGACCGATCTCTACCGCGACGCAGGCGTGGACATTGACGCCGGCAACCGCACCGTGGCGCTGATGAAAGCGGCCGTGCGCTCCACGTTCACGCCTCAGGTGCTGGCCGATGTGGGCAGCTTTGGCGGCCTCTTTGCGCTGGAGGGGCTGCCCGCGCAGCCGGTGCTGGTTGCCTCCACCGACGGCGTGGGCACTAAGGTGAAGTTGGCTGCCGACCATGGCCGCTGGCAGGGCATTGGCCACGACATCGTCAACCACTGCATCAATGACATTCTGGTGCAGAATGCGCGCCCGCTCTTCTTTCTGGATTACGTTGCCACCAGCCGCCTTGAGCCCGAGATCGTTGCGGCCATGGTCACCGGCATGGCAGCCGCGTGCAAGGCGGCGGGCTGCGCGCTGCTTGGCGGCGAGACAGCCGAAATGCCCGGCGTCTATACCGAGGGTGCATTCGATGTGGCGGGGACGGTCGTGGGGCTGCTTGATCGCGACGACCTGCTGCCACGGCCCGCAGCCATGGCAGCGGGTGATCTGCTCGTCGGGCTGCCCAGCAGCGGGCCGCACACCAACGGCTATTCGCTGATTCGCCGCGTCGTGGATGGACGCGACCTGGCACAGGTGCTGGAGGATGGCCAGCCGCTGCTCGACGCACTGCTGGCCCCCCACCGCTGCTATCTGCCCGAGATTAATGCACTGCGCGCGGCGCGCGTGCCGCTGCTGGGTATGGCGCACATTACGGGCGGGGGCTTCGTGGAGAACCTGCCGCGCGTGCTGCCAAATCACCTGGCGGCGCGCGTGGAGTTGAGTGCGTGGCCCCTGCCACCGCTCTTTGCTCACTTGATTGCGTGGTCGGGGCTGGGCGTGGCCGAGGCGTGCCGCGTGCTGAACCTGGGTATCGGCATGGTGCTGATTGCGCCCGTCGCCTCGCTGCCCGCACTGCAGAAGACGCTGCCCGAGGCAATCGTCATGGGGCTGCTGACACCGCGAACAGGTGACGCGGTCATCCTCAACGGAGACTTCACATGAGTACGCGCCTCGTCGTGCTGATTTCAGGCAACGGCAGCAACCTGCAAGCCATCCTCGACGCCATCCACTACAAGATGCTCGACGCACAGGTGGTCGGCGTTATTTCCAACCGCAAGGATGCCTACGGCCTCGAGCGCGCAGCCAAGGCCAAGGCGCCCACGCGCTATCTGCCGCTGGCCCCCTACACCGCCGACGGGCGCGGGCGCGAAGCGTACGACGCCGACCTGGCCGCCGCCGTGCGCGAATTCAAGCCCGACTTTGTGGTGCTGGCAGGGTGGATGCACATCCTCAGCCCTGCGTTTCTTGATCACTTTGGCTACCGCGTGGTCAACCTGCACCCGGCGCTGCCCGGCCAGTTCCCCGGTGCACACGCGATTGCCGATGCCTTCGCCGCCTTCCAGCGCGGCGAAATCAAGCAGACGGGCGTCATGGTGCACCTCGTGCCCGATGCCGCGGTGGACGCGGGGCCGGTCATCGCCAGCGAAGAGGTGCGCATTGACCCACGCGACACCCTCGACAGCCTGACCAGCCGCATGCACAATGTGGAGCACAAATTGCTCATCCAGGCGTTGCGCCGGCTGATTGAGGGGGATGAGTAAACGGCGGGGAATAGGCAGTGGGCAATGGGCAGTGGGGTATCGTAGCGGCGGTTTCCAACCGCCCGCTTTTGGACAAAACGAACGAGACTTCCGCATGCGGAAGTCTCGTTCGTTTTGTCCCAAGCTACCACAAGTAGCCGTGCGCGGTGATCACCCAATAGAGCAGGAAGAAGAGCAGCATGCCCATTGCGCCAAAGAGCGCCCGCGCAGATGTCTCGCCCAGGCGATCACCGACGTTCCAGTCGTCATCGTCCCAATAGTCCTGCTGCTGCTCCGCATCGGGCGCTGCCTGGCCGGGGAGATTACCACTCAGCGGCTTGTCGGCCTCCAGGCCAAGCGCCAGCACATAAATCCACGCACCCCCAATCGCGAGCCAAAGCACGCTGCCAAGCGTTATGCTGTGCAAGAAGCTCATCATACAATCTCCTTCACCACCTCGTCCTCAGACTCCGTACCAGCGAGATCATCCCACCCGTCGTCAGTCAATTCAACCTTGCCGGAGGTGAGTGCGCCTGCGCCCCCGCGTCGCGTGGGGCTATCGAGCGAGAAAGGCACAACGGTCGTCAGCACGCCGTCGAGGCCATTGAGCGCGAGCTGCTCGATAAAGTGGGCGTTCTGGTGCAGCAATTGCGCCATGGGGTTGCCGGTGCGCAATTCGCCCATCACGATGTGTACATAGCCTTCCGGGTTTTGGCGCAGCAGCCGCTCGACGTAGCGGCGCAGTGGCTGCGCCACGCTGCGGTAGGGCGATCGCAGGATGAGCAACTCCCCCATGCCGATCCGCTCCTTCCATTTGCGCTGGATTTCAGGCACCGCTGCCTCGTTGACCGCAATGTGCACGGCCTGCCAGGGCAGCCCCATCGAATTCGCCACTTCCACCAGCCGCATCGTCTCCCTGTGTATACCGCTTACCAGAACGATCGTCTCCATGTGATGGCGTGTATGGCTGACTGTCTCGCCCTGCGTGCTGAGCGCCTGTGCCACATACCCGTAGTGATGGTGAATGGTAAAGAAGAGCCACACCAGCAGCGGGATCAGGATGACGATAATCCACGCGCCATGTGTGAACTTCGTCAGGAGAAAGATGGCGGCAACGATGGCTGTGACCACGGCGCCAAAGCCGTTGAGCGCCATCTTGGTCAACCAGTGGCGATCGTAGTGAAGGATGCTGCTGGCTGTCGGGATCGACTTCTCGGGCGTGATGTCGCCTGCGTCCATGAGTTGGCCAATGCGCCGCCAGCGTTTGGCCATGCCCCCCTGTGAGAGGGTGAAACAGACGAAAACGCCGATCGCATAGAGGGGGATGAGGCGGCTCACGTTGCCCTGGAAGACAACGATAAGCAGGCTGGCAAAGCCGGCCAGGATGAGGACACCCCAACCAAAGACAAGACGGCTGCCGCGGAAAGTAAACTGGCGGGGAAGAAAGCCGTCACCCGCCTGCAGCGCCGCCACGCGCGGAAAATCGGCAAAGCTGGTGTTGGCTGCCATGATCAGGATGACGGTGGCCGAGAGCAGTGTCAGCGTACGCATAATGCCCGTGCCGTAGACTGCGCGCGCCACCTGCGAAATGAGCACTTCCTGCTCCGAGGGCTGCGCTTGCACAAGATAGCCCAGCGTGCCCAGGCCCAGGAACATGAACATCAGCACGGCGGCGTCCCACACCAGCGTGGTCGCCGCGTTGCGCGACTTCGGTTCCTTGAAGACGGTGATGCCGTTGCTGATGGCCTCAACGCCCGTCAATGCCGTGGTGCCGGAACTGAAGGCCCGCAGGATCAAAAAGATGAAGGCAAAGCCTGTCAGCGACAAGCCGCCGGTCTCCACGCCGGGCACATTCTGTACGGGCGCCAGCCCACCTGTAGCGGCCTTCACCAGCCCCGTGATCAGCAGCAGCACCATCATGCCAATGAACCAGTAGGTGGGCACGGCAAAGACGCGGCCCGACTCTTTGACGCCGCGCAGGTTCATCAGGGTAATGAAGAGAATCAGCAGCAGGGCAATCTGCACTTTGTAGCCAAACAGCACGGGGAAGATACTGGCGATCTGGTCCACACCAGAGGAAACGCTAACTGCCACAGTGAGAATGTAGTCAATCAGCAGCGCTGCCCCGGCCACCTGCGCGGCCTTCTCGCCGAGGTTGTCGCGCGCGACCACGTAGGCCCCACCGCCGCCAGGGTAGGCGAAGATGGTCTGCCGGTAAGAAAATGTCAGGATGATGAGCAGCACCGAGATGGCGACCGTGATTGGGATCGCCATCCAGAATGAGGTGGCCCCCAGCACCGCCAGAATCAGCAGGATTTCACCACCGGCATAAGCCACCGACGAGAGTGAGTCGGAGGCGAATACGGCAAGGCCAATGGTCTTGCTGATGGTTTGGTGTGCACTTTCGCCGGTGCGCAGGGCGCGTCCAAAGGTCCACGCACGGGCTTGCGAGATATTCATCGAATCACTCCAGTAATACACGTCTCAGGACCTGCCGCCGATGGCTGGCGCGTGCAGGGATGCAGCGCATTCAACGCATTGCGCTAGAGGAGTGTAGGACGCACACAACGCCCGGCCAAAGCACGCCCGCCGGCGCTCTCTCTGGAAACGGCGCACGGCGCCTCCGTCTTGATACTTTCTTGACGGTGCGCAGCCCTTCTCTGACAACTTCTTGACGCAGCATTGCGCTGCGGTGGAGGTGCAGGGCCACGCCGTGCGCTACAATGAGGGTGACAGGGAGACGAGGATGGAGAGCGACGCGTCAGGCAAGACAGAGAACAGCATCGGCGTCCCAACTGCGGCGCAGGGTACGCGTCCCACGCGTCTGCGGCTGCCGGCGCCCTTTGCGCGCAGCGGCTGGCGGCAATACGCGCTTGGCCTGCTGATTGTCGTGCTCATCGGCGCTTTCTACGTTGTGCTGCACAGCACCATTCCCTGGTTCGGCTACCAGACAATTGGCCTGATCGAACTCTTTGCCGTCCTCCTGATTGCTATCTACCTGGGGCGGGGACCAGCGCTACTGGCAGCCTTTGTCAGCGCGCTGGCGTGGAACTACCTCTTCATCACGCCACGCTTCACCTTCGCTATCACCCATGCCGCGGACCTTGTGCTGCTCGCGTTCTATTTCGTTATCGCACTCTCTGCAGGGAGCCTGGCCGCACGGCTACGCGAAGAGGAGCGTGCGGCGCGCCACAATGCTGAACGCACGCTGGCGCTCTATACGCTGGCCATCGAAACGTCGACCGCCGCCAATCTCTCCGACGTGCTTGCCACGGCTGTGGCGCAGATTCAGCGCGTTTTTGCGGCAGATGTCGCGATTCTCCTCGCCAACAACGGCACACTGGCGCGCCGGGCGCACCCGGTCAGCACGCTGGAGGTTGGCGTAGAGGACTTTGCCGCGGCGCGCTGGGCCTTTGAAAATGGCCAACACGCCGGGCAATTCACCAAAATCTATCCTGCGGTCTCCGCCCGCTTTGTGCCGCTGCGGACACCCACACGCACCGTGGGCGTGCTTGGTCTGCAACTGTACTGGGTAGACCCACCCACATTCGAGCAGAGCGTCTTTCTCGAGACCTTTGCCAGCCAGATCGCGTTGGCCATCGAGCGCGAGATGCTGGCCGAGACGTCGCGCCAGAACCTCATGCTGCGCGAATCGGAACGGCTCTATGGGGCACTGCTCAATTCCATCTCACACGAGTTGCGCACCCCGCTCGCGACCGTCACCGGCGCGGCCAGCAGCCTGCTCGAGCCGCACTCCGTCAAGGATCCGGCTGTGCGCCGCGAACTTGTGCGCGACATTCAGTCGGCCGCCGGCCGCCTCAATCGCCTGGTGGAAAATCTGCTCGATATGTCGCGGCTGGACTCTGGCCGCCTGCAGCTTCGGCGCGACTGGTGCGACGTGGGCGAGGTGATTGGCGTTGCACTGCAGAGCAGCGCCTCGCTTCTCGAGGGACGCCCCGTGCGCGCACAAATTGCACCCCACCTTCCTCTTGTACAGATGGACTTCAGCCTGATTGAGCAGGTGCTCATCAACCTTCTCGACAATGCGTGCGCCTATACAGCGCCCGGCACGCCGGTCGAGGTGGACGCACGCCTTGCGCAGAGCGCGACGGGCGATTGCTTGCGGATTACCGTGGCCGATGCCGGGCCAGGCGTCCCTCCTGAGCAACTCAACCGCATCTTTGACAAGTTCTACCGCGTGTCGGGCACGGCCGTGGGCGGCACCGGGCTGGGGCTCTCCATCTGCAAGGGACTTGTGGAGGCGCACGGCGGCACGCTCAACGCAGCCAATCGCGCGGCCGGCGGGCTGGAGGTGACAATCACCCTGCCTGCCGCCACGTCTCATCCACCCGTGCCGGAGGCTTTCCTGTGAGCACGATTGTGCAGCCTACCCCAGCAGAGGGTCCGCTGGTGCTTGTCGTCGACGATGAACTTCAGATTCGCCGTTTCCTGCGCGTCAGCCTCGAGACCAATGGCTATCGAGTGGCCGAAGCCGATAACGGCAAGAGCGCCATTGCCGAGGCCGCGCGCCTGCGCCCCGATCTCATCGTGCTTGACCTGAATCTGCCCGACATCGATGGCATCAGCGTGCTCAAACGTGTGCGCGAGTGGACGAACACCCCGGTGATTATGCTTTCGGTGCGTGACGCCGACCGCGACAAGGCCGCCGCGCTCGATGCAGGCGCCGATGACTATTTGACCAAGCCCTTCAGCACGGTGGAGTTGCTGGCACGCCTGCGCGTGGCCGCGCGCCACGCCCAGCCCGTTGCTGTCGACACGGTATACAATTTTGGCGATGTGCAGATTGACCTTGTGCGCCGCGTCGTCACCCGGCGCGGTGAGCCGGTGAAACTCACGCCCACGGAGTACGCACTGCTGCGGCTCATGGTCCAGCACGCAGGGCGCGTGCTCACCCACCGCCAGATTCTGCGGCAGGTGTGGGGGCCCGAATATGTGGAGGAGACGCACTATCTGCGCGTTTACTTCGCCCAGTTGCGCCAAAAACTGGGCGAGGACCCGATGCACCCTAAACTGATCGTGACCGAGCCAGGTGTGGGGTACAGGCTGATGATCGAATAGGCAGTGGGCAGTGGGCAGTGGGCAGTGGGCAGTGGGCAGTGGGCAGTGGGCAGTGGGCAGT
>CAYRVP010000099.1:0-15022 GCA_964427845.1 uncultured Caldilineaceae bacterium
CGTCCCCGCCCGCGCCCGCCGGCCGGGACGGGCGGCCACGGGGGGCGGGCGGCCACGGGGGACGGGCGGCCACGGGGGACGGGCGGCCACGGGGGACGGGCGGCCACGGGGGGCCGCGCCCTACACAGCGCTCTGCGGGTCCACGGCGTCGCGCAGGCCGTCGCCGATAAAGGAAAAGGCGAGCACCCGCGCCCAGGCCGTTCACCGCCAGAAAGAAAGCGCCGCCGAGCCATTGGGCTCGGCGGCGTGCATTCAAGCGAACAGTCACACTACCAGAAACGCAGATTGACGGGCGGCGCGTGCAACTGGATGTCGCGCACAAGCTGGAAGATCATGGGGCCATAGGAGAGAACGACCAGCGCCACAGCACCCCAAATCCACGGCGCCCAGCGGTCCAACCAGGCAGGCGTGGGAACCGGCTCGTAGGGCAGCGCCACGGGCATCTCCACCTGCACCTTGCTCTTGCCGCGCAGCAGCGTGCCGATGACGACCGTGAAGAAGAGCGTTGCGCTGATGGCGAGCAGCGTCACGCCAATGGCCGACTCGAAGAGAAAGGGCTTCCAGCGCGGGTCAAAATAAGGCGTAGCGCCAAGCATGGTGCGGCGGGGTGCGCCCAAGTAAAGCCCCATGGCGTGATAGCCATTGGAGAATAGAATCATGCCGCCGAACCAGGTCCAGGCTTGCGCCAGCGCCAGTTTGTTGGAAAACAGTTTGCGCCCCGTGACTCTGGGCAACAGCCAGTAGGCAATGCCCATGAAGGAAAGTGTTGTGGCCGAGCCGACTGTGAGGTGGAAGTGGCCGGGAATCCACGACGTGTTGTGGACCAGCAAATTGAGGTCATACGAGGCGTTGATCAGGCCGCCAATGCCGCCGAAGATAAAGAGGATCATCGCCAGGTTCTGCGCTGTGTAGGAGGCGTTGCCCCAGTTCAGTCGCGGAATCCAGCCCAGCCAGCCCTTGCCGCCGCGTGCACGGCCGCCGACCTCCAGTGAAGCCACTACGGTGAAGGCTGTCAGCAGGCTGGGGAAGCCTACGCCCATGGTGAAGATCATGTGCAAGTATTTCCACCCCTGGGGAATGCCAGGGTCCGTGTACTGATGGTGGAAGCCTACTGGCGTCGAGAAGATGAGGAAGAGCCAGAAGACGAGGCGCGCCAGCGGCTCGCTAAACATCTTGCCGTTGGTTTGCGCGGGCAGCATACCGTACCAGGAGACGTAGGCAGGCAGCAGCCAGAAGTAAACCAGCGGGTGGCCAAAGTACCAGAAGAGCGTGCGCGCCAGCAGCGGGTCCGTCCCCTGAATCCAGCCGAAGGACCACGGCAGAATGAGGAAGAGGATTTCGGCGGCTACACCCAGTGTGGCAATCTGCCACATCACCATCGTCACAATCGATGACATGGCAATGAAGGGCGTGGTTTCGCCGGGATGTTCCTTGCGCCACGCGCCGAAGGTGAAGAACATGCTGTAGCCCATGAACCATGAGCCGACAACCACAAGCACAAGACCCACATAGAAGGTCCAGTCGGCCAGCAGCGGTGGGTAGAAGGTGTAAAGCACAGTGGCCAGGTTGGCGAAAAGAGGATAAGAAGCCAGCAGCAAGCCGGCCGTCATCAACCCCAGGCCAAGCCAGCTTACCCACGGGTACTTGAGCGGCCGCTTGAAGGAATTGGTGACGGCAAAGGTAAAGAAGCCGACGATGAAGAAGGTCGTCCATACCAGGGCGTTGAGCACACCGTGAAGCGTGAGCCCCTGGTAGTAGCTCCTGATCAGAAAGGGACGCAGCGCCCAGTACCAGTCAAAACCGGCGTGCTCCATGCCCTGGAATACGCCCAGGGTCACGCCGATTGAGAGCGCGCCCATGGCAATGCCAATGGAAATGCCTGTAATTCGATTGATTGTCCGCGAGTCGCTTTCGGTCATTGCCACAGGGGTGGGCGCGGCCTTTACCTGCGGCGCCGACATGGATTGAACAGCCATACGTGCATCTTCCTCTCGTTCATTCCTGCGCGGCCGGAATAACGCTATTGCGTGACGGTTGCCGTGGCAGTGACTGTTGTCGTCTCGGTGACTGGCGTCGTCGCGGTGATCGCGGTCGCCTCGGTCACCGACAGCGCCTCCGTCAGCGCGCTTGTTGATGTGGGGGCCGCTGTTTCGGTGATTGCGCTTGTGGTTGTCGCAACCACAGAACTGTCGACAGGCGCCTCACCCGTCATGATCATCGTCTCGGTCAGTGCGCCGCCCTCGGTCACGCTAAGTGTCGCGGTCGTGGTGATCGCGGCGTGCGTCTCAGCAGCGCCAACAGTCGTGGTCACGGTTTCGGTGATGCCGCCGGGTGGCTCGACAATCAGTTGGCCGTACATGGTGTGGTGCGCAATGCCGCAATACTCGTGGCAGATGATATTGTAGACGCCCGGCGTATGGAAGACGGTCCGCAGCGTGCTGATCTGCCCCGGCAGCACCATCATGTTGATGTTGGTGTCCTGAATTTTGAAACCATGCTGGATGTCGCGGCTGGTGACATAGAAAGTCACCTCGGCATCCTGGGGCACCGTAATTGGGTTCGGGCTGAAAGCCCATGCCTGCGCGACAATGTGCACTTCATATTTGCCGGGAGCAAGTTCGCGCACGCCAGGATTGGCAAAGGCGCTGCCCGGTGCGTCCAGTGCGTTCGGGTCTATGCGGCCACCCACGCCGGGCACCTGGATGTTGTAGGCAACCGCAGCCACCGTGATCGCGATCACGAAGATGACCAGCAACAGCACGCTGATGCGCACCCAGATCCCTTCCCAACGCTCCACATGCAGGCTGACTTCCTGGGCAGGCTCCGTCGCCGCATTGTATTCGCTCACTGTGTCACCCCCCGCGAGAGCATGAGCATGTAGACATTCACCCACAGCGCCACAATCAGAATGACAAAGACGACGAGCAACACGAGCGTGCCCATGGGTGTTTTGGGGTCTCTAAAATTCACTGGATTGTACTCCTTCGTTGGTCCCTGCCGGCGATTGTTCTGCCCACCGCTGCCCTGGCACACCGGCCAGCAGTCGGGCGGCCCGCCGGCGCACAGGGTTTTGGCATTATAGTACAGCTTGACTGAGCGCAAGACCTGCGCAGCGCGAATTGCGCCAATTGCAGCGCACGTGGCGCTGGTATACAACCATTAACCACGCCGCATGAAATACTTGAGGTCTGCGGCAATGTCCGCCCCCGGCACGCCATAGGGGAAAATCATGCGCACATAGCCCCTGGGGTCAATGAGGGCAACGGTGCTCGTGTGGTCGATCAAGTAGCCGCTGGCGCCTTCGGCTTCGTGCTTTTGATAGAAGACGCCAAACGCGGTGGCGGCTGCGTCGATGGCTTCCAGGCTGCCGGTGAGGCCCATGAATGTCGGGTCAAACGCATCCGTGTAGGCGGCCATGCGCTCGGGCGTGTCCCGCTCGGGGTCCAGCGAGACAAAGACCACCTGGGCATCCTCGGCTTTGTCGCCGAGGGCCACATTCATCGCGCGCAAATCGGCCAGCGTTGTGGGACAAATATCCGGGCAGACGGTGTAGCCGAAGTAGACCAGCGTCCACGTGCCCTGCTGATCGCGCAGATGGGTCTCCTGCCCTTGCTCGTTGATCAACGTGAAGTCGGCAGGCAGGTCGGGCGCCTGCAGCACGGTGCCGTGCAGCACCGGCGGGCGCAGCCAATAGACTGCCAGGACGCCGAGCATGATGATGGCAACAATGCCCAGAGCCAGAAAGATAATGCTGTTGCGCGACTTCATGGCGCCTGCGCTTCTAGCCCGGCACGCCGAGGCGCGTGAAACCTGCGCCACCAGGGTGATGCCCGGCAGTGGTTACTCGGGATAGCAGAGGAAGAGATGCGCCGCGTCGTAGGCCAGCCGGCTCGCGCCCGAACTGTTGGCGACTTCGGCCAGAACCAGCCCCAGGTCGCGCGCAAAAAGCGCTGGATCCACCGTGGCGGACTTGTACTTGGTGCGAATGATGCCGTTGCCGTCCACAAGGACGAAGGCAGGGTCAAATTCCCAGCCACCCATGCCATCGTCACCGTAATATGTGGAGAAACCCGAGCCGATGATGTTCTTCAAGCGCTTGGGATCACCTGTCGCCACTGTCCAGATTTCCGGGTTGGCCCCATTTGCATCGGCCCATGCCTTCATGGCGGCCGGGCTGTCATGCGCCGGGTCAAACGAAATCGTGACGAGGCGCACGGGGATACCGGCTGTGTCAATCGAGGCGAGGCTCTCCTGCAGGGGGGCAGGGGACGAACGTGTTTAGGGGAAAAAGGGCGCGGTGCGGCCGGGGTGGGGGAAGTGGTAGGGCGGGGGTTGGCGGGGCGGATCTTCGCTGGTCAACTGGTTGCCGTCCTGGTCCACAAGCGCGTAGCCGGGGGCCAGCGTCATGCGCGGCAGCACCTGCACGGGCTGAATGGTGACAAAGAGAACCAGGCCAACCACAATCAGGGCGGCAAGCGCGATGAGGAGATGCCACCAATGGAAGGTGAGTCTGTGTTGATCGACCCCGCCCGCTGGCTGGGCCGGGCTGTTGGTAACCGTCATGGCGCGGTGGATGCAGGTAGGGCTGTTGAGATTGGTGCGCAGCAGGCGCCGTACACCAGCGCTGAAGCAATTTTGCGAAAGGAGTGTAAGCTACACAACGCCCCGATGCCAAACGCAGATGCAGCTACAAATCACTCGAAAATGGCCGCAGATCGGCTGGATGCGGCTGCCCGCCGTCACGGGTGCAAACGCGGCGCGCAATCGCTGCAACAGCGACATCATCTGCGAGCGCTGCCAGCACCGCCGGGCTGAGCCCCTCGCCATGCTCAAACGCACTGCCGCCCACGGTCAGCAGCCACGCCGGCGGCAGCATGTCGCGCAAAGTTCCAGCGTAAGCAAGCAGTGTTCTGGGGCCGATCTCATGGGTGAGGCGCGCGTCTTCCGCTGTGGTCGGCGCAGCGTCGAGCGCAGCCAGGCGCAGGCCCGGCGTATCCACCGCCACATCGGCCAGGACCACGGCGGTGACATCCAGTGCGGCCACGTCTACGGCGTGCTCTGGCGCTAGCTGCTGCACGGCAAGCGTGCGGCATAGGCAGCCCCGCGCCTGCAGGGCCTCACCCAGGCGTGCGGCCAGCGCCCAGCCCGCGCCGTCGTCCTGCCGCAATGGGTTGCCGATGCCGATGATGAGAATCATGAGAGGGAACGCCTGTACGCAATGATGATGTCTATGCGTGGCCCTGCTATTTGAGCATACTGGGTGGCAGGCTGCGTGCGACGGCAGCAAGCGTAGGCTCAATGGTCGTGACGCCGCCCCCTGCCTGATTCACGGCCTGGATGGCTGCCGGCACATCCTTGAGGCCGCTGCCCGTGTTGATGACAACGATCGCCTCATCCGGCTGGACGAGGCCATCCGCCAGCGCTCGCACCAGGCCCGCATAGGCGGTGGCGCCGGCGGGCTCGGCAAAGACGCCGCCCAGGCGCGCCAGCGGCAGAATCGCGTCGAGAATGGCGCTGTCGTCCACTACGACAAACGCGCCGCCGCTGGCGCGCACGGCGCGCAGCGCCTTGAGCGGGTCGCGCGGCGCATCCACGCTGATGCTGTCGGCGCGCGTCGTGGCGTTCACAGGCAGCGGCACGTCCAGCCCGTCACGCCAGGCGTTGGCCAAAGCGGGGCTAAGGGACGACTGTACGCCATAGATGCGCGGCATTCTGTCAATCCAGCCCAGCGCGAGCAAATCAGCGAAGCCCTTATAGACGCCGCCAATAATGCAGCCGTCACCCACCGAGACGAAAACGGCATCCGGCGCGTCAAAGTACGCATCAGAGTGCGCGCCAGTGCTGCGCAACTGCGCCAGTTGCAGGCCAATCTCGAAGGAGACGGTCTTCTTGCCCTCGCTCATGTAGGGGTTATAGCCTGTATTGCGGTTGTACCAGCCGTAGGCGGCGCTGGCCTCCATGCACAGATCAAACGCCTGGTCATAGGAGCCGTCGACGGCGAGCACCGTGCTGCCGTAGACGAGGAGCTGCGCGATCTTGGCCTGCGGCGCTGTTTTCGGCACAAAGATGACATTGGCCTGGCCGACGGCGGCGCACTGCGACGCCAGCGCAGCCGCGGCGTTGCCGGTCGACGCCGTGGCGACAACAGCCTTCCCCTGCTCGCGCGCCTGCGCCACGGCAATCGCCGAAGCGCGGTCCTTGAACGAAGCGGAGGGGTTGCGGCCGTCATCCTTGACGAAAAGGCGATTCAGCCCCAGCGGCGCGCCCAGTCGCGGCGCATGGTAGAGCGGCGTGCCGCCTACAGGCAGCGGCGGCAGACTGGCGCGCTCTGCAATGGGCAGCAGCGGCCAGAAGCGGCCAATCGACGTGTCCGAATCGGCCGCAATGAGCGCAGGGTCAATGTCGCGCTGGATCGCGGCATAGTCCCAGAGCGCGTCCAGCGTGCCCACGTCGCTGCCCTGGTTGGGGCGGCAATCGCAGGTAAAGGCGGGCGAATCGGCCGGGTATACGCGCCCGCAGCGCATGCAGCGCAGGGCGGTGAGGTAGGGGGCAGGTATTAACATAATTGATGATTGATGATTGGGCGTTGCGCGGAGCCGGGAGCCTAATGGAAGGGAACGTACAACAGAGTTCAGTCTATGTCCATCTCTCTGGCACAGCAAACCTGTTCATTGTGCCTTCAGGGTGTCGGTACATACTCCGGTGAGTTGCGTGTGCCTTGAATCGCCGGAGACCCAGCCGCGCTTGCCATTTGCATCCTTGATAAGGTACCAAGCTCCGTTGCTGGACTACTCAAGGACGCTTGCCAGAATGGCCCAAAATGTTGCGTCGGGCACAGACTTCACCAACATCTTCAACGGCAGTATGGCAATTCACGGCGATCAATCATCAATCATCAATCACCTATTAAACTTGACCTCATGCCCCTCCGCCTTCAACCGGCTCCATGGCTGCCAATCTTGGGCGCGCCAGGGGCCGCCTTTGGCTCCGGGCACGGGGCGGTTGGCATTATCGCCATAGCGGAAGGCCCACGCCTGGTCACACGCCTGGCAGGCGAGGCAGCCGGCGCTGTCGGGCGGGCAAGAGAGACCGGTTTGGTCCTGGGCGGCCAGGCGCAGCTCATACTGGAAGTAGTTCTCGCTCACCCCGCTCTGCACCACATCCCACGGCAGCGGCGCGCCCTGTTCCCACGCGCCGGTGTAGTAATCCTGGTCGAGGCCGCAATCGGCCATCGCCTGGAAGAAGCGCTTTACGCTCAGGCTGCCCGGCTCGAGCGCCAGCAGCACGTCGGCCAGGCGGCGGTCGCCCCGGCTGAGAACAGCCTGCACCGCGGCCCAGTCGGGCGAGTCGGCGCGCACATCCACGCCGTGGCGTGCAAGCGCCTTGTGGATGGAGCGCTGGCGGCCGCGCAGCACATCGGCGTCCGCCATGCCCTCCCACTGAAAGGGGGTGTGCGCCTTGGGCACAAAGGGGGTGGCGTTGATGGCAATGCGCCGCTTGAAGCGCGACCGCGCCTCAAACGTAAAGTCGATCAGCGCCTGGATGTCGTCATCGGTCTCGGTGGGGTGGCCCACCATGAAGTAGAGTTTGAGCTGAGGGAAGTTGAGCTCCTGCGCCAGGGCCACCGCGCGCATCATTTGCTCTTCGGTTTGCGTCTTGTTGATAACGTTGCGCAGCCGCTGGCTGCCTGCCTCGGGCGCAACGGTCAGGTTCTGCGCGCCGCTTTCGGCCATGGCGCGGATGAGCGGCACACTGATGGGGTCCATGCGCATGGACGATGCCGAGATGCTCAGCCCCAGCGCGCGCAAACCCACGGCCAGATCGTCAATCTGCGTGTGGTCGCTCACGGCAGCAGAGACCAGCCCCACCTTGCGGATGCCCCGGCGCGCCGCATCCTCAGCCGAAGCCAGCAGATGATCGAGCGGCTGCTCGCGTGCCGGGCGGTAGACGTAGCCCGCGAGGCAGAAGCGGCAGCCGCGCCCGCAGCCACGCGCAATCTCCATGAGGTGCATGGACGAGAATTCGGTATCGGGAGTGTAGAGCGTGCTCGAGGTTGCGTAGTCGGGCAGATGGCGCGCCCAGAGCCGGCGCACCTGCTTGAAGTGGGGGTGCGTACGGTTGGAGGGACGCAGCGACGGCACATACCAGCCGGGCGTATCAGCCAGCGTGGACAGCAGGGCTTCGTGGTCATCCAGCCCATCGCGGCAAAGCTCGATCAACGCGGGCAGCGCCTCTTCGGCCTCGCCGATCAGCATGGCGTCAAAGAAGGGCGCCATTGGCTCGGGGTTCATCGTCACGCCCGGCCCGCCCGCAATCAACAGCGGCCACGGCGAGCCATCCCACTGCGCAGAGGCGGCACGGTCGGCGGCCAGCGGCGGGATGGCTGCGTGGCGCAGCAGTTCGACCACATTGAAGTAGTCCATCTCCCACGAAATGGTGAAGGCCCAGAGCGCAAAGTTGGCAGGCGGCGCAGCGCTTTCGAGCGAGACAAGCGCCTTGCCCCCTTGCGCCGCGCCCTTTTCCCAAAAGACGCGCTCGCACACAACGTCATCCTCGGCGTTGAAGGCTGCATAAAGCAGATGCAGCGCGAGGCTGCTCATGCCCACATAGTAGGTATTGGGCATGGTGAGCGCAACGGGAAGGCGACCGCCCCAATCCTTATAGACTGCGCCCGCTTCATTGGGCTGCTGTTCGTGTTGCCGCGCGTTTGCGCGGGCTGGACGCGCTGCGCCCCGTTTCTTTGCCATAGGCGACCATTCTATCACGGCCATGCAAGCACAGTGGGGGCGCTGCTTCCGGTAGGCAGAAGCTGATGGGTCAACTCCGTGTCGTGAAGCCCACTTCGACGCATGGCCATTTTGTTGTACACTGAGGGTCATCTCCCAACCGCATCAAGTCGAATCCACATCCCATGCCCATCCTTCGCCTCTACACAATCGGCCACAGCAATCTGCCCGTTGCGCAATTCACCAGCCTCCTGCACCAGCACGCGATTGAGGCGCTGGTGGATGTGCGCACATCACCCTATAGCCGCTACAACCCGCAATTCAATCGCGAAGCGCTTGCACAGAGCCTTGCCGAGCAGGGCATCGCCTACGTCTTTGCCGGCGACGAACTGGGCGGTCGTCCCTCCGACGCCACCTGCTACAAGCATGGCAAGTTGCCCGAGCCCGATGCGGACTACCTGCACGAAGTGGATTATCGTGCGGTGATGGCGCGCCCCTGGTTTGCCAAGGGCATTGCGCGCCTGCTGGCGCAGTGTGCGCAGGGGACCACCGTGATCATGTGCAGCGAGGCCCGGCCCGAAGAGTGCCACCGCCATCACCTGATTGCGCTGCATCTGCTCGAGACGCAACCCGAGTGCGAGGTGCTGCACATCCTGCCGGGTGGCGCAGCAATCAAGGCGGCGCAAATTCACCTCTCCGTCGACGGCGTCCCACCCGAACAACTGGGCTTCCAGTTCTAGCGCGATTTCGGTCAGTGAACCTCATTGCGTAACGGTGGGCCTCCTGGCCCTCTTTGCGGCGCCCTAATGGCGCAGGTCGGAGGCCTACCGCTACGCTGCGCATACGCTTCCTTCAGGCCCACATCCCATGCAGATCTACACAATCGGCTTCACACAGAAGAGCGCAGAGAGCTTTTTCACACTGCTCGCCAAGAACAACGTTGCGTTGCTGGCCGACATTCGCCTGCGCCCCGGTGGCCAACTGAGCGGCTTTGCCAAGGGGACGGACCTGCCGTACTTTCTGGATCGCCTGTGCGGCGGCTGTGGCTATGTACACCTGCCGTCGCTGGCACCCACATCAGACATCCTGGACGGTTACCGCAGCGACCACGACTGGGCGCGCTACGAGCGCCGCTTTGCTGCGCTGATGGATGCGCGCAATGTGCCCGCCGCGCTGGACAGGGCTCTCTTTGTCCGCAACCGTGTTTGCCTGCTCTGCAGCGAGGCGACGCCCGACCAGTGCCACCGCCGCCTTGTCGCCGCACGGTTGGCCGCAGCCTGGAATGCAGAGGTGGTGCACCTGTGATCAAGCGGCTGCGCATCACCGACGTCACGCGCATGGGTGCGCCGCGCGTTTGCGTAGCAGGCTACGACGAGCACAACCAATGCGTGCGTCCGCTCCTGCGCAACGCGCCCATCGCTGAGTCCGACCTCGAGAGTCCGGGCGGTTTGATTGCCCCCTTTGCCGAAGTCGAGTACGACCTCACGCCTGCACCGAGCACCCCACCCCACGTGGAAGACTCTATCTACAGCCCCGCCGGCGTGCGCTGGCTTCGCTGGATGACAGAGAGCGAACGCCATGCGCTGCTGCGCGCCACGTGTTGGCCGCGTGTGGATGACGCCTTTGGCGCGCCGCTTGTCAACATCTCGGGTTACTTTGTGCGCTTGGGCAGCGGCGCTCGCTCGCTTGTGACAATTCTGGTGCGGGGTGCGCCCGCCGTAAGACTGGTAACGCGGGAAGGCAAACAGAAGGCGCGGTTGCACTTTCGCGACTCGACCAACAGGCTCTACGACCTGCCGATCACCGACCTGACCTGGCTCTACTTCGCCGCCGTGCAGGGCCGATTTGTCGGGGCCGATGCGGCGGCGCTCGAGAAACACCTGACCCGTCTTCTCAGCAAGGAAGTCATCTTTGTGCGTCTGGGCTTGACGCGTGAGTACCCAGCCGGCTCCCACCAGTGCTGGCTACAGGTGAACGGCATCTACACCTTCCCCGATTATCTGGACGGCTATACTTTTGCCGACTTTCGCGCCGGCTTGTCTGCAGTCCCCGCCGCCTGAAGCAGCCGGCAGCCGCAGGCCCGCAACGAAACGCCCCCTGGCCAACTGCTTTGCGCCCCTCCCAGCGCGCCGCTATAATGCGGCCAGACCGTCTCCTGCCAATCCAACTCCCGTGCCACCACCAGAAAGTCACGCACAATGGCTACACGCAAACTGCGTTGGGCGCTCATGTCCACCGCCACCATCAACCAGGCGCTCATCAAGCCCCTCAAAAAAGCGGCGCGCAGCGAACTCGTTGGCGTCGCCAGCCGCGACGGTGAACGCGCCGCCGCGTATGCACAAAAGGAGGGTCTGCCCCGGTCGTGGTCCAGTTACGAGGCGCTGCTGGCCGATCCGGACGTGGACGTCATCTATAATCCGCTGCCCAACAACATGCACGCGAGCTGGTCCGTGCAGGCCGCCGAGGCGGGCAAACACGTCCTCTGCGAGAAGCCGATGGCGCAGTCCATCGCCGAGATGGACGCGCTTGAGCAGGCCGCGCAGGCAAACGGTGTGACCATCTTTGAGGCGTTCATGTACCTGCACCACCCGCAAACGCGCGCGCTGCTCGAGATGATCCAGGGCGGCCGCATCGGCAAGCTGCAGACCGTGCACTCGTGGTTCAACTTCTATTTGCCCGCCACCGACAGCGCCAACGTGCGCCTGCAAGCCTCGCTCGAGGGCGGCAGCAATTGGGACCTGGGCGTTTACACCAATTCCATCGCCATTGTGATGACAGGCGGCAAAGCCCCCGAGGCAGTATGGGCCCAGTCCGTGATTGGCGAGAGCGGCGTGGATGTGGCCATGCGCGCCCAATTGCGCTTCCCCGCAAACGTAACGGCGCAAGTGAGTTGCGGCTTCCGCACGCCCTTCGTAGAGGGCGCATTCTTCCAGGGTGACGAGGGCTCGCTCTATGTGCCCGAGCCGTGGAAACCCGGCCACGCCGGCAACCCAAGCAAGATCGTCTTCACGGATATTGAGGACAAGCGCGAGGAGATTGTCTTCCCGGCCATGGACCCCTACGACTACGAGGTTGCGGCGATGGAAGCCTGCGTGCTCGACGGCGCGGAGCCGGTGGCGCCGCTCTCACTCAGCCGCGAGTTCGTACGTACAATTCTTGCCATGTATCGTTCAGCCAGGAGCGGTGAAGTGGAGCGGCCGTAAGCGAAGATGATTAGCTGTTTGGCTGCGTGCCCGTGAATGGATGACTGACGATTGAGAATTGGCTTGCGTCGAATTGTGCATCCTCCACCGCCACGCGGCCAATCGTCAATCTTCAATCATCAATTGTCAATCACTCCTTGAATATTGCTACGCGAACGGAAGCCGCCGTTGATAACGCACCTCTCAATCGTCTCCGTCCCGGTCCACGACCAGGCGCGTGCACTCGCTCTCTACCGCGACGTGCTCGGCTTTGAGGTTGTGCGCGATAACCCCTTCATGCCCGACGGCACCCGCTGGATCGAGGTGCGACCTGTCCGCGCGTCGACCTCCTTTACGCTTGTCACCTGGTTCAAGAACATGCAGCCTGGCGGCGTCACAGGCAGTGTGCTCAGCGTCGATGACCTTGACGCGACCTAAGCGGAGTTGCAGGGGCGCGGCCTCGTGTCCCCCATCGAAACTGCGGCGTGGGGGCGCTCTGCCACCTTCGCCGACCCCGACGGCAACGGCTACGTCCTCCAGGAGCCGCCCAGCGCATAAACAAAAGGGGGTCCCGGCGCGCTGGCTGCGCCGGGGCCCCCTTTCTATTGACGCGCCGTACTCTACGCCGTAACAGCCATCCCCACCATCTCTTCGCTCACCGCCCACAGGCGGCGCGCAACGTCCATATCCTGCGCCGCGGCGGAGGGCGTAACAGGCTTGCACTTTTCAAAATAGAGCCCGGACACCCCCTCCACCTCGGGTGAGGCCGCCAGGTAGAGCGACGTCTGCGCGCCCTGTTCGGGCGTAATCGCGGCCACACCCTGGAACCAGCCCACCATCGTTGTGATGACGCCATTGCCCGATCGCCCAAAGCGCGACGCCACAAGACCGGGGTGCAGTACATTCGAGGTTACCCCCGTGCCCTCCAGGCGCCGCGCCAGTTCCTTGGCAAAGAGGATATTCGCCAGTTTGGATTGCCCATAGGCGCGCCAGCCTACGGAGCGGTCTTTAAACTCGAGGTCGTCGAAGTTGATTTTGCCAAAGCTGTGCGCATTGGACGAAACGCTGACCACGCGGCTCGGTGCGCTGGCCTTCAGCATGTCCAGCAGCAGATTTGTGAGCAAGAAGTAGCCCAGGTGGTTGAGCGCCCACATCATCTCGATGCCATCCGCGCTCTCCTGGCGATTGTAGAGGACACCGCCAGCGTTGTTCACCAGCACATCCAGGCGACGGTGATTGCGCTTGAATGTATCGGCTACGGCGCGGACATCCTGCTGCGACGAGAGGTCGCCCACAATGAACTCAACCGCAGGGTTCACAGAGAGCGCGCGCAACTCCTTTTCCACGGCGGCGCATTTCTCAGGATTGCGCCCCACCCCGACCACCGTCGCGCCGCGGCGCGCCAATTCGAGCGCAGTCACCTTGCCGATGCCATCAGTTGCGCCCGTGACGATCACCACCTTGCCCGAGAGATCGGAAGGGAGAATGCCGGCGGGTGCGTTCTGCGTTGCATCAAGTCTGTATGAGCCGTTCGGTTGAGCCATTGGTATTTCCTTGCTTGCGCGTGTTGCGAGCACCCTTATGCGGGGCACTCCTGGGCGGGCGAACGGGCGAATCGCACAGCGACCCAGGCCCAACTGCTGCACCTATCATAGCAGTTGATTGTGAGCCATAGCATAAGCCAGCATCAAAGCTTGATGAGAATCGGGATGGGACGCGGCTGTCCATAGCGCTGCCCCTCGTCTCCTGCGCAGCGATGGGCGCTGCGCCTCGTCTCCTGCGCAGCGATGGGCGCTGCGCCGCGAGGTTTGGGCGCTGCGCGACCGCTGTGCTAAACTCGCGCGTTGTGATGGCACTCATCGACATTTTGCGATCGCCCATTGGGCCGTCGCTGACGCTCACATGTGGCGCCCTGCTGGTGGCTCTCTTCGGGCGCTGGGTGCGTCGGCCCGCGCTGCTCACCGGGTTGGCGCTACTCTTTGCCGCCATCGCCGGCATGATCTGGGTCGATCTGCGCTTCCAGCAGGTCGTTCCCGTCTTCAGCCGGTCATGGCAGCCCCTCTTTCAGGCCGGCGCCAATCTCGAGTGGCTGGGCGACGGCTGGAACTGGTACGTGACCGGGCTCATGCTCTTGCTGGGCGGCCTCGGCATCCTGCTCGACATGGCCGACGACGAGCGCACCGCCTATCAGCAGCGCATCGGCCTGGCGGTCAATATGGCGATTGCCGCGGCGGCCGTGCTCTTTGTGAGCAGCGGCAACCTCCTCACCGTTGTCTTCACCTGGGTGCTGCTGGATATTGCCATCCTTGTGCGCGGCGTCGCCCGCCCGGGCGTGCTGGCCACAACCGGCGAGACCGAGCGCTGGTACTCGCAGACGCGTGGCCTCAGCCTGCTGGGCGCCGTGCTGTTGATGATTGCGCTGCTGCCCGCCGGCCCCACAGGGCCGAGCCAGCCGCTTCAGGGCGGTACGCTTCCCTACGAGACGTTGATGCTGCTGATGGCCGCGGCGCTGTTGCGCACCGGCATCTATCCCTTGCACTTCTGGCTGCTTCCCGACAAGGGCGAAGCCATCAACATTGCCGAACGGCTGCTGGACCACGTCGCGCCCGTGCTTTCGGGCATGTGGCTTGTGGGCTGGGTTATCAGCCTGGGCGGCGCATCTATTTTGCAGAGCGCAGAGTTGGCAACCTTCCTCACCTTCTCCATGCTCATTGCGGCCTTTGCCGCTTTCGTTACACGCGACACGGTGAGCCACACAACATTTGTTTTCGTGGCGGCGGCGGGCCAGTGTTTGCTGGCAGCGGCGCTCTTCTACAACCACACCAACCCTGCCGCTATGCTCTGGCCGGCGACCACCTTCGTGCTCGGTGGCTCGCTGTGGCTGGTGGGGCGGCAGATTTGGCAAGGGTGGGGCTGGCAACTGCCTGTTAGCGTCGGCGCGCTGGCGCTGGCCGGCGCGCCCTTCACACCCGGCTTTCTCATGCAGCCGTCGTTCGCCTCGCTGCTGGGTGGCGGTGCGCTCTCCTCCTTCTACTTCTTCATTTTTGTTGTGGCGCAGGGTTTTCTCGTCGCCGCGCTGCTGCGCAGTTGGGGACAGGGCGAACAGCCCAGCAT
>CAYRVP010000100.1:0-14915 GCA_964427845.1 uncultured Caldilineaceae bacterium
CCGTGCAGTAGGCCGAGCAGTTGCTGGCTGAGCTTGGCGGCAAGTCGGGTTCTGGCAATTCACGGACCCACAGGGTCTCGGAGCCGAGGGCTCGCCAGCCCGCGGCTTTGTTTATTCGCGTAGCGGAGGGCCTCCCGGCCTTCGTTGTGGCGGGCGCCCAGTGTTCGCGGCCACCGCGACGAAGGCCGGGAGGCCTTCCGCTACAGGCGCATGACCAATTTTCATCTCGCGCGCCCCCTTGCGCAGCGCCCGTTCTGCGCGATAATTGTCCATGCAGGGTGCTGCCCTGCGCACCACCGCTAGCCACCCCTTTTACATACGCAGCACCATATCGTCCGCACCTGTGAACAAAGGAGTCCCCATGGCGCGCCGCCCCTACTTCCTGCTTCGCCTCTTGTTGCCTGCGGTCTTCCTGCTGCTGGGCTGCCCGCCCCCGGCCCCGCCCATGGAGACGATCACCACCTTCGGCCTCGGCGGCTACCTCACGCCCGGCAGCGAGGCGCAATTCCTGGCCGTGCTGCCCGAAAGCATCAAGGACGAGGCGCGCGCCGATCGCTCCATCGAGGTCTCGCTGCAGCAGCCCGGTCTCGATTCCGAACTGCTTTACCGCGGCCGCACCGACGCAAGCGGCGCTGTGCAGGTCGTCTTCGACGTGCCCGACGCGGTGACAAATGTCGATCCCCTCATGGACCCGACCACGCGCCTCTCCATCGCGCTGGATGCCGGCTCGGGTAGCCTCTTCGCCCAGCGCACCATCATCCTTGCCGATATCAATGATGTGCTTCTCACCACCGACAAGCCGGTCTACCAGCCGGGGCAGGTGCTGCACATGCGCGGGCTGGCGCTCAACCGCGCCACCATGGAGGCCGCCGCCAACCAGCAGTTTACCTTCGCAGTGACGGACCCTGCGGGCAATCGCATTTTCAACCAGGCCGTGGAGAGTTCCAGTTTCGGCATCGCCGCGGCCGACTTGCCGCTGAGCGTACAGGCGCCGCCGGGCAACTACACGCTCGAGGCGCGCCAGGGCGCCTTCAGCATGAGCACCACGGTGGAGGTCAAGCCCTACACGCTGCCTCGCTTCAAGGTGGAATTCAACCCGGCGCGCACGTGGTATCTGCCGGGTGAAGTGGTCACCGGCACGATCACGGCGGCCTATTTCTTCGGCAAGCCGGTGGCAGGCGGCGCAGTGAATCTGAAAGGCTATGTGACAGATGTGGCGCGCGTCGAGGCCGTGACCGTGGCGGGCGAGACCGACGCGAGCGGCGTCTACTCCTTTACCTTCACCATGCCCGAGGCCTTTGTCGCCCTGCCGGGCGAGAGCGAGGCAGCCGTGCGCACGGCCACCCTCGACATGCAGGTGGAGGTGACGGACAGGGCGCAGCATCTCGAGCGCATCGAGGAAGAGATCACGGTGGCCGAAAACGCGCTGCTGGTGGATCTCTCCCCCGAGGCGGGCACAGGGCTCATCACGGGGGCCGACAACCTGCTCTATGTGGATGTGAGCTACCCCGATGGCTCGCCTGCGCAGGCCACGCTCTCGATTGCAAGCGATGTGCTCGCTGAGTCGATCTCGGCCACCACCGACGCCGCCGGGCTGGCCACCATCACGCTGCCTGCAAACGTGGTCGCGCGCACAACGCGCTCGGCACGCTTCACCATCAACGCCGTGGATATCACGAACCCCGAGATGACCTCTACGCGCCGCGTGCGCCTGACGGCCGCGCCCGGGCTGCTGCTGCGCCCCGATGCGGTGGAGTACACGCTGGGCGACACACTACGGCTGGAAGTCTTCGCGCCGCGCGACGTCGACAACGTCTTCATTTCGGTGGAGAAGAATGGCGAAAGCCACGCGTTTGCCAATTTGCCCGTATTAGATGGCATGGCGCAGGGCGAGTTGCCCGTCGATGGCGCGCTGCTGGGCACGCTCGCCGTGCAGGCCTTTGCGACCACATTCGACGGCGCAACCTACAACGCCACGCGCTATGTGCTCGTCAATCCACCGGCGGCGGCGCTGGATGTGCAGGCCGACGCAGCCGAGTACCTGCCCGGCGGCCAGGCCGTAGTGGCTGTGCAGGTGACGCAAGCAGGCACACCCCTGCCCGCCGCGCTTGGCGTCAGCGTCGTTGATGAGTCGGTTTATGCGCTGGGCGAGAGCGACCCCGGCTTTGCGCGCACCTTCTTCCTGCTTTCGCGCACGCTGCAGGAGCCGCGCTTCGGCATCAGCGGCTTTAGTGACCTGGCAGACGATGCAGCCTCGCCTTATGACCCCGGTATGCTCAACACAGCCGTGCCTGCCATGACCCCCGCCTACGCCGCGGGCAGCCGGGATATGGCGCTGGCGGGCTATCTGGCGCAGCAGGGCAGCGCCACCATGGGTGTGGGTGCAGGCGCAGAGCAGACCGCCACCTCGGGCGCATGGGCGGGAATCTGGGCCTATGCGTCGCGCCTGCCCTTTGCGCTGCCGCTGCTGGGGCTTGCGCTCTATGACGGCACGCGCAAGCGCCGCCGCCTGCTGGTTGCGCTGCTGGTTGTCGCGCTGGCAACCGGCGTGCTTGTCTCGTGTGCAGCGCCATCGTTTGCGCCCGCTGCACCTGCCTCGGCGCCTGCCGCGGAGGCGCCGGCGAGCGAGGCTGCCGCACCCGCGGGCATGGAGACGACCGCCACGCGTGGCGGGACAGCCCCGCCGCGTCTGCGCCAGTTCTTCCCCGAAACGCTTGTCTGGCTGCCCGAGGTCGAGACCGACGCCGAGGGCAGGGCGCAGATTGACGTGGCGCTGGCTGACACAATTACCACCTGGCGCATGAGCATCGTTGCCTCCGACCGCGCCGGCAACCTGGGCAGCGCAACCATTGGCTTGCGCGCCTTCCAGGCATTCTTCGTCGAGCCCGACCTGCCCACGCGTCTCACCGTGGGCGACGAGGTCGATCTCCCCATCAGCATCTTCAACTATCAGGATGCGGCGCAGGAGGTGCAGTTGCAGGTGGCGCCGGCGGCCTGGTTCACATTCACCGCGGCGCCGCCCAAAACGGTTTCCATCGCGGCCAACGATGTAGCGGTCGCGTACATCCCCCTGCGCGTAGTGGGTTTTGGCGAGCAGACGCTGCGCGTAGACGCGCGCTCGGCCGTGTTGGCCGACGCCGTCGCACGCGTCGTCACCGTCGTGCCAGATGGCGAGCCGCAGGCATTGGCGCGCGGCGGCACGCTGCGCCAGACAGAAGTCACCCTGGATGCCTACGTACCTGCCGAGAGTCTGCCCGACGCGTCATCGGTCACTTTCAGGTTCTATCCCGGCCCCCTTAGCCAGATAACTGACGGGCTGGCGGCGCTGATTCAGGAGCCGCACGGCTGCTTTGAGCAGGTAACGAGCACGCTCTACCCCGCCGTGCTCGCGCTGGAGACGCTGCGTCGTGCAGGCGCGGTCGACCCCGGCCTCGAACGGCGCGCCTCAAATATCATTCTCTCGGGCTATCAGCAACTGCTCAGCTATGAGGTGGACAACCTCTACGGCGGCTTCAGTTACTGGGGCGACCCGCCGCCCATGTCCGATCTGACGGCATGGGGTCTCATGGAATTTGCCGACATGGCACAGGTGGCCTGGGTGGATCCGGCGCTCATCGACCGCACCGCCAACTACCTGATGGCGCAGCAGCAGGGAGACGGCAGTTGGCTCCCTGACTACATGATGGGCTACTACGGCGCTGACACGCCACTGCGCAGCACAGCGTGGGTGGTGTGGGCCCTGGCCGATGCGGGCTATACCGATTCACTCGCCGTGCAGCGCGGCATCGAGTACATGAGCAGCGAGCTCACGGACGGCCTGTTGGTCAATCCGCAATCCCAGCCCCAGCCGCAGAGCACCGATGGCGCGCCGAGTGGCGGCTCCACGGCGGGACAAGGGCGCCGCGGCCGCCCCAATTCACCTTTGCCGACACCCGTGCTTCTGCCTGCGCCGACGGTGGAACTTGACATGTACACGCTCGCAATTGTGACAAACGCCTTCCAGTCGGCAGGGCTGGACGCGACACCATACCTGGACCTGCTGGCCGCACAGGCTCTGCCCGCAACACAGGCGAACAATCCGTATGGGGTGGCCGGAGGCCAGGAGGGCGTTGTCTGGTCGGCCAACGCCACCACGTGGACAGGGGCCGACGGTTACTGGGCCGATGTGGACACGTCGGCCATGGCTACCTATGCGCTTATGCGCGACGGCCGCTACGACGCCGTGGCGCAGGATGGGCTGGCATGGCTCATCAGCCAGGGCAACCCCGGCGGCACAGTCGGCACAACGCAAAGCACGGTCTTTATGCTCAAAAGCTTGTTGCTTACGGCAGGCGCCGAGCAGGGCGATGCCACGGTCACCATCACGCGCACCGCGACAGGCGAACAGCAGGTGCTCCACCTCCCCAGTGAGGGCGCAACTACGGTTCAGGAGGTTCACTTCGCCGACCTCGCGCCCGGCTCCAATCCGTTTGAGATTGCCATCGATGGACCGCAGCGTCCCGCCTACCAGATGGTTGTCAACAGCTATCGGCCGTGGGCGCGGCCCACTGTCGCCCCCAACGAGAGCATGCGCCTTGATGTGCAGTACGACCGCACGGAGATGGTGGTGAATGACATCGTGCAGGCCACCGCCACGGTGGAATTGCTGACCCCCGGCGGCGCCAACATGCTGCTGGTGAGGCTGGGCGTGCCGCCGGGCTTCGAAGTAATCCGCGCCGACTGGGAGGCGCTGGTGGATCGGGGCGTCATCAGCGACTACGAACTGGGCGCACATGAGGTGCGCGCCTATCTCTCGCGCGTGGGCACAAATCAGCCCGTCGCCATGACGTACAGCCTACGGGCACGGTTACCCATCCGCGCCAGCGCGCCCGGGGCCACGGCCTACGACTTCTACCGACCCGACCAGCAGGACATCACGGGGCCGGTGCAGATCATCGTGCGGCGGGGCGGCGACTAATCCTGGCAAATGTGGCGCAGAGGTAGTTCGCAACGGCAGAGGTGGCTGCCGTTGGTTCGGGATGCAGAATAGGCACAGACGACCGCGGACAGTCCGCGGTAGTCTGTGCCTATTCTGTGAAGGCCAAGAACGGTTGCTGTTATGGCGCAAGAAAGGCCGCAATGGCGTCGCGGGTGGCCTGGGGTTGTTCAATGGGGATCATGTGGCCCGTGTTGGGCAGGATCTGCAGCGTCGCGCCGGTGATGCCCGCCTGCAACTCGCTTGCCAGCGCAGGGGGTGTCATGCGGTCGCTGGCCCCGGCCAGGATAAGCGTGGGCATGGTCACTGCGGCCAGGCGCGCCGTGGCGTCGAACTCATTGCAGGCGGCGAAGGCGTTGTAGAGAACGGCGGGATTGACCGTGCGCAGATGGCGCAGGTAAATCTCACGCTGGTCCGCGCGTACCGTGGGGCCATAGGAGAGATATGCGATGCGCGCCGTGGCGGCGGCAAAGTCGCTCTGCAGCAGATTCAGCAGGGCGGTGTCGACGCGCAATCGCGGCCCGGCGCCCACCAGCACAAGCGCGGCGACGCGCGCCGGCTGCTCCAGCGCCCAGGAGAGAGCCAGCGCGCTGCCCAGCGAATGGCCGGCCAGCACGCAGGTGTCGACGCCCAGCGCGTCCACCCAGGCGCTGACCAGGTGCACGAAGTCGACAATCGTCGCAAGCCCTGGCCCTGACGAGCGCCCGTGGCCGGGCAGGTCGATGGCGTAGACGGGGCGTCCCGGCAAGCGGCGCAGGTGCGGCGGCCAATGCAGATAGCCGCCCCCCACACCGTGGATGAGCAGCAGGGGCGCGCCTGCTGCGCCCGCGCCCTGCGCGGCGTAGTAGACAGGGTGTTCCTCAAAGACGAAAGTGGGCATAGGGCATCAGGGAAACTGCGCCTCTGCGTCGTATGGACTGTTAGCGGCGAATGTGGCCGCCCGAGGTCAAGGCCTCCATGTCGGCGTCGACCATCATGCGCACAAGTTCGCGGAAGCCCACCGTCGGCTCCCAGTCGAGCACGCGCTTGGCCTTGCCCGGGTCTCCCACCAGCAGGTCCACCTCGGCGGGGCGGTAGAATTTGGGATCCTGCACCACGTACTTGTGCCAGTCGAGGTCCAGATAGCCAAAGGCTTCGGCCACGAACTCCTCCACGCTGTGGGTTTCGCCGGTGGCCACCACATAATCGTCGGCCACCTCCTGTTGAAGCATCAGCCACATTGCGCGCACATAGTCGCCCGCGTAGCCCCAGTCGCGCCGCGCCGACAGGTTGCCCAGCGCCAGGCTGTTGGCAATGCCCAGCTTGATCTTGGCAGCGCCGTGCGTAATCTTGTGGGTGACAAACTCCAGGCCGCGCCGCGGGCTTTCATGGTTGAAGAGGATGCCCGAGCAGCCGAAGATGTTGTACGACTCGCGGTAGTTGATCGTAATCCAGTGGCCGTATACCTTGGCCACGCCATAGGGGCTGCGCGGGTACAAGGGGGTGGATTCGCGCTGCGGCGTTTCCATCACCTTGCCAAACATTTCGCTGCTGCTGGCCTGATAGAAGCGAATGGGCATTCCCGCCATGCGGATGGCCTCGAGAATGCGTGTGACCCCCAGCGCCGTAAACTCGCCCGTGAGCACAGGCTGCGAGAAGCTGGTGGGCACGAAGGATTGCGCCGCGAGGTTGTAGACTTCGTCGGGTTTGTACTCGCTCAGGATCGCGGCCAGACTGCCCTGGTCCAATAGGTCGCCCTGGGCAATCTCAATGCGGTCCTGAATGTGCTCGAGGCGCGAGAAGTTGATTGTGCTCGTGCGGCGCACCATGCCGACGACGCGGTAGCCCTGTTCGAGCAGGAATTCCGCAAGATAGCTGCCATCCTGGCCGGTGACACCGGTGACGAGGGCTGTAGGCATGTGAGTCTCTCCATTCTGATGGATTCAAGCTGTAAGGAATATGGGCGCACCGGGGTCACGCTTGTCTTGCGCCTGGCTGCGGCGCGCCGGGATGGGCCAGCGCGGCGCGCCAGCCGTTGAGCATGTCGCGCAGCGAATCGCGCAGTGGAATTTGCGGCTGCCAACCGGTGCTTTGCACGAGGCGCGCGTTGTTGCAGACCGAGCGCGGGATGTCGCTGGGGCGCATGCGCGCCGGGTCTTGCTCAATCCTGACGTCGGCGCTGGTGAGTTCAAGCAGCGTGCCCAGAAGCCAGCGCACTGAATGGGCCTCGCCGCTGCCCACATTCCAGGCCAAGCCCGGTTCGCCCTGCTGCGCCAGCAGCCAGTAGGCGCGCACCACGTCGCGCACATCGGTGAAGTCGCGTTCGGCTTCCAGGTTGCCCACCTTGACGACGGGCGGGCGCAGGCCGGCCTCAATCTCGGCCAGTTGGCGAGCAAAGGCGCTGGCCACAAAGTCGTCGGACTGGCCGGGGCCAATGTGGTTGAAGGAGCGCACACGCAGCGTGGGCAGCCGGTGGCTCTGCCAATACTGCAGCGCCATCAGGTCCTGCGTGCATTTGCTGACGCCGTAGGGATTGTTGGGGCGGAAGGGCGTCTCTTCGTCAATGGGCAGATCTTCGCTGTGTACAAGCCCGTAGGCCTCATTCGAGGTGACGACCAGCGTGCGGCACGCGGGATGGCGGCGGCGCAGCCCCTCCAGCAAATTCAACTGGCACTGGATGTTGAGCTCGTAAACGGTCCACGGCTGCTCCCACGAGCCGCCAACGTCGCTCCACGCGGCCAGGTGAAACGCGACGTCGGGGCGCACCTCCTCGATCAGGTCGTTGACCCAGAGTGCATTGCGCAAATCGCCGCGGTGGAGCACCATGCGATCGACAAGGTGGTGAATGCGCGTGTCGTGGCGGTGGATGACGCCGTGCAGTTCAATCGGCGCGTGCACATCATCGCCCAGCAGATATTCTGCCAGGTGGCTGCCCGCAAAGCCTGCAATGCCCGTCATCAGGACCCGCACGTGAGAAATCTCCTCCAATCGCAGCGCCATCAATCCTCGCAGTATAGTAGAGCGCTTGCACGCTACCCAAACGGCGCACCCCGCTTGACCGGCGCGTACTAACACTTCGCAGACAATTCGCATACTGAGTGGAAACGATGCGCATGCGCCCCGCTAACGCCGGCAGCGTACAGTGGAGAGTATCAAGCCAGCACACGAGCGCCCGATTGCGCCGGCGCTCACCCGACAAATACGAACCAACTCAAGGAGATGATCTATGCGTGTTGATATCACCCGTGCCGCGAACACCGAGCAGAAGCGGGCCGCCGCCGATGCAAACTCTCGGCTGAACCCCGGCATGGAAAACGTGTGGCGCGAATTCTTTGGCGTGGCCGACGCCATGAACCGCATGCGCGATCGCGACCCCCGCGCCTATGACTATGCGCGCGGTGGCGGCAGCACCGACGAGAACAACGAGCGCGTCGTGCGCCTGCCCATCGACGCCTGGGCCACGGATGAGGCCTTTACCATGGTTGCCTATCTTCCCGGTGTGGACCCCGAGCAGGTGGAGGTGCTCTTCGAGAACGATGAACTGGCCATCCGCGGCAGCTTTGCGCCTGTGCCGGAGGGGGTCGATTTCGTCAAGCGCGAGCTCTTCCACGGTGCATTCGAGCGGCGCGTGGCCTTCAACGTGCCCGTGGACGGCGACAAGATTGAGGCGAGCTACGCGCAGGGTGTACTGACGCTGCGCGTGCCCAAGGCCGAATCGGTCAAGCCGAAGCAGATCAAGGTTGTCGCCCGGTAGAAGTGTCTCACAACTCGAGGTCTTTCTCTGACCCAGGAAAAGAAGAGCCCCGCCTTCAGCGTCGAAGGCGGGGCTCTTCTGTCTCGCAGACTGCGTTATTTACTTCTTGACGGTCGGCAGGAAGAGGTGCAGTGTCGGATTGGGTGTGATGTTGAACTGCACCGGGTTGGAATCGGCCGCGACGGGGGCCGGGTTGCGCACGGTGACGCTCACCTGCATACCCAGAGACAACAAGGCCGAGCTGACTTGCGCCTTCACTTGAGTTGCCCCGACGAAGGTCGTGGGCAGCTCAACACCATTCCAGATGACCTTGGCGCCGTTGACGAAGCCGCTGCCGTTGACGGTGAGCGTGAAGGTGGGCCCTTCAGCCATGGTTTGCGCCGGCCCCAGCGTCGTGATCACCGGCGTACTGTTGTTGATGGCCAACGACACCGTTGTCGAGGTGATTTGGCCGGCGTTGCGCACGGCGATCGTAGCGGTGCCCGCGCTTGCCAACTGGGCCGAGGGCACTGCGGCCGTGAGCACGGTTGCGGCGCTGATCGCCAGCGCATCAGCAGGCGCCGTGACTTCAGCGGGCAGCACCACGCCTGCGGCTAGCGCCTGCTGGATTTCCGCGGCGGCGGCGGCCTCTTCGGGCGTCTGCGCCACGGCCACGGCGTTGCTCACCGTGGGCAGCGGCGTGTTGTTCCAGAGCACCTCAGCGTTCGCGTCGAAGTACTGGCCCGTAACCGTGATGATCGTGGTGGGGCTGCCCACCGTCAGGCTGAACGGCTCCACAGCGTCGATGATGGGCTGGAGCCCCAGGACCGTGCGCGCCCACGTGTTGGGTGCGTTGTAGAGGGCAATTGTCGGCGCGGCGTAGGGCCAGCCGTAGTCGTCGCCTTGCGCGCCCACCCAGTAGTGGCCCGCCTTCATGCCCACCAGGTGATCCCAGCCGCCGAGCACGGCCTTGTCAATGCGCAGTTCGGCGTTCCAGGTTGTGCCGTTGCCGTCGGCGCTGATCTGCGCCTGCAAGCCGCCGGGGCCGGGCTGCGAGAAGTCGCCTCCACCATTGCCCGCATAGGTGAAGAAACTGCCGCTCTCACCCACGAAGAAGCCGTAGTCGGTGGCCTGCGCTTGCGCGTCGCGGCTGTTGTCGACGTCGAAGCGCAGTCCGGCGAACGCGCCCGGGGCGGCTTCGCCTATCTTCAGGCCGCTGAAGCAGGCATAGAGGTAGTTGGCGTCGCGTATGAGCCGCACCCCAGCCTGTGTCTGTTCGGCGTCGCCGTAGGGCGTAAGCGTGATCTGCGCACCCGCGGCGTAGGTTGAATCGTTGCAGGCGCCATCCAGTGTGGCAGCACTGCCCAGTGGGACGCTCAGCGGCGCCACGCTGAACGGTGCGCCGGCCGCGGCGAGATTGTTCTGTGTATCCTTGGCCTCGAGCGTGGCGGTGTAGTTGCCGGGGGCCATACCCATGAGCACCGCATCGCTGCCGCTGCCCACAACCGTCGCGCCGATCTTCCAGGTGAGCGCCGCGCCTTCCAGCACACCATCTTCGGCATCGCTCGCGCCGCCCTCCAGCATCACGACCGCTTGCGGATCATAGGTCTGCCCGTTGGGATTGGTGATAAACGGCACGGGCTTGCGGTTGGCAAGCGTAAAGCCCGCCGACGTGCCGATGGTCGTGTTGAAGCCGTCGCTGGCGATCACACGCACACGTGCCGCGTTGGCCGCGCTGCCGCGAAGCCCGCTCAGTTCGGTGAGCACGAGCTGGTTGGCCGGGTCGGGCGTACCGTAGATGTCGCCCGTCAGCGCCTGCCACGTCGTACCGTTGTCGTAGGAGTACTGCAGCGTAAAGACCAACGGATCGTTGTCGGCGTCGGTTGCATTCCAGGCAATCGTCATTGAGTCCTGGACTGTGGCGCCGGCTGCGGGCTGCGAGACGGTCACGACCGGCGCGTGTACACCGGGCGCCAGCGTGTCGAGCACCGTATTGTCTGCCAGCAGTTCGACGCGCACGACCTGTTCGGCCGGGGCGTCGAACGAGGCAACAAAGACATGGGCGGAAGCGTTGGGGTCGTGATCGTCGATGACGACGAGTGACACGGCCTTGTCATCCAACACGAGGTTGTTCGCTCCGATCAGACGCAGATGGAAGTTGGTCGCGTCAGGTTGGCCTTCGTGGTCTGGCGACGCCGCTTGCGCCGCCGCGGCGCCGGCGTTGTAGTCGGCCACGGCCACAGTCGCCAGCTTCTGCGTCATGCTGCTGCTCATGCTGCCGGACGGCAGCACCTTGACATAGTTGAGCTGGCCCAGCGTCTTCAGTGTGTCGAGGTGGCCGGAGGCAAGCACCGTGCCGTTGGCCGAGATGATCAGCCCGGCATTCGGGCTGGCGGCGCTCGCCACGGCCGCGGCGTTGGAGGTCCGGATCGCCCGCCACGTGTAGTCGCTCGTCCAGAAGTTGTTGCCGTACGCCATGTAGTCCCGCGCCATCGTCGGACTAATGGGCGTGCGCGTCTTGCTGTCGAAGCCGTAGTAGGAATCCGGACCCGTGTTAGCAATCTGGCAGGGTGTGTAGGGATAGCTGTTATCTATGCCGCCGGGGTTTCCGCAGTTGACGTGTTTGCGCCCGTAATTGTGCGCCAACTCCTGCGCCATCACCGCGGACTGGCGCATGCCGTTCCACGTATTGGGGAAGGGGTTCGGTGAGGCAGGTGGCAGCTTGACCCACGACTCGGCCGAGACAGTGCTGGCGTAACCGGAGGTGCCACCAGTGGGTGCGCTGGGGTGCACCATGCCCATGATGTGGGTGTAACCGCCGGCGCTGTTGCAGGCCGGGGCGTCGTTGACCACGTTGAAGAGCCACAGCTGCGCGATGGCTTCGTCCCGATCAGGGATCCAGTCGCTGATGCTCGCGTCCTCGTTGAGTTCAAAGGGGCCGCCGCAGGGGTGGGGGAAGGGGCCCCACCAGCATACCTCAACCTCCTCGGCCTGCCAGCCGGTGGTGAAGTTGAGCATATTGGGCACGGGCCAGAGCCGCTGGAAGCGCCCCACCATGTCCCAGAAGTTGGGCATGGCGGTGGACGTTTTGGGGTTGTTCGTGCGCACGGGCACGTAGATGGCGCAGGCGGGGGCTTCCGGTTGGAAGGTCAGTGCCTGGCTGAGTTCATTGTTGGCGGGCGTGGGGTCAGTGTAGACACGCACCGGGTCCACCACGAGGCGGAAAGTGACGGCGCCCAAACCCGAGGCAACCCAACTGGAAGGCAGCGAGAAGAGCCAGCCGTCGTTCAAGCGCACGCGGTCATAGGTTCTGCCCACGAAGAGCGCCTGCGTGCCGTTGGTTGGCTTGAGCGGCGAGCCGGGCAGCGGGCTGCCGCCGCGCGTGCCATAAAGCCACGCTGTGACGTTGTTTGCGCGCGTACCCAATGCGTTGCTGCCGTATGCACGCACGAAGGTTGTCTTCTTGGCAATCAGAGGCGCCTGGTTGGCGGTATTCTGGATGCCCTGCGTCACTTCCAGGGCATCAGCCTGCAGGTTCCAGGTCAGCGGCGCGGCCAGCACAGAGAGTTTCTTGATGGCATAGTTCGGAAAGTTCACGTCGCTGAAGTAGACATTCGTGCCGTCAACGAAGACGGCGTCGGGATTGGTGCTGATGGGCGAAGCGAGAGTCTGCGGAGCACCGCCAAGTGTCATGCGACGCAGGAAGCCCTGCGCAGCCGCTGTGCTCATGTTGTAGTTGGCTTCATGCCAGAACATGTCGCTGCCGTAGAAGGCCGGGCGTCCAAAGTACCAGTTCAGCCCATCTTTGGGCGCACTATACACGTCGCCTTCAGAGCAAGGATCACCACCGATGATTGGGTTCAAAAGACAACTGCGACGGTGAATACGCCGGGTGGTGGCTGTGCCCGCCACCCAGTAGATCTGGTTGGCGCTTTGAATGAAGGTTAAGCCCCGATTGAAGCGGTAGACCAGCCCTGTGCCGCCCGTACTCGAGTATGTGGTTTCAGCGCAGGGACCGCCGGCCGGGCATGCACCTGCGCCGCTGGTGGCTATGGTGAAAATGCCGGTCTCGTCGGCGATGTAGAGCGTGCTGCCCACAACCAGGATATCCAGCGGGAAGGCAATGCCGTCGGCCACCAATTCCGGGCCGGGCGCGAGCGACGTGCCGTCCTTGCGGGCGCGCACCACACCTGTCGGTGTCGCCCAGTAGATGTAGGTGGCGTCGGAGGCCATGCGCTCGCCAATGGGGTATGTGGCTGGTGAGGTGTTAGCGACAATCACCGGCTCTCCGCCGGCGCCGCCGGGGCGGAACTCAACGCGCAGCGGCGTTTCACTCACGAAATCACCGCCGCGCACGTCGTAGAAGACGCCGTCGGCGTCTGCAGTCAGCAACTTGTAGCGGTAGCAGGTGGGCGAATCACCTGTTGCGGTGGCCACCGTGTTGCTAAAACCCCCATTCACCGGCAGGCGCTTGAGATAGGCTACAAAGGCATCCGTTGCGGCGGGCTGGATTGGCGCCGAAGGCGGCGCGTCGGCGGCTGCGTCTGCCTCCCCAGCATTGGCCGCGGCAGTCGGACCTGCGAAACAGTAGTGCGAGTAGTAGAGCAGTCCTGCCGCAAGGTATGCGTCTTCAAACTGCTCTGTGACCACCGGGATCGGTATGTCGTTCACCGCCGCCGGCGCAACGGGCGCATCCTGCGCGTACACGGCGCGCGCGGGCAGCACCATGCCGGCAACCAGCAAAGTGAGCAGCAGCAGGTGGACAAGGCGTATCGCGCCCCTGGGCCCCTGTCTCGTGTGCGTGGTCGATTTCCAGCCTTGCAACATGTTGAACCTCCTCAGGAACAAGAATGACCTTCTGACCGGCGTTCGTGGGCGAGTCTCGGACTCGATTGCGGGGGTCTATCCATCCTACGCGCATGGGACGCAACACAAATGGCGCAGGGCACCTGGGTCCTGTGCCTTGGGACACAGGGTGAACAGAGCGGGGGTCGCGCAGACGCGCCCTCCGCGTGCAGGCTGGTTAGGGCGGGCGTCTCACGGGCTTGGGGAAGGGGTCAAGGTTTACCACGGACGGAAGAGGCTGTCAAGCGCGCAGAAGCACCCCGAAGGTGCGCGGCCGCCAACAGCGGACCATCGGTCGCCCCGCTTCGACCATTATTGCGTAGCCGTGCTAGACTCATGCGCGTGCACATCCGCTGCGCGCGCCGGCAGGCGTGCGTGATTGAACCATGAAGAGGCGCCCGGCATGACGGCAACAACCCAGCCGCAAAGCAGGAGCAAAGACGAGAAGAGCAGCACCACCGCGCCGCCCAGAGCAGCCGGCCAGCGCCTGTGGGAAATTGACACGCTGCGCGGCATGGCGGTCATCACGATGATCATCTACCACCTGGGGTGGGACCTCTACTTCTTCGGCGCTGTGCCGGGGCTGGACCCCTTCAATGGCATCTGGTTCATCATTCAGCGCTACACGGCCATCAGCTTTGTGCTGCTGGTGGGGCTCTCGCTCACGCTGAAGCGCGCCGGGCTCGAGCGCAACAAGGCGCCCGCCGGCAAACAGTTCATCTCCTATCTCAAACAGGGGCTCTGGATCTTTGGCTGGGGCATGGTGGTTACGTTGGTCTTCTGGGCATCAGGCGTTGGCGCTGTGCACTTTGGCGTGCTTCACCTCATCGGCTTTTCCATCATTGCCGCGTTTCCGCTGCTGCGCTTCAAGTGGCTCAATTTGGCACTCTGGGCGCTGCTCTTTGCGCTGGGCGGCGTCATACTCAGCCAGAACATCTACGCCCCCAACCTGTGGCTCGTATGGCTGGGCTACTACCCCATGTTCTACACCGCGGCCGATTACTTCCCGCTGATTCCCTGGTTCGGCGTGGTGTTGCTGGGGGTCTTCTTCGGCAATCTGCTCTATCCGGCCGGGCGGCGCGTTGTGCTGCTGCCCGACTGGGGAAACGTGGCGCCGGTGCGCGGCCTGCGCTTCCTGGGGCGCCACTCGCTGCCCATCTACCTGCTGCACCAGCCGGTGCTCTTTGCACTGCTCTATGCGTTTGGAATTGCGAAGTTCTAAACAGCGGGGAGTGGGGAGTAGGCAGTGGGCAGTCGGCAGTCGGGCTCCAACACGCGCATTGCCACGCCCCCACTGCCTACTCCCCACTCCCCACTCCCCACTCCCCGCTTGCTGGCCGTTCCGGAGATCTGCACATGCTGAAATTGGGCCGCCTCGCGGCC
>CAYRVP010000101.1:0-14802 GCA_964427845.1 uncultured Caldilineaceae bacterium
GGGCCGGGTGTGAGGTTGGTATTCGCGGGCATTGCCGAGACAATTCGTCAATTCTCACAAAGTCGCCGCTACAAAACGTGTCGTGAACTTCGGAGACGAACCACTTACCAATTATGCTTTGACTTACGCAAAAGCCTGCCACGCAAAGATGCTTACCATGGCTACGGTGATCAGCACTTCGACGAGGGCGGCGAGCGCCATGCTGCCGAGGTAGGCCTTCATTGCGCGCAGCGCCGCCTCGCTGCTGCGCGTGGCGCTGTACTCCACAACAAAGGCGCCGGTCAGCGCGCCCAGGATGGCCCCCACCAGTGAACCGATGATGGGCACAATGCCGCTGAGCAGCAGGCCGCCCACAATGCCGCCCACAATCGCGCCGCCGATGGCGCGCCAACTCGCTCCGGACTTGCGACCGATCATCATCGTCAACAGAAAATCACTGGCCCACGCCAGCAGCGCCAGCAGCAGGAGCAGCGTGAGCGTTGGCCAGCCGACGCGCACAAAGCCATCGCCCCAGGCCCACAGCAGCGCGCCGACCCAGATGATGATGGGGCCGGGGAGCAGCGGCACCACGGCGCCGACGAGCCCCAGAATAATGAGCAAGTAGCCCGCAATCGAGGTCGCGGAGAGGTCAATGTTCGCCATGGTCAGCTCGCGCTTTCAGATGAGGGCGCCGGTGAAACCGCATTGAACAGTCGTGAAGACTGTCCCTGTCAGTCTACGGCCCGTCGGTGTCAAGGTATGCCTGGTCGTCGCGTACAACCAGTTCGAGCAGCGGATCGACGCCGAAGATTGGCGGTGCGTCAATGCCCACTTCGGCATAAAGCGCCGCCGGCACGCTGATATCCGCCGTAAAGATACGCCCGCATGCGCCGCGCGCCGGCACCTTGAGCAGCCCCGCCTTGGGCAGCGCCAGCGTGAGTGTGGCTGCGGCGCGAATGTGGGGCGTGTAGCAGCGACCATCTTCGGCATCCACACCGCTGGGCACGTCAAGGCTGAGGATTGGGGCGGCGCTGCTGTTGGCAAGCTGAATGAGCTCGCGCGCCTTGCCGCGCGGGTCGCCGCGCAGGCGGAAACCGATCACGGCGTCGATCACCAGGTCGGCGGGGGGCAGTTTCCACCCCTCTTCGGCCCAGGAGAGGGCGGCGCCCATGGCCTTGAGCGCGGCCAGTTGGTGCGCGGGTGCGCCCTCAAAGTGCTCGGGCGCAAAGGCCAGAATCACCTGCACCCAGGCCCCCCAGTTGATGAGATGGCGCGCGCCGGCCAGCCCGCCGCCGCCGTTGTTGCCGCGGCCGGCCAGCACGACAATCGAACGGTCGGCTACGCTGCCGTCGAGCATGCGTTTGGCCAGCAGTGCGAGCGCGCGGCCGCCATTCTCCATGGTCTGGAGCGGGTCAATGTGGTAATTCGTAAGCAGCAGCCGGTCCACCTCCTTCATCTGTTCGGGGGTGAGGGCGGGCACGGGCAGGCTGGATTCGTCTGCAGTCATGGCATCCAATCAGACGTGGCGGTGCGTAGATGTTCGTGTCTTGTCGGCACAAGGCAGGATGAGAATAGGCTCATTGGTGTAGCGGAAGGCCTCCCGGCCTTCATGGTGGCGCCCGCGCGGTGAAGGCCGGGAGGCCTTCCGCTACGAAGCGCGCGGCATTGTGTTGCCATTCCCGCTATATACGTCCAAAGGCCTTCTCGAGTTCACCTGCCGATAGCTGGATCATGGTCGGGCGGCCGTGCGGGCAGGTGCGCGGCGAGGCGCAATCCTCAAGCTGGCGCACAAGCTCCTGCATCTCGATGTCGCTGAGCAATTGCCCCGCCTTGATGGCCGCGCGTTTGCAGACCATCTTGACAAGCTCGGCCTCGTATTGTTCGCCGGCGACGTTGCGCCCGGAACTGAGAGAGGTCACGATGTCGAGCAGGCCGGTGATTGGGTCATCGGCCGCGAGCAGGCCGGGCACGGCGCGCAACAGAAACGAATCGCCGCCGAATGGTTCGATCTCGTAGCCCACGCTGCGCAGCGCATCCAGGTGATCGGCCACCATGCCGGCCAATTCGCCGCCGGCGTGCAGGGGCAGGGGCTGGAGCAATTGCTGGCGCGCAGCCTCGCCCTCCACCAGGTTCCAGGTGCGGCGGTTCATGAACTGTTCGTAGAGGACGCGCTCATGCGCAGCGTGCTGGTCAATCAGGAACATGCCCTGCGGCCCTTCGGCGACGATGTACATGGCCCCCACCTGCCCCACCACGCGCAAAGGCGGCAGCGTGGGCGGGCGCGGCGCATCACCCGCCTGGTAGGTTGCCGCGGCGGTGGGTGCGCTTTGCGCGTTGGCCGGGCGCATGGGCATCTCGAAAGCGCGCTGCGGACCTGTGGTGAGGATGGCATCGCGCCGCTCCGCCCATGCGCCGGCGTTCCACGTGGGTGCGTCGCCAAAGCCATCGGAGGCGGGCGCGGGCTGCGCGCCATCCATGCCGGGCACGTCCATGCTGCCGATGAGTGCCGCACGCACCACCTTCTGCACGGCGCTGAAGACGCGTCGCTCCTCAACAAAGCGCACCTGCAGCTTTTGCGGGTGCACGTTTACATCCACGAGCGCGGGGTCCAGCTCCACCAGCACCACGGCCAGCGGAAAGCGTCCCACGGGCAGCAGCGTGTGGAAGGCCTGCACCACGGCGTGGGTCAGGCTGCGGTCTTCCACGGCGCGCCGGTTGACGAAGAGTTGTATCCCCGTGCGGTTGGCGCGTGTGAGCGAGGGCAGCCCCACATAGCCACTCACGCGCACACCGCCCGCCGAGGCCGCGTCGACCGCGCCGGCATCCGCACCAAAGTCAATTTCATCGGCGAGCGGCGCTTCAGGTGTGGCAACGTCGCCGACATCGGTCAGCGCCGCCATCTGGCGGACGTTCTCCTGTCCATAGAGCTGGATCAATACGTCGCTCAGGCTGCCGCTGCCGCTGCTCTGAAAAATCGTCTTGCCGTCACCGATGAGGGTGAAGCGGCGCTCGGGGTACGCCAGCGCGTAACGCTGCACCACGGCGGTAATCTGCCCCGCCTCGCTGGGTGTGCTGCGCAGGAACTTCTGGCGTGCGGGCACATTGTAGAAGAGGTGTTCGATGGTGATGACCGTGCCCACGGGTGCGCCGGCGCGGCTCTCGGAGACTACGCTTCCCCCTTCGAGCCGCATCTGCGAGCCGAACTCCTCGCCGGCGTGGCGGGTGAGCAGCGTGCAGTGGCTGACGGCGGCAATCGAGTAGAGCGCCTCGCCGCGGAAGCCAAAGGTGCCGATGTGCTCGAGATCGGCGGCGCTGCGCAGTTTGGAGGTGGCGTGGCGCAGGAAGGCCAGCGGCGCTTCGAGGGAGGGGATGCCCGTGCCGTTGTCGCCCACGCGCAGCAGCCGCAGCCCACCTTCGCGCATCTCTACGCGCACGTCGGTGGCCCCGGCATCCAGGCTGTTCTCGATCAACTCCTTGGCGGCGTTGGCGGGCCGCTCGACCACTTCGCCCGCAGCGATTTTGGCGGCAACATCGGGCGCGAGCATTCTGATGGGCATGCGCCGATTATAACATCATCGCCACGGGTCGCTCTATCGAAGCGAGGCCTTCTCACCGCTTGCGCCGCGCTGCCTGCTTGTTGCACACTACAGATGGCGCCGCCAATGCACGGCCCTCCGCGTAGCCGCAACCGAGATCCAATGGCAACCACCCACACGCCCGGCAAGTCATCCCTAATGCACCGCAACCCCGCCATGGTCTTCAGCCTGATGGCGCTTGCGCTGGTTGCGCTGATTGGCCTGGGGCTCTGGTATTGGCTGAACATCAACCTCTACTGGCTATGGCTGGTGGCGGTGAATGTCGCCGCCTTCGCCCTTTATCGCTTTGACAAGCGCCGCGCCGCCAGGCAAAACGGCAGGGCGCGCGTGCCCGAGATGGTGCTGCTCGGCTTGATGTGGCTGGGCGGCGTCGTGGGCGCGGGCCTCGGCATGTATATGCGACCCCGCCACAAAACCAGGAAGACGCGCTTCGTGCTCTCGTTGGTGCTCGCCTCCGTCTTGCACGCCGGCCTGTTCATCTGGTGGCTCCTGTAGGGCCGCAGCGCCTCGTAGCGGAGAGCCTCCCGGCCCTCATTGGTCGGTCTGCGCCCGAGTAAGTTTGAAACGAAATGACAAATTACGGGCGGTCTTCACTTCTGCCCACGGGCCGAGTCCTCTTCCACCACTGCATCAAGTTGGTGCTTCCCCATGGTGCTGCTCTATGTGGCCATCGCATTTTGCCTGGGGCTGATTGGCGCGGGCAATCTGCCGGGCGAGCCCTTTGGCTGCGGCTGGCCCTGGTGGATGTGGATCGTGCCTGCCGCACTGCTGCCCTTCACGCCCTTTCTCAACCGCCTTGAGCGGCGGCCCGCGCCCACCGTCTGGCCCGCCAGCGCCGGTTTTGTCGCGCCGCGACGCTACCCGTCATATGCACTCGTTGGCGCATGCGCGCTGGCGCTGGCCGCGGGCTTGCTGCTCATGGCTGCCACGCCACTGACCCCCTGCTGGAGCGCGGCTGACCTTGCCTGGTACAACCAGCCCGCCGCAGACGCATATGCGCAGAACGCGCCCTGGGTCACAGTGACTGGCGTTGTGGATGCGTATGTCTCTCAGGCTGGTGGGCGCAACCGCATATACGTGCGCGCAACCACTGTGGACACCGGCGCGGGCGAGCAGGCGGTTAGTGGTCGGTTAACGCTGCTCACCGATGTCGCTGCAGGCCTTCAGTATGGCGCCCCCGTGCGTCTGCGCGGCGTAATTAGCACCCCGCCCGACTTTCGCGATTTCTCCTACCGCACGTATCTGGCGCGCCACGGCGTACACAGCCAAATGGCGCGGCCGCAGGTGCGCGTGCTTGATGGCGCGCCGCAGGGCAATCCCTTCTTGCGGGCACTCTACGGCGTGCGCGCACGGGGCGAGTTGCTCATCAACCGCGCCCTGGCGGAGCCCTATGCTGCGCTCGCCAACGGCATGCTGCTGGGCATCGAGTCCAACATCCCCGACGATGTGCGCGAGCGCTTCAATGACACGAGCGCGTCTCACGTGATCGTCATTTCCGGTAGTAACGTGGCACTGATCACCGGTGTGCTGCTGGCGCTGAGCGCATGGTTCCTGGGTAAACGCGCAGCGTGGCTGACGGCGCTGGCAGGCATTGCCACCTACACGCTGCTGGTAGGCGGCGAGCCTGCGGTGCTGCGCGCCGCGCTTATGGGCGTGCTGGTGGTGATTGCCGCTGCGCTGGGTCGCCAGAGTACGGCGCTGGTGAGCCTTGCCGCTGCCTGCCTGGTGATGGCGGCGTTCTCGCCCCACGTACTTTGGGATGTGGGCTTTCAGATGAGCGCCGCCGCCACCGCAGGGCTGGTGCTTGTGGCCCCGCGTCTGCGCAGCACCTTCTCGGCATTCCAACCCGCCGGGGACGGCAGACCCTCGCGCGCAGACGCGAGCGCGCTGCGTGGTGCGGGTCGTCTGCTTGGCGACAGCCTTGCAGTGACGCTCGGTGCGTCGCTGGCCGTGCTGCCCCTCATCCTCTACCACTTTCATCGCCTCAGCCTGATTGGCGTGTTGACCAACCTGCTGATTGTGCCGGTGCAGCCGCTGATTCTCTTTGCGGGCTCAGCCGCACTGTTGATTGGGTTAATTGGCCTGTGGCTGCCGGCGCAACTGCTCTTTTGGGGGGCGTGGCTGGGGCTGGCATGGACGGTGGCGGTTGTGGACGTGACAGCGCAGGTGCGCTGGGCCAGCGTGGCCGTGGGGAATTATGGCCTGGTCGCGCTGCTGCTCTCCTATGCGGCGCTGGCCGGCTTCGTGTGGCAGACGCGCCGCGAGCACGCCCCGGGCAATAGACGCGCGCCGTCGCGATGGACAGCGCTGCTGGGCTCACCCCGCACACTGGGCGCGTTGGCGGCCCTCTGTGCCATGGTTTGGCTGGGCGTGCGTGCGCAGCCCGACGGCAAGCTGCACGTCTACCTGCTGCCCGTGGAAAAGGGTGTGGCGGTCTACATACAAACACCTTCGGGTGCCCAGGCGCTGATTGACGGCGGCGACGACGCAACGTCGCTGCTCACCGAACTTGGCGGCGTGATGGGCTTTGGGGCGCGCGCGCTCGACCTCGTGGTGCTCTCCGTGGCCGATAAGCGCGCCGCGGCAACGCAAACCACCCTTCCCGCGCGACTGCGTGTGGCCGCTGCGCTCGGACCGCCACCCACAGAGAGTGCCGCGGATGACGCAGTGGACGGCTGGGCGCGTGCGCTTGAGGCCGCAGGCGTTGACGCGGCGCGCACGGCGGCAGGCGGCTGGGTGGATTTGGGCGACGGCGTTTCGCTGTGGGCGCAGGCCGCGCCACCCACCGCGCGCGGGAAAGCGCGACCCCTCACCTGGCGACTGGAATACGGCGATTTCAGCCTGGTGCTGCCGGGGGACGCCGCGCCCCATGGCCTGCCCACCGACGCTCTTATCCTGCGCAGCGCGGCCGATGGTGAAAAGGGTTGGCTCTCCACCGCCACAACCGCGCTGGCCATTATCTATGGCGCAGCTTCGCTTGACGCCACAAGCATCGCGCCCGAACTCATGCTGCGCTTCCCGACAACTGACGGCCGGACGGAAATCTGGAGTGACGGTGTGACGTGGGGATGGGAATAGATCTTACGACTGATACACGGTTCAAGGGTTCAAGAGTTCAAGAGTTCACCGGTTTGGACGTGGCACGCGGCCGCCTGGCGGCATGCGCTTCTGCACTTCCAGACTTCTGGATTTTTGAACTTTTGAACCCTTGAACTCTTGAACCTTGAACTCCTGAACCTATTGTTGGCGTTGTCGCGCCGCCTCAAAGAGCACAATCGTGCCGGCCATGGCGGCGTTGAGGGATTCGACCGGTGCGCGCATGGGAATGCGGATGGGGGTGGCCGCGGCGCGTGCGGCGGCGCTGGGGCCGTCGGCTTCGCCGCCCACAATCAGCGCGGCGGGTTCGCGCCAGTCCACGGCATCGTACGTGAGCGCTGCTTCCATCTCCGCCACGTAGAGCGGCATTGCGGGCGGCAGCGCGCCGCGCAGGACGTCCCACGTGGAGAATTCGCGCAGGGGCAGGCGCATGTGTGCACCCATTGCGGCGCGCACGACCTTGCCGTTGAAGGCATCCACGCTGCCGGGGCCAAAGAGCACATACTCCACGCCCACCGCCTCGGCAGAGCGCAGGAGCGTGCCTGCATTGCCGGGGTCGCGCACGCCGTCGAGCACGAGCGCCAGCGTGGGCAGGGCGGGCACCGGCAAGTCGGGCAGGGGCACGATGGCGGCAATGCCCTGTGGCGTCACCGTCTCGCTGAGCTCCGCAAATACGGCCGGGGTGCAGCTCCACGTTTCGACGCCCGCTTGCTCCATGGCGCGCAGCAGGGCAAGACCCGCGGCTGTCGCGCGCAAGGCCGCGGGGTCATGGAAGACAGTGAGCGGGCGCACGCCGGCAGCCCACGCATCGGCGACAAGGCGCACGCCTTCGAGCAGGAGCGCGCGCCGGTCGAGCCGCTCGCGCCGCTGTTGCAGGCGCCTTGCCGCCTTGATGCGTGGGTTGTCTTTGCTGGCAATCTGGATTTCGGTCATGGCTTCATTGTATGCAATGGCGGGCGATTGCGCCCAAGTGTGTGGATAACGGCGCTGCTGTCGCCGCGCCCGCAGGTTGACAGTAACGCGCGGCCCCATCTTGCGTCATCCATAATGGGCCGGCCATGTGCAAAAACGATTTGCACAGCGCACCCCCTTGAAGTATTCTTGCAGTGTGCCGTTTGCCTCGAGCGCCACAGTGCCTGGGTGAATCCAAAACATCACTGCCGCCTTCATTGCCGTTTGGAGAGAGAATCCAGCATGTATCCGATTTCCCGCCTGCACCGGGCGCGACGCGTTCGGCGTCCCCTACTCTCCGTTTCGTTAATCACCATTTTTGCCATGCTTGTTGCCGGCCTGGCCGGACTTGGCTCTGTGCAAACTGCACATGCCGACCATGACACGCGCCGTGTGGCGTTGGGTGAGACGATGGTTGACGTTGCGCTCGCGTACAACACCACGCCCGAGACGCTGCGCTGGCTCAATAACATGGGTCCCGACGAGTTGCTCTGGAACGGCATGACGATGAAGGTGCCTCCCGCCGACAACCTCGTCCTCTACACCGTGGCGAGCGGCGACACGCCCGCTGCGGTAGCGGGCGCGCACGGCATGGCGCTGGCGCAACTGGTCGACTACAATGACATTTCGCCCGTGCGCAGGTTGCATGCGGGCGACATACTTATGGTCAATGACCCGGCGGGCATCCGCCTTACCAATGAGTATCCGCCCCACATGGTGCAGCCTGACGAGACGCTCGACAGCCTGGGCGAGCAGTATCGCGCCGATCCGGTCGTGATTGCCAAGGTGAACGGCCTGCGCAGCGGCGCAGAGCTGGCTCCCGGCGCTGTGTTGTTGATTCCGCCACTGGGCATGAGCCAGCGTTTGGGCCAGGCGCAGCGCGACGCCAACGGTTACCTCCAGATTCCCATTGAGGACTTCCCCACGCTGACCGAGAAGTGGGTGGATGTGGACTTGAGCCATCAGCGCGTGACAGCTTACGAGGGTACACGCCCGGTGGCCAGCTTCCTCATTTCGTCGGGCAAAGCGCGCACGCCCACCGTGACCGGCGTCTTCCGCATCTGGGCAAAAATCTCCTCGCAGACGATGGAAGGGGGCAGCACCGCCGCGGGCGACTATTACAACCTGCCCGGTGTGCAATGGGTCTCCTACTTCTACAAGGATTATTCGTTTCACGGCACCTACTGGCACAACAACTTCGGCACGCCCATGAGCCATGGCTGCATCAACATGACCAATCGCGACGCCGGGTGGATCTATGACTGGATGGGGCCCGAAAATCCAGGGCGCGGCTGGCACCCCACGCCACCCGACAGCAAGGGTACGTTGGTGGTGGTGCACCGCTAGCAGCGTTGGTAAACAGCGTGTTCTTGCGCACTGCCACGGACGCATGCCGACTCTGCAATTTCTCTTGCCACTGCAACTGGCCGCCGCTATAATGCAGGGGCACGCGCTGCGCCCGGCGCAATGGGCGCTCTCCATGCATGTTGCCGTTCAAGCGCCGCCACTGTGCGGTCACCACGAAGGGAAAGGCCATGAGCAAGTCAGCGGGCTTTAGCGATTCGGTGCAACAGTACGCGCCGTGGCGTCGCGGCATTGCCTGGTGGGTGGTGCTGGTCCAGGGGCTGGTGCTCCTGGCCATTGGGGGCTATGCGCTGTGGGACAGAAACTCGGCCTCGCGCATCATCATTTTCGGTCTTGGCATCTATCTGCTTGCGATCGGCCTGGGCACGATTGTGCAGGCGATGCGCGGGCGCGGCTCGGGGCTTTCGGTCTTCGGTTTGCTGGCTGCAGGCGGCGGCCTTGTGGCCGGTTTATCTGTATCGCTCCTCTATCTGATCAGTGACCCCAACGCGTTCGCACCCGGATTCTTCACCTTTGGCGTCGCGCTGATTACCATCGGCATGCTGACGCTCCTGGCTGGTTTTGTGGAGAGGCCTGAAGCGGGTATCGTTTGGGCAACAATTGTGCGCGGCCTTGTGTGGATTGGGCTTGGCGCCTACCTGGTCTTTGCGATTGTCTCGCAGGTCGCCGAGCCGAAGATCGTCTCCTGGATTGCTATTGGCCTGCTGGTGCTGGGCGGCGTGCTTGCGCTTTATTCGATTCTGCTCAATCGCCAGCAGGCAGCCAAAGCGCCCACGGTCGCCGAGACGCCCGCGCCAGGCATTTAGGCTGCGCACGTAGTAACAGCCGAACTGACCTTTGTGCGCGTGCGTAGAAAAGTGCGCAACTCATCTTGGCATCACTCCAGGCCGAGGGCAGCAGGAACTGCGCATCGCTGCGCACAGGCGTTGAGGCAGTAATCCTGCCAGATTCGAGCGGCTGGCTGGGCAACCGGCCTTCCTGATCCATGAGAAACCGATTCCCTGGATGGCCCCGGCGCCCCGTGGCACGCGCCTCGCGTGCACGGGCGCGCCGTCTTGTTTACAGATCGTTGGCAACGCTCAACGTGGGTGACGAGATCTCCGTCGAGCATGTCTCGCTGCCCATTCCGCAGTTGCCCGCGGCGCTCGACGGCTACCGCGTTGTCCAGGTCAGCGACCTGCACCTTTATCCCTTCACCACCCTTGCCTTTATTACGCAGGCGCTTGAGATTGCGCAGGCGCTTGCGCCGGACTTGCTGGTGCTGACCGGTGATTTTGTGACGCATGAAGCAGCCGCGATAACCGAACTCAAGAGTGCGCTGGGACGGCTGAACGCGCGCGATGGCGTCCACGCCACACTGGGCAACCATGATCACTGGAGCAACCCCAATGTGGTGCGCGCCGGGCTGCGCGATGCGGGCGTCAACGTCTTGCACAACCAGAGCATTCCACTGGGGGGTGGCGGCGCACACCTGACTGGCCTCGACGACGGCTGGGTGGGGCGCGCCGATTTTGGCGCCGCACTCGAACAAGCCCCCGGCGACGGGCCGATTATTCTGCTCGTGCATGAGCCCGACCTGATCGACGTCTTTGCCCAAAACCCGCGCGTGGCGCTCCAGCTTTCGGGCCACACACACGGTGGCCAGGTGCGCCTGCGTGAGCCGCGACGCGCCTACACATTGCCTTTCCTGGGGCGCAAGTACGACATGGGCCTCTACCGCGTGGCGGATTCGTGGCTTTACACCAATCGCGGCATCGGCACGGTGATTGCCCCGATTCGCGTCAACTGCCCGGCTGAAGTCACCGAGTTCACACTGACTGCCGAAGCGATCCCGGCCGCCTTCAGCACTGAGCCCCAGTTGATTGCGCCGCGTCGACCAACCGCACTCGGCACGCATGCGCCCGGCTGAACCGCGATTTCTCGGTTCGCACTGCATCCACCTGTAGGTCACCCGATGGCATGGCCCTCGATCTTCACACTCGTATATGCTGTCTACGCCGTCGGCGTAACGATCTTCTTGATCATGGATCGGCGCGGCCCGCAGTCAACCATTGCGTGGCTGCTCTTCATGCTCAGCTTCCCACTCATCAGTCTGATCATCTACATCCTCGTCGGGCGCAGTTGGAAAGCCTTCAGTCGCGAGAACTACTACGTCCGCAAGGACATCGGCCGCCAGGTCATTGCGCTGATGATGCGCGTGCTGCCGCCCCCGCGCGAGCCGCAGGCCGCGCTGCGCAGTGCGGACATACCCATTTACAACCGGCTGCTGCAGTTGGGGCTGCGCAACTCCTTTGCGATCATTACCAACAACAACCGCGTCGAAATTCTGCAGGATGCCGAGACGCTGTACCCGATTCTGCTGGAGGACCTCAAGCGCGCCACCCACTCCATTCACCTCGAATTTTTCTCGTGGGCGACGGATGAGGTGATGGACGCGTTCGATGCGGTGCTGGAGGAAAAAGTGCGTGAGGGCGTTGAAGTGCGCCTGCTCTTTGATGCAGTAGGCTCGTTCCTTCTCTTCAAGCGCGCGCGCCGCAAGCGGCTGCGGGCCGCCGGTGTGGAGGTGGTCACCTTTTCGCCCGTGCTGCGCGTGCACACCATCAGCTACCGCAATCACCGCAAAATCTGTGTGATAGACGGCAAGACCGGCTTCGTGGGCGGCTTGAACATGGGCAAGGAACACCTGGAGGGGCTGGGCGAATACACCGGTTGGCGCGATACGCACCTGCGCATTGAGGGGGAGGCTGTGCGCGTGTTGCAGGCGCAGTTCGTCACCGACTGGTATCACGCCAGCAAGCGCTCAATCGCGGAAGAGTGTTATTTTCCCGAGGTGGCCGACACCTACGGGGCTACGCCGGTGCAGATTGTCGCCTCGGGCCCCGACTCGCGCTATGAAGCGATCCGGCAAATCTACTTCAACATGATCACCACCGCCAACAGCCACGTCTTCATCCAGTCGCCCTTCTTCATCCTCGATGCTGGCCTCACCGATGCGCTTCAGGCGGCGGCGCTTTCTGGTGTGGATGTGCGCATCATGCTCGCGCCCCACAGTTGCGGTGACAATGCGCTGCCCTACTGGGCCGCATATACCTACATGCTCGAGATGATTCGCGCGGGCGTCAAGATTTACCTGTACCAGGGCAGCTACATGCACGCCAAGACCGTGAGCACCGATGGGCTGGTCTGCAGCATTGGCTCGGCCAACATGGACATCCGCAGCTTCAATATCGACTACGAGATCAACGCGCTGCTCTACGACAGTACGCTCGCGCAGCAGCTTGAGGCGACCTTCCTGGAGGATCTGAAGCAGTGCGAGCCATTTGACCCGCGCGCCTACGCCAGGCTGCCCTTCCACGTGCGCTTCCGCGATGCCGCCGCGCGCCTGCTCTCACCCGTCCTGTAGAACCACGGAACCCCGACGCAAAGGCGCAAAGGCAACGCAAATAAAGGCAAAGAAACCGCAATTCTCTTTGTTGTTCTTCTTTGCGTCTTTGCGTCTTTGCGTCGCGGTTCGCGGTTTTTCGCTGTGGCGTGCCTCTGCACTATACTCGAGGTGAGTTGTTTGGGATGGCCGAGCCGACTGCTCGGCCATTTTGGATCAGCGCACGCAGACAATTGCCATTGCCATTGCCATTGCCATTGCCTATGCCTATAGCCGACGATTCCGAATCCATTCCCCTGGTCGATCTCAAGGCGCAGTATGCCGCCCTGCGCGTCGAAATCGATCGCGCCCTGCAAGGGGTGCTCGATTCCACCGCCTTCATCATGGGGCCCGAGATCGCGCGCTTTGAGGAGGCCTTTGCCGTCTGGTGCGGCGCGTCCCATTGCGTGGGTGTGAGCAGCGGCACGGCTGCCCTGGAGCTTGCGCTGCGCGCCGTGGGCGTCGGGCCGGGCGATGGCGTCATCACCGTGGCGCACACTTTCATTGCCACCGCCGAGGCCATCAGTGCAGTGGGCGCAACGCCCATCTTCGTGGATGTGGACCCGGTGTCGTACAACATGGACCCCGCTGCACTCGAGCTGGCGATCACGCCGGCGGTGCGCGCCGTTATTCCCGTGCACATTTACGGCCAGCCCGCAGCAATGGCAGCAATCAACGCGGTTGCGCAGGCGCATGGCCTGGCGGTGATTGAAGACGCGGCGCAGGCGCACGGCGCCACGCTGCATGGCGCGCGCGCGGGCACGCTGGCGCAGGTCGGCTGCTTCAGCTTCTATCCAGGCAAGAATCTGGGCGCTTATGGCGATGCCGGCGCTGTGATAACCGCAGACCCGGGGCTGGCCGCACAGATTCGCCTGCTGCGCAATCATGGGCGGCGAGCGAAGTATGAGCATGAGGTCGTGGGCTTTGGCGAGCGTCTCGACACCCTGCAGGCGGCTGTGCTGCTGGCCAAGCTGCCTCACCTGGATGACTGGACGGCGGCGCGGCGGCGGCTGGCGCGGCGTTACAGCGAACGGCTCGCTACGCTTGATCTCGTTCTGCCACAGGAGATGGAAGGCGTCGAGTCGGCCTGGCACCTATACGTGATCCGCACGGCGCGGCGCGACGAATTGCTGGCCTTTCTCAAGGCGCACGGCGTTGAGGCGGGGGTACATTACCCACTGCCGCTCCACTTGCAGCCGGCCTACGCACATCTGGGATATGTGCGCGGCAACCTGCCCGTCACCGAGGCGGTGGCCGCAAGTTGCCTCAGCCTGCCCCTCTACCCGGAACTGACCGACGCGCAACAGGATCGCGTGGTTGCATTGCTGCGCCGATTTGGCGAGGGGGCCACTGTATGATGGAGATGGTGATGGAGAATGCGCCTGCACCCGCAACCGAGGAGGGTGGCGGCGCCAGCATCAGCGTGGTGGTGCCCGCACGCAATGAGGAGGGCACGATTGCGCAGGTGGTGGAGCGCAGCTTTGCTGCGATCGCCGCGCTGGGGCGCAGCGGCGAAGTGCTGGTGGTGAATGATGGCAGCAGCGACGGCACGGGTGCGCTTCTCGCCACGCTGGGCGACCAGCATCCCACCCTGCGCGTCTTCACCAACCGCCGCAGCCAGGGGATGACCGCCGCCCTCCAGCGCATGTTTGACGCCAGCCGCGGCGACATCGTCATCCTCATGCCCGCCGATATGGAGTCCGACCCACTGCTCGACGTGCCTGCGCTGGTGAACGCCATGGAGGCCAATGACCTGGATGTGGTGGCGGGGTGGCGACAGGGGCGCAAGGATGCCAAGGTCTTTGCCAGCGGCATCTACAACTTTGTCATGCAGACGCTGGCCGGTGTGCATGTGCATGATGGCAACTGGATCAAGGCCATGCGCAGCGAGGTGGTGCGAAGCTTCCCCCCTCTGCGCAGCGACTGGCATCGATTTCTCTTGATGATTGCCGTCCACAATGGCTTTCGCGTGGGCGAGGTGGCCACCGCCTACACGCCGCGCGCTACGGGCAGCAGCAAGTTCGGCTGGGAGCGCATTCCCAAGTCGCTGCTGGATGTGCTGGTGGTGCGCTTTCTCCTCACCTTCAGCCAGGCCCCCATGCGCTTTTTTGGCGGGCTGGGGCTGGCGGGCCTCACCATCAGCGGGCTGACCTTCGTCTACCTTCTCGTCCTCTACCTCGCCTCGCAAACGCAGCAGCGGCCCATATTCCTCTTTGCGGGGATTCTCGCGATTATCAGTGTGCTGCTCTTCCTGGTCGGCTTCCTTGCCGAGCTCATCGTCAGCCAGGGCGAGCGCATTGCGGGGGTGGAGAGGCGGCTGCGGGAATTGGAGATAATTGACAATTGATGATTGAGAATTGGTGGACTGGTGGACTGGTGGACTGGTGGACTGGT
>CAYRVP010000102.1:0-14720 GCA_964427845.1 uncultured Caldilineaceae bacterium
AGCGCACCCTGCATATCGAGCTCTTTGGTGGACCGGTGATTGAGGCCAAGGCCGCCGCCGAGCGCGATATCTGGGCGCTGCATCTCGATTCCCAGTTCCGCATCTGGCTCGATGATCAGGGCGTGATGGCCAACGATGACTTGATCATGCGCGCAGATGACGCGACCGCCGGGCGCTACACGCTGCGCCTGCAGCCGCGCGAAGTGCGCGATGAAGAGGTGATCGACCGGCGCAACCGCATGCTCGCCCGCACGGCCGAGGAAGTGGCCACCGAACTCTTGCACCATCGTGGCAATCTCTATACATGGGAACTGGTGGCGCGCCTGATTGGGCGCGGCATCTTCCGCGACCCTGTGCCGGCCGACGACATGCATTATGTTCTGGAGGAGTACAGTCGCCTGTACCTGGTGCAGGGCGTGGGCTACGAGCTGAAGATGGAGGATGCCGCAGGCGTAAAGGAGCCGGCGCGCACGCGCGGCCAGGCGCGCTTGCAGCGCGCTGCTGACAAGACCGTGAAATCAATCAAGCCGGCGCGCAGCAGTCCCGCGCAGGATTTCAATCAGCGCAGTCAAGCTAAGGGGGAAAGCATGGACCTATTTGACTTCGGTGATTCCGCAGGCGGTGACGAGGATACCTGCGATGCCTACGAGGAGTACCTGGGCGCATTCGAGGTTGCCGAGCGGCAGGATGAGGTGCTCAGCCACAACGACTTTCACCTTCTCGAGGCCGAGCTTGAGTCGCTTGTCGACCTTGAACTTGAGTTCGGTTATCTGCTGGCCGACCAACTGACGCGCAAGGCGCTGCTGGCCGACCGCCTCTTCATCGATCCTGAATCGCTTGTGGACGGCCCTTGGGACGAAGGTGACGATTTGGATCCGGATAGCCCGGCACTCTGGAATTAGAATCAGACCAAGCGATAGATTGATGCCGAGCGCGTGAACAGACCCGTCAATTGCCGGTACTTCTACGGCGACTATTTCCGCGGCAAGAATGTGGAGGCGTGTCGTCTGCTGGAGGCCAACCCGAACAACACAATCGCATGGAAGCGCAAGCACTGTGACAGTTGCCCGGTGCCTGCGGTGCTCATCAGCAGCAACAGCCGTGACTTGGAGCTTGAAGGCACGGTCACGCGCCAATTCTTGCGTGAGCGCGTGCAGATTACCTTTGCGGTGTGTACGCGCCACATGGTGGAGTTGAGTGACCCGCTGCACTGCCCCGGCTGCGCTGCGGAACAAAACCAGGGTCGAGGCGAAAACGAGGGACAATGATTGACAACTGATAATTGATAATTGGAGAGGATGCGCGCAACGATACGTTGCGCGCATCCTCTCCAATTATCAGTTGTCAATTATCGTTCGCCTACTTCTGCCCGGCGTGGGCGTAGGCGCGGCGGGGGCTGAACCACGACCCAATCGTCAGCGAGACGCGCCGTAGCGCCGAGGGCGCCACCGACTCCGGCTCAGGCCCGAGATCAGGCGCGAAGTTCGTCTCGAGGTATTCGCGCGTTAGCTTGTAGCCCTGGGGAATGAGTTCGTCGGCCATCGAGAAATCGGCCACGGGCACCGTGCGCGGCACCAGCAGCTTGATATAGTGCAGCGTCACATTGGCCGCGTTGGCCATCTGCAAATCGTACTGTGGCTGCAGCCGCAGCATCGTGTCCACGCTGCGGGTCATCACGCGCACCACGCCGCGGATAAGGCGCGGCTCCTGGTTATCTTTGGCCGTGTCCACAACATGCAGCGCATAGATTTCGGTCGCGCCGCGCTCCAGGGCAGCGCGAATCGGCAGTGACGTAATCGTGCCGCCATCCACATAGCGCTCACCATTCACCTCCCAGGGCGGGTGAAAGGGCGTAAGCGCTGTGCTCGCCATCAATGCATCAAGTATGCGATCGTTGGGGTCGTCGCCAAAGACGTGGAGGCCGCCCGTGCGCAGGTCGGTGGCCGTGACGTAGAAGGGCACCGACCCCAGGTTGCCAAAGGTGTTCGCTGGGGTAAGACCTTGCGTTTGCAGCCAGGCATACATGCTGCGGTTGCTGAAGAGGCTGTCCTTGCCCGTCATGAAGCGCATCGCGGCCACCAGGCGCGAGCCGGGATAAATGTCCGCGCGGCGTGCCCTGCGCCAACTCGCGTCGAGGTTGTCCACGCCCAGCATGTTGGGATTGCGTGCAATCTGCGCGCCATTCAGGGATCCGGCCGAGCAGCCAATGATCATATCAGGGAAGATGTCGCGCTCGAACAAGGCGCGCAATGCACCCACCTGCATGGACCCCAGATTGCCCCCACCGCTCAATACAAACGCCCGCATAAGGACCAACTCCTTGCTTCGGCCTGCGCTGGATGGCAGGCCGTCGTGCCGCCACTGGCAGTCGCTCTGCCCGGCGCGCAGCGATCGATTCTTGTTCAGTCGCGCCTACCAGTGTAGCGCCTTGCGGCGTGCGCTGCAATGTTCGCGCAGGGTCACCTTGTATGCAATCCCCCTTCGGCCGGCGTGCGCTGTGGAGAAGATCTGCACGTGTAGACCGGCCGCCTGTCCGCAAAAAACGGGCGGCGCACTTGTTGAGCAAATATCTGGCGCGTGGTACAATGATTCCGTTGAACCAATACGGGGAGCTTGGGAAGTCCAGGCTGAGAGGGTGGCATGACTTGCGTCTGCGCCACCGACCCGCTGACCTGATCCGGATAATGCCGGCGGAGGGACAAGAGGCGACCGTCGCCACCCTGCACGCCTGTATCCAGCCGGATACAGGCGTGTTTTTCGTCGGCGGCTGCCACACGCCGTTGCTCTGAGGAGAAATCATGACAAGAAAAATTGCCCTTATTGCTATCCTGATTGTGTCGATCACGGCGGCGGGATGCGTCTCTCCCACTGCCGCGCCCGCCGCCCCGGCGCGCACCACACTGGTAGTGGCCACGCATGACTCCTTTGCGGTGAGCGAAGAGGTGGTTGCTGCCTTTGAGGAGGCCAACAATGCCACCGTCCAGTTCCTTGCCCTGGGCGATGCCGGTGCGGCACTCAACAAGGTGATACTCAGCAAAGAATCGCCCCTGGCCGACATCTTCTACGGCGTGGACAACACGTTGCTTTCGCGCGCACTGGCTGCGGAAATCTTCGCACCCTACGCTTCGCCTCTGCTTGAACAACTGCCTGCCGACGCGCAACTTGACCCCGAGCAGCGCCTGCTGCCTGTGGACAGCGGCTTCGTTACCCTCAACGCGGACCGCGCCTGGTTTGCCGAGCGCAGCCTGCCGCTGCCCACAACGCTCGAGGATCTGGCCGACCCGGCCTATGCCGACTTGCTGGTTGTGGAGAACCCTGCCACGTCGTCGCCCGGCCTGGCGTTTCTGGTGGCCACGGTTGCCCACTTTGGCGAGGATCAGTGGAAGCCTTACTGGTCGGCGCTGCAAGCCAATGGAGTTCTTGTCGTGGACGGATGGAGTCAGGCCTACTATGAGCAGTTCACCGTCGGTTCGGGCGGAACGGGTGGACGGCCGCTCGTCGTCAGCTATACTACCAGCCCGCCCGCCGACATGATCTTCGCCACCGACGGGCGCATTGAACCGGCCAGTGTGAACGTGAACCTCGATGGCGGCGTCTTCCGCCAAATCGAATTCGTGGGAATTCTCAAGGGGACAAAACAGCAGGCGCTGGCCGAGGCTTGGGTGGATTTCATGCTTGACACACAATTCCAGAATGACATTCCGCTGCAAATGTTCGTCTATCCGCTGAACGCTGACGCGGCGCTGCCCGCTGTATTCACGGAATTTGCCGCGCTGCCAACCAACGCCGTGGAGATGGACCCGGCCACAATTGAGGCCAAGCGCGAGCTGTGGCAGCAGGCGTGGACGGAGATCATGCTGCGCTAACCATGAGTGCTTCCGCAAGGATCGTACGCGCGGCGGCGCTCATCTTCCCGCTGCTATTTCTGGCGATCTTCTTCGTCTACCCGCTCTTCGCGATTATGCGGCTGAGCCTGTGGCCGGAGGGGGGGGCCGCACTGCAACCAGTGTTGGCGGCGGCGCGCTCGAGTGCGTTCTGGCGCATCCTCTGGTTTACCATTTGGCAGGCGGCGGCCTCAACTGCGCTGACGATGGCGCTGGGGCTGCCGCTGGCCGCGATCTTTGCACGTTACACTTTTCCCGGCAAAAGCTTCCTGCGCGCGCTGACGACTATCCCCTTCGTGATGCCAACGGTGGTGGTGGGCGCTGCCTTCACCACGCTGATCGGCCCCACGGGGTTGATCAACAACTGGCTGCAAGGGGCGATGGGGCTGGGCGAGCCGCCCATTCAACTGATGAACACAATCTGGATCATCCTGCTGGCCCACGCCTTCTACAACATCAGCGTGGTGGTGCGCACAGTGGGGGGCTTCTGGGAGGGGCTGAACCCGGCGCTGGGCGAGGCAGGGCAGGTATTGGGCGCGCACGGCTTGCGCCTCTTCCGCACGGTGACGCTGCCGCTGCTGCTGCCCAGCATCACCGCGGCTGGGCTGCTCGTCTTCCTCTTCTGCTTCACCAGCTTTGGCGTCATTCTGATTCTGGGCGGGCTGCGCTTTGCCACGCTGGAGGTGGAGATCTACCGCCAGGCGGTGAACCTTTTCAATTTGCCCGTGGCTGCCTTCCTGAGCCTCGTGCAAATGGCGATTACCTTTGCAGTGATGGCAGTCTATACGCGCATACAGGCGCGCGCGTCGCTCCCGCTCGAAATGCGGCCGCACGCGCGCCCGCCACGCGCTGGCGGCAGTTGGCTGCATCGGTTGCTGGTGGGTGGCCTGCTCGCCGCCATGGTGCTGATGCTGGTTGCGCCGCTGCTGGCGCTGGCGTGGCGCAGTGTGACATTGGGAGGCCACTTCACTCTGGATTACTATCGCGAACTGGCCGTCAACCGCCGCCAAAGCGCCTTCTTCGCGCCGCCTGTCACTGCCATCAGCAACTCGCTCATCTACGCTACGGCGGCCACGCTGCTCAGCCTGCTGCTGGGGGTGAGCGGCGCATATGTGCTGGCGCGCCCGCGCACGCTGGCCACCGCTGTGCTCGATCCCCTCTTTCTGCTGCCGCTGGGCACTTCTGCGGTAACGCTGGGGCTGGGCTACATTGTGGCACTGGGCGCGTGGCGCACCTCGCTGTGGCTGGTGCCCGTGGCGCACACAATGATCGCAACTCCCTTTGTGGTAAGAACCTTCCTGCCGGCGCTGCGCTCGCTGGATCCGCGCCTGCGTGAGGCTGCCGCAGTGCTGGGCGCGGGGCCGCTGCGCAATTGGTGGGAAGTGGATATGCCTATCCTGCGCCGCGCGCTGCTGGTGAGCGCAGCCTTTGCATTTACCATCAGCCTGGGTGAGTTTGGGGCGACGCTGCTGATCAACCGCCCCGATCGACCCACCATGCCCATGGTAATCTACCGCGCACTGGGGCAGCCGGGGCTGCTAAACTACGGCCAGGCGCTGGCCATGAGCACCATTCTCATGGCCGTGTGCATGGCGGCGCTGCTGCTGATTGAGCGCTTCCGTCTGCCCGGTGAGGAATTCTAGGACGTGCGACGCCAAGGCGCAGAGACGCAAAGGAACGCAAAGAGAGGCACCTCACCCCCCCCCGGCCCCGTCTCCGGAACAATGGCTATGCATTACCCACACGTTGCCGCATTCGACTATCTTGCCGCGGTCACCGCCTAAGCCTCATGCATGTTGACGAAATGTTGCGGTATTGGGGACTCGGCTCGTCGGAGCCGCCGAGGGTTTCAACCCTCGGCGGCCCCGACGATGCGCTCACCTCGAGGCGCGACTTGTGGGTAATGAATAGCCAAACTTGAGAAGGGGAGCCGTCATGTGCAAGGCTTTACTCCCCTTCTCCAGTTTGGAGAGGGGGCCGGGGGATGAGGTTGTAGTGCGCGGCACTAAAACAAAATGCACTCATGGCGAAGCCTTCGCCCGCGAAGACTGCCGCTCGCAGATAGAATGGCATGGTATGCAGGACGCATTGCTGGTAATTGATGATGTTCACAAAACATACGCTGGCGACGTGGTGGCGCTGCGCGGCGTGAGCCTGGCCGTGGCGCGTGGCGAAATCGTCTGCCTGCTGGGCCCAAGCGGCTGCGGCAAGACGACGCTGCTGCGCATCGTGGCCGGGCTCGAACAGGCCGATGCCGGGCGCGTCACCTTTGATGGCCGTGATCTGGCTCTTGTGCCCGTCTACCGGCGCGGCTTTGGCCTGATGTTTCAGGAATTCGCGCTCTTTCCCGACAAAAGCGTGGGGCAAAATGTGGCTTTTGGTCTGCGCATGGCGGGCCTGGATGCGCAGGCGATTGCGCAGCGCGTCGACGAAATGCTTGCGCTCATCAACCTGCGCGGCTATGCCGACCGCTCGATTTTCGACCTGAGTGGCGGCGAGAGGCAACGCGTCGCGCTTGCCCGCAGCCTGGCCCCCAGCCCCACTCTACTCATGCTCGACGAACCGCTGGGCAGCCTTGACAGAGCGCTGCGCGAAGTGCTGATGGACGAATTGCACGCGCTCCTTAAGCGGCTGGGGTTGACGGCGCTCTATGTGACGCATGACCAGCAGGAGGCGCTGGCCGTGGCCGACACGGTTGTGTTGATGAACGAGGGGCGCATTGTGCAACAGGGTCCGCCGCAGGCGCTCTATCGTGCGCCCGCCAATGCCTTTGTGGCGCGCTTTCTGGGTTACGCCAATCTGATACCCGTGAAAGAGGTTCTTTTTGAGGCCGGTCTGCCGCTTGTGCAGACGGCTTTGAGCGAACGGCCCTTTCCTGTGCCAACGCGCGCGTTGCTGCCTGCGGAGCCAATGGTGCTGCTGGTGCGACCTGGGGCATTGCGCCTCAACGACGACATGCCTGCCAATGCGCCGCGGCTCACCGGCACGGTGTCGAACATCTCCTTCCGCGGTGGCCATCAGCGCGTGGAGATTGAGGTGACTGCCCGTGATGGCGCACAGACGCTCCTCTTTGAGGCGCCGCTCGATCTGGCGCTGACCGCGGACGCAGCCATGCACTTTGCGCTGGATCCCGCCGAGTGCATGTTGCTGCCGGCGTGATAACGCATCCCGCATGACTGAGCGAGTTCAAACTCCGAAGCCGCGTGCAGGTCCGACATGACGTGCATGCCTCACCCAGACGAATGAGAAGCCTTCCTCACCCGGAAAAACGCCTTTCCACGCGCAGCCGCATGCATGATAAAATGGTGCATCGCTTCCCAGATCAACAAATGCCGTCATGCCGTGTGCGCAGCGTTCAGGAGTCCATGTGCGCTTCCATCTGGCATCCCGCGACCATACAGAGGAGAGCTTCATGACTCGGTCACTTGCAGCAAGCGTGCGCCTGCTCATTGCCATTTCGTTTGCGGTTCTGCCGACGCTGGGGGCTGTGTTGCCTGCCGCAGCGGCTGCGCCGCCGTCTGCCTTGCAGCAGGATGAGCCTGTGGATACGCTTGAGGGCGTTGAATCCGCGGTAGTTCAGATTGAAGCGGTGGGCACCTTTGTTGACCCCGAAGAGGGCCGCCAGCAGAGTGTGCCGGGCTTCGGTTCTGGCTTCATCATTGACCCTTCCGGTATTGCCGTCACCAATAATCATGTGGTCACCGGCGGCGCGCTCTTCAAGGTCTTCGTGGCCGGGCGCGACGAGCCAGTCAACGCACGCGTGCTCGGCGCATCCGAGTGCTACGACATCGCAGTGATTGACCTGCAGGGCGACGGCTATCCCTATCTGCAGTGGTACGACAAGCCCGTGCGCGTCGGCCTCGACGTTTACGCTGCGGGCTTCCCCCTGGGCGACCCCGAGTACACGCTGACGCGCGGCATTGTGTCCAAGTCCAACGCCGACGGCGAAAGCAGCTGGGCGTCGCTCGACGCCGTGTACATGCACGACGCCAGCATCAACCCCGGCAACTCGGGTGGCCCGCTCGTGGCCGCCGATGGCCGCGTGGTTGGCGTCAACTATGCATCCGATTCGGCGGTGAACCAGTATTTCGCCATTCGCGGCAGCGATGCGCAGAGCATCATCGACGAGTTGACTGGCGGCGCCGATGTCGAGTCGCTGGGTATCAACGGTGAAGCCTTCGAGACGGAGAGCGGCGTAAACGCCGTCTACGTCTACTCGGTCAAGTCCGGCTCGGCCGCCGATCGCGTCGGCATTCTGCCCGGCGACTACGTGCTGGAGATCGAGGGGTTGGCCGTGGGCGGGGATGGCATCATGGCCGACTACTGCGACATCCTTGCCAGCCACGATGCCACCGACGTCATGGCCGTGCAGGTCTTCCGGCCCGACACCGAAGAGGTGCTCGAGGGGCAGTTCAACGGGCGCGTCCTTGAGACGAGTTTCTCGATAGCCAACGAGGTCGATGTGAACACGGCCGGCAGTGAGCTTGCAACGACGACCGACGAATACACCTACGTGCCAATCAGCGACTCGACCAACGTTGTCCACATCGAGGCGCCCGACACGTGGACCGACATCAACGAGAGCGACTGGACCGTCGACGAAGAGGTGCGCGGCACACAACTGACGGCTACGCCCGATCTGGAGAAGTTTTACGATGAGTGGGATATGCCTGGCGTTGTCTTCTCCTTTTCCGACAACCTGCAGGACGACATGTCGCCCGCGGATTTGCTTGACACGCTTGACTATTCGGAGATGTGCGAGAGCGTCGAGCGCTATGATATACCCAGCGACGCCGGCTTTGCCGGGGCCTACGATGAGTACAGCAACTGCGGCGGCAGCACCACCACGGCGCTCGTGGCCGCACTCATCCCCACCGAGGGCGATTTCATGCTCGGCATCGAGGTCTACGCCACCTCCGAGGCCGACCTCATGGCGCTGGACCACATCCTTGACACCTTCTACATCGGCAAGGGCGGGACGCCTGAAGTGGCAGCCGATGTCGGTGCGGATATCTTCGATCTTGTGGATGTGAGCGGCCTCGAGTACGACTATACCTTCGTCAATGAGCCCTACTTCAGCGCCATCCTGCCCGCCGACTGGACGGAGGTGAATTCGCGCGACTGGCTCGACGATGACGGCGATTTCCTCGGCCGCACAACGGAAGTCTCGCCCGACATCCAGGCTTACCGTGACAGCTGGGATATGGCAGGCATGCAGGCTTTCCTGATGACCGACGTGGGCAGCGACTTCAGCGTGGATGATTCCATGGATGCCGTGGACTTCAGCGATCTGTGCACCTATGAGGAGCGCGTGCCTGACATCGTGCACACCATCTACGGCGTAACCTACGCGGGCAAGTACGATATCTACACCCGTTGCGACGGCGGCGACTCGATCTACTATACGGGCGTCTACCTGGCCGACACAAAGGACCATGCCTATATCGTCGACTTCATCTCGACTGCGGACGCCGATGATGAGGCGTTTGATGTGCTGATGGAGTCCTTCTTCCTGGGTGCGGCCGTACAGCCTGTGCTTAACCGCGACGAATACAGTCCCGTTATGGACGAGAGCGGCCGCATCTCGCTGCAGGTCCCCGCCGGCTGGAGCGACAGCGACAGCGGCCCCTTCGAGATTGACGGCGAAGTCGTGGGCATCGAATACACCGTCGCGCCGGACGTGGCGGATTTCAACGACAACTGGGAGACCGCCGGCGCGAGCATTGCCGTGTGGGACGACTTTGGCGCTGCGGACATTGACGAGGTGCTGGACACCATAACCTTCGAGGATGAGTGCACCTTCGACGCACGCTATGAGTACGAAGCGGACAACTTCTCGGGCAAGTATGACCTGTGGGACGATTGCGGCGACGTCACCGGCGCGACTCTTGCCACCTTTGCACTCCAGTTTGGCTCTGTACCCGACGCGCTGGTCATTCTCTACATCGGCACGCCCACCAAAGAGGACCTGAGCATCCTCGATCCGATTCTCAGTTCATTGCGCGTCGCGCCTGCACTGGACGCAAGCGTGCCCAGCAGTGTGGCGGACGTGCCCGTCGTCGAGACGGGCGCCACGTTGCCCACCGTCACCATTGTGACCGACAAACTCAACGTGCGCGGCGGACCCGGCACGGAGTACCCAATCATAGCCAGTGTGGAGAAGGAGAGCGTCTTCAAGGCAGTGGGCGAGTACGGCAACTGCGCGTGGATTCAGATGGAAGACAGCGACGGGGCGCAGGGCTGGGTCTCAGGGGCCGCACAGTTCACCACGCTCAACGTCGTTTGCGCCGACCTGGCTGCTGTGGCTGCGCCACCACTGACCGCTGCGCCAGCAACCAACAGCGGCGGCCAACCGTGCGTCACATTCAAGAACCAGGTCGGCATCGAAGTCAACATTACCCTCACGCGCCAGGGCGATAATTGGAACACGACCTTCACCGTCAAGAAGGGCGAGTCGGGCGGTAAGTGTGTGGGCGCGGGCAAGTACACCTATACCGCGTCCACGTGGGATGGGCGCTCGCGCAACGGTGAGTTGGAGCTTGCGCCGGGTGACAACCTGCCCATTGACTTGAACCCCGGTTGAGCCAGGCTGCACCGCTCCATGTTTGACCAGCATCGAAGCGAGGCTTCCACCATTGGAAGCCTCGCTTCGTTCTTTGATAGAATGCACTTCGTGCGACTCGTTGCGGAAGCACCTCCGGGAAAACTCCATGTTACGAACGTCACACGCCAACGGCATCATCACCTTGCAGTTTGAGCAACTCGCGGGTATGCCCGTCTCTGCGCATGTGGCCACGCGCCACGGCGGTGTGAGCCCTGCGCCGTGGGCGTCGCTCAACTTCAGTATTGCGCGCGGCGATTCAGCAGAGAATGTCGCGGCGAATCACCTGCGCCTGGCCGCTGCGCTGGGCTACGCTCGTTCCGACCTCGTCACCTGCACGCAGGTGCACGGCACCGGCATTGCCAAGGTCGATGCGGGTGATGCGGGCATGAAACAGGCTGGCTGTGATGGCCTCGTTACGGATACGCCCGGCCTGCCGTTGGGCCTGGTCTTTGGCGATTGCGTGCCTGTGCTGCTTTATGACCCGGTGCGCAATGTGCTCGGCGTGGTGCACGCCGGCTGGCGCGGCACGGTGAACGGCGCCGCGGCATCGCTGCTGTGGGCCATGCAGGCCGGCTACAGCACCCAGCCACGCGATGTGCGTGCATGCATTGGCCCCAGCATTGGCCCTGCGAGTTACGCGGTGGGCAGCGAGGTTCTCAGCCTGGCACAGGCGCGGCTGCCGGCCGCCGACGCGCGCTTCACCTGGCCGCAGGGACGCGAGCACAACCCTCACTTTGATCTGTGGCGCGCCAACGCCGCCCAGTTGGAAGCGGAGGGCGTTGAAACCGCGCATATTGAACTGGCTGCGATTGACACGGCGCAGAACACGGACGACTTTTTCAGCCACCGCGCCGAGCAAGGCCGCTGCGGGTTGTTCATGATGGTGGCGTGGATTGACGGATGAAGCTTTGATGATTGACAATTGAGAATTGATGATTCCGGGACGATGGGGACAGCGTCCAAATCATCAAAATCATCAATTGTCAGTCAATAATGATCGCACGTCACTTCAACGATCCTCGCCGCGCGCGACATAGTGAATGCGCCCATGCAGTGTAAGGGTGTGGACAAGGCCGCGCCGCTGCAGCATTGTGAGCAGCCGCCATACGCTACCGCGGTTGGCGCGTGTCGCATGCACGATCTGCGTAAAGGTTAGCGGGCCACGCGCGCGCACCACCTCCAGAATCCGGCTGCTCAGGTGAGGTTGCGGCGTCGATTCGCTCATGGCGACCTGCTTTCAAGGGGGTGCGCGCCGGCCGGCGCTCTCGGCATCTTCTCCGCCTATTGGAACATATGTTCTATTTTGGCGCAAGCCTGTGCATTTGGCGTCAGAGTAAGCAGTGAGCGCCGTTTCGAGCCGTGCGTTGGAACCTTCGCCGTCAAGTTGATGGAGTGTTGTGCCGGGTCGTGGCATTGTCCGACATGATTCGCATCAAATCAGAAAATGTGAGGCAGGAATGACGCGCCAAATCCGAGTGACAGTATGGAATGAATATCGCCACGAACGTGCGGAAGAGTCGATTCGCGCGGTCTATCCTGATGGCATCCACCAGGCCATTGCCGATGCGTTGGGGCAGGCGGGTTATGCCGCCGCGACCGCCACGCTTGACGAACCCGAGCATGGGCTGAGCATCGAGGTGCTGGCCGCAACCGATGTGCTGGTGTGGTGGGGGCACATGGCCCATGGCGAGGTGGATGACGCGATTGTGGAACGCGTTTACAACCGCGTTATGGAAGGCATGGGGCTGATCGTGTTGCACTCGGGCCACTTCTCGAAGATTTTCAAGCGCCTCATGGGCACAACCTGCGACCTCAAGTGGCGCGATGTGGGCGAGCGCGAGCGGCTGTGGGTCGTTGCGCCCGGCCACCCGATTGTGACGGGGCTGCCCGAGTGCATTGTGCTGGACAGCGAGGAAATGTACGGCGAGCATTTCGACATTCCGACCCCTGACGAGCTGGTGCTTGTGAGCTGGTTCCAGGGGGGTGAGGTTTTCCGCTCAGGCTGCTGCTTCTACCGCGGGCGGGGCAAGGTCTTCTACTTCCGCCCTGGTCACGAGAGTTTTCCCACCTACTACAACGTGGACGTGCAGCGGCTGCTTGCCAATGCAGTCAAGTGGGCTGCGCCGGCGGGGACCGAGACAGTGCGGCGCGGCTACATGCCTGAGGCCGTTGAGCCGTTGGCGCGCTGAGAACGTTACCTGTTGGGCAGAGTCTGGGAGAATAGTCGCGGGCGGGCGCCCCGAGGGGGATCGCCCGACCCGCTGTTGCGCCATGTCGCTCATTCGACGGCGCAAAGCGGGGCTTCCGACTGTGGCTGTGTCCCTCATGTTAAGCAGGGGCGCATGTATGTGTAGCCGGGGGCTTCCCAGCCCCCGGTTTATTACGCGGCGGACCTGGTGCTGTGCGCAGGCACAGAGTCTACCTGTGCATCAGGCCTGTATTCCGGGGGCTGGGAAGCCTCCGGCTACGCAAAGCGGGCCTTCCGACTGTGGCTGCGTCCCTCATGTTAAGCAGGGGCGCATGTATGTGTAGCCGGGGGCTTCCCAGCCCCCGGTTTATTACGCAGGGGACCTGGTGCTGTGCGCAGGCACAGAGTCTACCTGTGCATCAGGCCTGTATCCCGGGGGCTGGGAAGCCCCCGGCGACGCAAACATGCGCGCCTGCGTACATAAGTGGTTCGCTTCGACTGCATCTCCCTGCAACGTATCTTGAGAGGCCGTGGCAGGCAATCAGCCGCGTGCGAACGTCCCATTGGCGCGATAATGCGAATTGGCGCGATTTTGCGGCGCCTGCGGATGTCCGCATTTTGACCGGGTCTATGGCAAGGGGGAGAAGATGATGCAGCATGGCGTGCGCGTGGCCGCGGCGCAAATCGACACCGCAGCCGGCGAAACGGCGCAGAACCTGGCGCACATGGCGGAGATGGCTGAAGCCGCGGCGGCGCAGGGTGCACAATTGCTTCTGTTTCCGGAGCTGGCGCCCTGTGGCTATGCGCTGGACACCACGATCTGGCAGGCTGCGGAAGTGTGGGGCGGCTCGATCATGCGCACTGTGTGTGCCCTGGCCGCGCGCCTGAGTATGTACATCGGCACGTCGTTCCTCGAGGCTGAGGGCGAGGACTTTTACAACACGTGGTTTCTGGCAGCGCCCACGGGCGAGGTTGCCGGGCGTGTGCGCAAGACACCTCCTGCCGACGGCGAGGCGATGTTCTTCCGCTCGGGCGGTGGCAGCCACGTTGTGGAGACGCAGCTGGGTCGAATCGGCGTTGCCATCTGTTACGAAGCATTGCTGCATGCGCGACTGAGCGAACTCTACGCAGCGCGGGTCGATCTTGTGCTCACCTCCGTCGCCGCCAGCCACATCAGGGACGAACGGCCGGGTGATGACGCAGCCTTCACCAAACTTGCCGACGAGATTGGTGCGCACTGGGCGGCAACGCTGGGCGTGCCGATTGTCGTGGCAAACCGCTGCGGTCCGCTCAGTATTCCTCTGAAGCCCGCTGTAGCGCCCATCATCACGCGTTTCTGCGGACGGTCGGCCATTGTAGATGGTGACGGCAGTCATGTTGCGGCGCTGGTTGAGGAGGAAGGGGTCATTGTGGGTGACGTGAAGTTGCACGGGGCCGTGCGCCGCGCCGCGCCGCCCGTTGCATATGGTGGCATGTGGGCGCAGCCTGTGCCGTGGTTTGCCGAGCAATGGCCAATTGGGCAGGCAGAAGCCGAAAAGTGGTATGCTGCGAGTGACGAGCGCCGCACTTGCGCGCGGCGTACATCGGCCGCACAGGCTTCCGCTGTGCCGCGCGTGTGACCTGTACCGGACGCACCCGTGTGATTTGCACTTTGGCCCGATCGCGCAGTTGACATGCGATCAAGCCGCCTGTATACTGCATTCCAATTCCAGAGCAATCTGGCGTCCCGCACAACGGAGTGCGAGCAGCGTTTGTTTCGCAGCATGACACGCAGCGAGAACTACATGCACTCCGCACGTCTGACAGCAATCAATGTAGCAAGCCTCATTATTCCGGCGCTTCTGGTCGTAGTACTCGGCCAGAGGCCATCTTCGGTTGGTGAGGTTTAGTCAGCGGACGACAGCAGCACTCAAGGTCACCGCAGACCCTTCCCGACCGGGAAGGGTTTTTTGTTTGCCGGAAATAGGCCTGGTTGACTGGTGAACTGGTTGACTGGTTGACTGGTTGACTGGTTGACTGGTTGACTGGTTGACTGGTGAACTGG
>CAYRVP010000103.1:0-14681 GCA_964427845.1 uncultured Caldilineaceae bacterium
GGTGAGTGCATTTTCGGTGCCATGCGAATGCTCGGGAATGCCCAGTTCCCAGTAGATGGCCCCGTTGCTCGCCCCGGCGTACATGCGCGCCGCCTCCACAATCAGGTTGCGGTCCACGCCCGAGATCGCCTCGCCATACTCCGGGGTGAACTTTTCCATGCTCGCCGCAAACGCGTCAAAGCCCTCGGTGCGTTCGCGGATGAACGTCTCGTTGTAGAGCTTCTCCTTGAGGATGACGTGCGCCATGGCCGAGAAGAGGGGCACGTCGGTGCCGGGCTTCTGCGGCAGCCAGAGGGTGGCAAAGTTGACCATCTCCACGCGCCGCGGGTCCACCACAATCAGGCGCGCGCCATGTTTTTCCACGGCCGCCTTCATCTGCAGGCCGATGATGGGGTGCGTCTCGGCTGTATTGGAGCCGGTGACGATGAAGACGTCGTTGTGAATCACCTCGGCGGCGGTGTTGCTCATGGCGGAGGAACCGACCGCCATCTGCAGCGCCACCACGCTGCCCGCGTGGCAGAGGCGCGTGCAGTGGTCGATGTTATTCGAGCGGAAGAGCGCGCGAAACATCTTCTGCAGCAGGTAGTTGTCCTCATTCGTGGCCTTGGCGCAGCAGTAGACAGCCATTGCATGCGCGCCATCGCGCCCATAGATCTCCACCAGGCGGTCAGCGGTGTAGTCGAGCGCTTCGTCCCACGAGACTTCGCGCCAGGCGTCGCGCTCGAAGGCCTGCGTGCGGCTGCCCGCGCTTTGTGGCTGCTTGCGGATGAGGGGCGCAGTGATCCGGGCCGGGTGGTACATGAAATCGTAGCCGAAACGCCCCTTGACACAGAGGTTGCCCTGGTTGACTACGCTGTCAAAGGGCGACGTCACCTTGTAGATGAAGTCATCCTTGATGTGCAGGCGCAGGTTGCAGCCCACGCCGCAGAAAGGGCATGTGCTGGCCACGACGCGGTCGGGTGTGAGTGTGGACATGGGGCCTCCACAAATGAAAGCGCAGGTTCAGGAATGATTGATGATTGAGTATTGATGATTGACCGCGAGACGGCGACGCTATCCGCCGTTAATCGTCAATACTCAATCATCAATACTCAACCGCAACTCCGCAGCGACTGACTTCACATGACGATGAGCGGAATCGCCGCCAGCGCTACGGCAACGCCCGCCCACTGCGGGGGCGAGAGACGCTCCTTGAGCACAATCCAGGCCAGCAGCACGGTGACACCGGGGTAAAGCGACGAAAGCACGGCGGCAGTGTCCATGCGGCCATGCTGCGCGGCCAGCAGGTAGAAGAGATTGCCGCCGGTGTCAAAGAGGGCGACGAGCGCCGTGATGGGCAGCAGCGCGCGTGGTGGTGCGAGCGGCGTTTTGCGCAGCAGCGCCCAGGGGATGAGCACGAGGCCGGCGGCGGTGCGCGCTGTGGCCAACGGCCAGAAGAAGCCGGAGTCTCCCGCACGCGCCATGAGCACATAGAAGAGCCCCAAGCCGACACCCGCAAACACGGGCAACACGAGCATGCGCCAGTGAAAGCCATCGCCGCCGCTCCCGGCCAGGAGCCAGACGGCCACCAGCGCCAGCACAAAGCCAATCACCTGCGGCGTTGAGGGCGCACCCAGCGTAAGGGCTCCCACCAGAATCGGAATGAGTGCGCCGACTACGCCGGCGACTGGCGCGACAATCCCCATGGCCCCGCTTGCCAGCCCCGTGTAGAGCAGCAGCAGGGCGACCGATCCCACCATGCCCGCAGCCGTAGCCCAGAGCAGACTGCCGGCGGGGGAGAGGGCTTCACGGCAAAGCAAGGCAATCGTTGCCAGCAGCAGCGCGCCGATCCACTGCATGCCAACCGTCACGCTGAGCGAATTGACGCGGCGGCTGAGCAGCCCGCCCAGAAAATCACCGGCGCCCCAACTGAGTGATGAAAGCAAACCGGCAATGACAGCACCTGGAAAGAGGATCATGGTTTCCCCGTTACGCGCCGGGGCGCTCGCTGCGGCGCTTGGCGCGGCGACGGTCGCTGCGTGTCTGCGTAAGGATTTCGTCGGGCGTCTTGCCTTCCTGCAGCAGCCATTCGCGGCGCGGCTTGAGTGCGCCGGTGGGGCATACGCCCACGCACTGGCCGCAGAAGACGCAGGTGGTTTCGGGCATGGGTTTGTCAAAGAAGGTGGCAATGCTCGTGTGGTAGCCGCGCCCCTCCAGGTCCAGCGCAAAGGTGTATTGCGCATCTTCGGCGCAAACCTGCACGCAGCGCCAGCAAAGGATGCACTTGTCATAGTCGCGAATGTACATGGGGTTGTCGTCGATCAGGGGCGTGCTGCGCCTCTCGGCTTCGGGGAAGCGGTTGACGTCAGCGGCATAGTCAGCCGTCTGCGCCTGAATCCCGGGCGCTTCCGTCAAGTCCACCGAAGCGTGGAGCATCTCGAGGATGGTGCGGCGCGATCGCACGACACGCGGCGTGCGCGTTTGCACCTGCATACCTTCGGCGACGGGGGCCACGCAGGAGGCCTGGAGCAGGCGCGCGCCTTGCACCTCCACCACGCACATGCGGCAGAGGCCATTGGCAGTGCATGCGTCGTGATAGCAAATGGTGGGCACGTCAATGCCCGCCGCCGCCGCAGCCTTGTGAATGGTTGTCCCCGCCGGCACGTTTACGGTCTGGCCGTCGATGGTGAGGGTGGTGTCAGCCATGTGATTTCCTGTTCCAAGGATCTGGTCGGGAAAGGCGATTGATAACTGAAGATTGACAATTGGTTGAGCGATTGACTGGTTGATTTGCGCCGCACCATTCAACCAGTCACCCATTCAACCAGTCAACCAATGATCAATCTTCAGTCTTCAATTATGCCGTAAACATCTCCGGCCAATGCTTCATTGCGCTCAGCACAGCCGCGCCGGCGGTTTGCCCCAGGCCGCAGAGCGACGCGTCGGTCATGGTCCATCCCACGTCGGTCAGGCGCTCGGCGTCGCCGGGGAGAAGGCGCTGCTGAGCAAGGCGCTCGAGTATCTCGAACTGGCGTTGCGTACCGATTTGGCAGGGGTAGCACTTGCCGCACGACTCGTGCGCAAAGAAGCGCCCCAGCCGCATGAGAATGTCGCGCAGGTCGCGGTGTTCATTGAAGACCATCACCGCGCCCGAGCCCATGGTGAGGCCGGCGGCGCGCAGGTCTTCAAAGCTCAGGCGCACGTCGAGCATGGCGGGGGTGGCAAAGGAACCCGCCGCGCCCCCCAGCAGCACCGCCTGCAAATCGCCCCCCACCATGCCGCCGGAGAGGCCATTGATGAGGTGGCGCAGCGTGATGCCGAGCGAGACTTCGTAGAGGCCCGGGCGCACGACGTCGCCGGAGACGCACAGCAGCTTGGGGCCGGTGGAGTTTTCGGTGCCGAACTGCCGCCACTGCGCCACGCCGCGCCCAAAGATGAAGGGAATCTTGGCCAGCGTCTCCACGTTGTTGATGGCCGTCGGCCTGCCGAAGAGGCCGTGCGTGGCCGGAAAAGGGGGCTTGATGCGTGGGAAGCCACGCTTGCCCTCAATGCTCTCGAAGAGCGCGGTCTCCTCGCCACAGATGTAGGCCCCCGCCCCGGCGCGCACCTCGACCTCGAGATCAAAGCCTGAGCCGAGGATGTCGCGCCCTAGCAAACCCTCCGCCTCGAATTCGCGAATGGCGGCGTGCACCCGTTCGATCGCCATTGGGTACTCACCACGGATATAGATGTACGCCTTGTGTGCGCCGATCGCGTACGCGCCGATGATCATGCCCTCGAGTATGCGGCTGGGGTCCCCCTCCAGCAGGACGCGGTCCTTGAAGGTGCCCGGCTCGCTCTCGTCGGCGTTGACCACGAAGTATTTGTCGGCGCCCGGCGCGCTCGCCGCGCCTTCCCACTTGATCTCGGTGGGGAAGGCCGCGCCGCCGCGCCCCAGCAGCCCCGCCTCGCGCACCGTGTCAATGACCTGCGCGGGCGTCATGCCGGCCAGCACCTTGCGCAGCCCTTGCAGCCCGCCCACCGACTGGTACTCGACGAGCGTGGTGCGCCGCCCCCGCCCGCAGAGCGGGGTGATGACACTCAAATCGCCTCCCACATAATCCTCGCTGTAGAAGTCGGCGGTCGTGCGCCCCTCGCCGGCAAAGGCCGCCTCCACCTTGTCGGGCGTAACGTGTGCGAAGGTGGTGTTGCGCAGCGGCTCACCCAACGCCATGTCGCCGTGGGTGACGTTAACCGAGACGCCGGCGTTGCAGTGGCCGAGGCAGGGCGCGCGCTCAACCGTGACGGCCCCGCTGGTCGAGGTGCCGCCCACTTCAACACCCGCCAGGCGGCAGGCCGTGGCAAGCACCGCCTCGCCGCCGCGCAGCGCGCACGACGGATCGGTGCAGACGCGCACGACTGTGCGTCCCACCGGTTCGCGGTAGAGCATGGCGTAGAAATCGATGACGCCGTGCACATCCACCAATGGCACGTGGAGGGCGCGCGCAATCTCGGCGGCCACGGCTTCGGGGATCCAGCCATAGAGGTTCTGCGCGTCCTGCAGGGCGGGCAGCAGGGCGGTGCGTCCGCTGGGTGCATGGCGCGCCAGTAGGGGGCGCAGCCGCTCCAGATCAGGCGCGGCAGGCGTGGGCTCGGATTCGGTGGTCGAGAGGGTTGCCGGCGCGTCCGCCATGGAAGGTCCTGTCTAGTGCACCGTTGTCTGCGGTGCACGGAGATCCGCAAGCGGCCTGGCCGGGGTCACACACCAGCGCTGAAATGGGTGCATTGGTAGACCGGCGGGCGGGCGTACGAATCCGCAATTGGAGTTTTGCCAGTATAATCGACGCGTGCTCGCGCGCCAAGTGCGTTGGCGCTGCCCGGTTGCCTGCCGGAATTCTCATCGAAAGGAACACGGCGCCACCGTCCGCCGTCTAAGAAAGAACTGCGCCATGCGCTTTCTTCCCTGGCCGCGCGCTACAGTTGTGCATGACGCGTGTGTAACAGAGGCCCCCACGCAACGTTATCTGCCTTGCGGAGCGCGACTCCATTAGCCCCGCCACCCAAGGAACTGATCATGAAACGATCAACAGTTATTGTTCTGGGCTTGATCCTGCTCACGGCGCTGCTCTTCAGCGCGTGCACCGCTTATCCTGTTTATCCTATAGAATTGCCTACTGCAACGCCCACCGGCGGTGAATGGGCGCGTGTCCAGGCCGCCGGCGCCCTCACCGTGGGCACGTCGGGCGACTATCCGCCCTTCTCCTTTTACGATGGTCGCTTCAATCTCACCGGCTTTGACCCGGAGTTGGCGCGCGCCGTCGGCGACAGACTGGGGCTGGAGGTGCGCCTCATCGACATCCCCTTTGAGGGATTGTATGACGCACTCGATGTCGGACAGATTGACGTAGCGGTCGCCGCGATCTCGGTGACGCCCGCACGCGAACTGCGGGTTGACTTCAGCGATGTCTACTACATCAGCGAGGATGCCTTCCTGGCCCGCGCCGATTCCGACGTGCTCGATCTCACGAGCATCGACGAGGTGCAGTCCCGGACGCGCGTCGGTGTGCAGGAGGGTTCCGTCTACCAGACGTGGGCGCAGGAAACGCTGGTTGACACCGGGCTTCTGCCCGAAGGCAACCTCCTGCTCTACACGGACGCGGAGCGCGCCGTGCGCGACCTGGGGCGCGGGCGGCTGGACCTTGTGATTATGGACGCGAATCCGGCGCAGACGTTTGCAGCCGAAGACGATTCGCTCAAGGTCATTGCCCAGGGGCTCAACCGCCAACGCTACGCCATGGCCGTCGTCAACGGGGGCAATGAACTGCGCCGCAATCTCAACGTCGCGCTGGAAGAGCTGCGTAACGACGGCACAATCCAGACCCTGGCCGAGCAGTTCTTTGGCGCCAATGCCGGCGAGGTGCCGGGGCCAAACATGACGGCCACACCTACAGCCGCAGCAACGCCGATTCCGCTGCCCACGAGGTCCATTACGCCTGCACCACCTGCGCCGCCTGCGCGCTGCCAGGACAGCATGGCCTTTGTGTCTGACCTCAACTTCGATGACCAGAACATGCAAAATCCGCCTTTGCTGTACCCCGGCCAACATTTCACCAAGAGTTGGCGCGTGCGCAATACAGGCACCTGCACCTGGACAAACGCTTACCGCCTCGTCTTTGTCAAGGGCAACTTGCCCGGCGCACAGATGAGCGGCCAGCCTGCCTTTGTAAGCGGCTTCGTGCCGCCTACAGCCCAATATGACATTCACATACCGATGGTTGCGCCGATCACACCGGGCACCTATCAGGGCTTCTGGCAGATGTTCAACGACCTGAACGCACCCTTTGGCCAGCGCATCTGGGTAGGCATTACAGTGCCCGGCGCAACCACGGCTACGCCGCGCCCCACGCAAACACCCGTTGCCCAGATCCAGTTCAACGCCAACCCCACCAGCATCAACGCGGGCGATGCAGTGCGCATCACGTGGGCAACCAGCAACGTGCGCGAAGTTTACTTCTTCCGCGAGGGGCAGAATTGGTGGGATAACGGCGTGGTTGGCACAGGCGAGCGCATTGAATACCCGCAACGCACTACCAGCTATTTCCTGCGTGTGGTCCAGCGCGACAACTCGGTGCAGCAGCGCGAGCAGCGCGTCACCGTGACGGCTGCGCCCGATGCCCCCGACATTCGCCAGTTCTCGGTTGTGCCAGACGGCAACATCAACCTGGGGCAGTGCGTGCAGATCAACTGGGAGGTGCGCGGCAACGTACACCGCGTGGACATTACGCGCAACGGCAACGCCATCTGGGATGACGCGCCCGAGCGCGGCAACATCCAGGATTGCCCGTCACCCACGGGCGGCTATGAGTACCGGGTAACGGCTACAGGCAGCGGCGGCACAAGCGTTGCCAACCGCAATGTCACGGTCAACCAGACCGAGCAGCCCACGCCAACGGCCGTGCCCACCGATGCGCCGACGGTGGTGCCGCCCGCCGTGGTGCAGCAATTCGCCGTGACACCCGGCCAGGTGCTGCTGGGGGGCTGCTTCCAGATTGTGTGGGCGGTGGGCGGTGATCCGGCGCTGATTCAGATCACGCGCAACGGCAGCCTGCTCTTTGACAATGCGCCCTTCACCGGCAGCGGCCAGGATTGCCCCACGGACCCGGGCACCTATGTCTATCGCATTGAGGCGACCAATCGCGCCGGTGTGATGAGCGATGCGCGCGAATCCACCAACACGGTGACGGCGCCGCAGCCGACGGCCGTGCCCCCGACGGCGACCCCCGTGCCGCCGACGGCGACGCCCGTGCCGACGGACGCACCGACGCCGATTCCGCCGACACCTGTGCCGCCGACGGCCGTACCGCCGGCCGCCCCTGTAATCAGCTACTTTGCGTCGAGCGCGCCAACCATCTACATCCCCGAGTGCGTGACACTCTCGTGGAGTTACACTGCTGATGGCGGCCAGGCGAACATCACGCGTATGAATGACACGACGCGCAACATTGATCCCATCATGCAGAATGCACCGCCGCAGGGTGAACTGCAGGACTGCCCGCCCGACGAGGCGCTGTGGATTTATACGCTTGCTGTCATCTCGCCCGGTGGGGAGACGCAGGCGCAAGTGCAGGTGCAGGCCTTCGTGGCAATCGCTGCTCCTTAGCCAGGGATTGCCGAAGCACACAGGGTGAAAGAGGGCTGCGATCTGCGCGATTGCAGCCCTCTGCTGCTTTGTGCGCGCCTGCGTGGGCAAATCGTAGGGCGCAGCGTACAGAAATCGGAGAACTTCAAGCGGCCGAGAGACGTTACTTCGTAAAGCGCGGCTACACTGAATATCGTATAGTGGGGGCCCCTGATGTGAATTCGTGTTCCGGGTTGATGCCCGGTTAGAGAAAAAATCGCATGCCAAAAAAGAATCCCTCCCCATTTGCGCGCCCGCTCGTCGCGAGCGTCTTGCTATTGGCCGCGCTCGTCTTCTTCAGCCTCACCAAATCCGTCTTTAGTCAAGCAGAACCGGCAGCGACGCCACCAATAGCACCCCGCAGCGGCCAGAGCGCCGTCTGGCTGCCGCTCATCGAGAACGCACCGAGCAGCACGCCGACACCAATCCCCACCTCAACCCCATCCTCAACGCCTACACCCACGCCAACCGCGACCGCGCGCGCAACATCCGCGCAGACCCCGGCGCCCACGGCATCCACGCCAGCTACAGGGCAGACGCCCGAACCGCCGACCGACCCGGTTGAGTGGACGCAGTTCGGCCACGACGCCCAGCGCACGACGTACCAGCCGCAGGCCATCAGCCTGCCCTGGCGCTGGAAGTGGGTATGGAACGGATCGGACGCGACGGGTGGCATCGTGAGCGGCAAGAGCGGGCTGCCGCGTAACAGCCAGCCTGTTACGGGCGGCGGGCGCGTGTATATCGCCGCGGGTGCGCGCGGCGTCTTCGCGCTGGATGCGCGCAACGGCAGCGTGCTCTGGAGCAAAACACCGGGCGGGGCGATCAACTCGACCCCCGCCTACGACCCGCTCACCCGCGCCCTCTTCGTCGTCTCCAGCAATGGCACGCTCTACAAACTGAACGCCGCCACCGGCGCGACGCTGGATGAGGTGGCCGGCGGCGGCGCGAGCGATCTGCCCTTGCCCCCTGCCATCGACGGCAGCCGCGTCTTCTTTGTCATGGGCACGCAGGTGCACTCAATCAACACGGCCACACTCGCCGTCAACTGGTCATACGACGCTGGTTCGATGGTGGATACGCCGCCGGCCTACTCGCCGGCAACAAGCACCGTGGTGGTCGTCAGTCGCGATCTGCAAGTGCATGCGGTGGATGCCGCCAACGGCGCACGCCGCTGGCGCGCGAAACCTACCGGGCGCACGGCCGCCACCGGCACGTTGATTGGTGACAATGAAGCCGTCGCCCGTTTGGGCTGGCCCGTCATTGCCGAAGGGCACGGCATCGTCTTCATCCGCTACCGCCTCGACTGGCATACGCTGTGGGGGTGGAGCCCTTGGCCCACGACGAACGAGGCGATGCGCGCCAACCTGACGCAGAGACCCGACCAGCAGCCGCTCTTCGCGCTGCGGCTGGACACGGGGGCCACCAACTTCGTGTCCAACGTGGGCAACGGCGGCTATGGTGACGGCGACAACATGCCCATGGGGCCGCCCCCCACAATCAGACGCTTTGCCGATGGCAGCGAGGTGGCTTATGTTTCCATGCGCGGCGCATGCTTGCCAACCACGCAAGGCTGCGACGGCCGCGGTGACGCTCGCCTGGGCGAAATGCTGCTCGACGACAGCACAGTGCCGGGCTACGAAGCCGGGTATGTGCGCTACATGGTGAATACCTTCTTTCCCACCGATGAAATGCCCTTCCTGAGCGCCGCCGGCAACCAGCTCTTTGCCGGGCACTGGGAGGCGGGCATTGCCCACGAGATCGTCGACAGGTCCAATGCGCGCGGCAGCGCGGCGTCGCCCATCACCACGAGCAACCTGCCTCACATTGTCTCGTCGCAGGATCAGGACTCTCTTTGCTCGGGTTCCTTCTCGCCCAGCCACTACTGCGCTGCGCGCCTCTACAACACGCGCCAGTGGCCCGGCGGCTTCTACATCTACTGGAAGCAGGGACAAGTCTACGACGAATACTGGACAGGCTACGCCACCTGGGTGGTGAGCGACGGCATGGTGCTCTTTGTGGCGACGGACGGCAGCGTGACGGCGCTGGAGCACGGCACGCCCGCAGTCGCTGTCGCGGACGCGGCCGCGAGTGTGCCGGAGGTCGAAGCAGTGCCCGTCACTGCGGCCGAGCCAAGCGCGTTGCCGGTGGTGGCGGCGGCCGACGCCGCGGCCTATGCCGGGCAACTGGCAATTGTGGACGGTGTGCTTGCAGACGTTTTCAACAACGGCAAGGCCGTCTACCTCGGCTTCCACAAGCCGCACACCGGCTACTTCCTCGTGCGCATTCTGCGCGCCGACTGGCAAAACTTCGCCGCTGCGCCCGAAACACTCTACGCCCCGGGTGACCACGTGCAGGTGACCGGTCTGATCACCTGGTATCAGGGCGACCCCGTCATCTATGTCACCTCACCTGCGCAAATCCGGTAGGCCGTATCTCACGCGTGACGAGCGGCGCCGCAGCGAGGCGTCCATCAGTGGATAGCTCGCTGCAGCCGCCGTCTTTGAAATGGAAAATTCTCTTGAAACCAAATGAAACGCGACTGAGCCGCATAGGCGGCTGGCTGTGGGCCGCCGCGGTGGCGCCACTGGTTGTGGGCCTCGTCATGGCGCTGCCCCTGCACGCGCAGGAGCCGCCAGTCTTCCTGCCGCTGATTCAGGCTGCGCCTTCACCTACGCCCACGGCCACCCCCACGCTACGCCCCACTGCACAGCCGACTGCACGGCCGACCGGACAACCGACTGCACAACCGACCGGCCAACCGACTGCGCAGCCTTCACCGCAGCCCACGCGCCCGACCACAACCGGCGGGCTCCCCCTCATCCATGTGCTGCCACTGGCGCAGGCCGACGTGCTCGACGAGGCGGCGGTCTTCTGGTTCGGGCAGATTTCGCCCGCATCCAACTCGATGGATGTGCGCGTTGGCTACACCGCTTCGGAACTGGTGGTTTACGTGGCTGCCTTCGACAGGCGGCTGTGGTACGAAGATGCTCCAACTGCGGCAACGTTGACAGATTGGGACGCAGTCACGCTGCTGCTTGCGCGGCCCGCCACCGCGTCCGACCCGGGCGCGCGCTGGCGCATCATGGCGCAAATGAACTTCTCGTCGAACCCTGCGTTCGCAAAGCAGGCACACCAGGTAGAGGAATGGCGCAACGGTGCTTGGGCTCCCTCTGCGCTGGCTGTGACCGCCTCGTCGGGCTGGCGCGGCATCAGACTGAACGATGATGCGGACGATAAGGGCTGGGCGGAAAACTTTCGCATTCCGCTGGCGGCGCTCGGGCTGCCTGCGCAGCCTGAAGGTGCATTCCTGCGCATGGGGTTGATCGTGCACGACCGTGACCAGCGCGCCGGCGCTGCCGAGGCGCCCCAGCCGTGGCCTACGGGTCTCAACGCCACCGACGTCGCATCCTGGGGCTGGCTGCAGGTTGGAACGCCCTACTGGCAGCCGCCCGCCGTGCAGGCCAGCGGCGAGGTGACGATCCGGCGCGCAAAGCAGAGCGACGCGGCCGTGCCCGACGCAAGCGTGGGGGGGACCACCGGCAACCTCTGCGGCGAATCCACACCCTCCTTCTGGGAGACGTGGCCCAACGCGAACTGGGGCAGCCGGGCGGACGCCAACGTACAGAATCAGATCGACATCTCCGACTGGAACTGCTATTCCCGCTACTACATCACCTTCCCGCTGGAGAGTGTGCCGGCAGGCAAGGTGATTGTGGGCGCCACCCTTACGCTCCACCAGTACGGCAACTCGGGCACATTTGCGCTGGCGCAGCGCAGTCTGATTCAAGTCCTGCGTGCGGGCGGGGCGTGGGACGAAGAAACGATTACGTGGAATAACGCTCCCCAGGCGCTGGAGAACATCGGCGCGATCTGGGTAACGCCTGTGCAGAGCATGCCCGCCTGGCCAGGGATACCCTGGGCGTGGAATGTGGGCAAGGCTGTGGCCGACGCGTACGCCGAGGGGCAGCCGGTGCGGCTGGTGCTCTACAGCGCCGACAGTAACTACCACAGCGGCAAACTCTTTGTGTCGTCGGATACGGGCGATTGGAACGCGGCGGGGCGGCCGGCGTTGCGCGTTGTGTGGGGAGAGTAGCTACGCCCTGTCGTTCAGCACAAAGCGGCGCATGGCCACAGCCGCGCCGTCGTCGTCGATGGACGGTGCAATCCACTGCGCCTGCGCCCTCACCGAGGAGGTGGCATTGCCCATGGCCACGGGCATGCCCACCAGCTTGAGGACGGGCAGGTCGTTCTCGTTGTCGCCAATCGCCAGCACGCGCGCCGGGTCGATGTCCAGCAGCGCGAGCAGGTGACGCACGCCCTCGCCCTTGTCCACGCCCGCAGCGGTGGCCTCCACCAGCAGCGGGTGCGTGCGGCTCATGGTGACGCCAGCGCCGAAGTGGCTCTGCAACTGCGCAGGCATGTGCGGCTCGTCGGCCACGTCGCTGACCAGCATGTACTTCACGGGCGCACGTTCGCCCTTGGCCGCCAGCAGCGGGCGCAGCGGCCCCACAATTTCGCGCGGGCTGCCCATCACATGATCATAGAAGCCACTGCGGCCGGGGTCGATATTCTGGCAAATGTGAATGTGGCCGGCGTCATCGGTAAAGAAAAAGGCGCTGATGCGCTGGCTCTCGTCGGCCCAGCCGGCCAGGGCGTGGGCGTCGGCAGCGGGCAGCCGCCACTCGCGCAGAATGTGACCGCTCACCGGGTCGCCCAGGACGGCGCCTTGTGTGGTGACGGCGGGCGTCACAATCCCCAGCGGGGCGAGGTGCTCCACCACGAAGTCGAGCGTGCGCCCGGTGGCAATCGTCACCGGCACACCGGCGGCCTGCACATCGCGTATCGCCGCGGCCACGCGCGGGCTGATGCCGCTCTGCTCGTAGGGGTTCAGGATAGTGCCGTCCAGGTCAAGGATGACCAGATCAAAGGGGCGCTGCCGGGATGAGGACATGAAGGCTCGAGAGTCTCTGGATAGGAATACGCCGGACGTGCCACGTGCACGTCCGGCGTATTGTATGTGATTGAGCGCGAGGCTTCCACATTGCGATGGAGAAGATTGAAGATTGATGATAGATGCATGTAGCCACGGCGGTGCCGCGCCAATCATCATTCAGTAATCTTCAATCGTCAATTGTCAATCATCAGCGCCCGACATGAACTCGCTAGAGCACGATGACCACCATGCGGTCGTGGCCCTGGTAATCCTGGTGGAGGGCGATGTCGCGCATGCGCGGCAGCACGTTCTGCGCCAGCCTGAAGACGGCCAGCGCCTGCTCGCGCCCGATTTCCAGGTAGATGGTGGCGTTCTCGGCCAGGTGGCTGTTGGCCTGACGCAGGAGTTGCGCGATGGCATCCAACCCCTCATCGCCGCTCTCGAGCGCCAGGCGCGGCTCGTAGGCGCGCACCGTAGGCTCGAGCGCCACGTATTCGCTGCGCGAGATATAAGGCAGGTTGGCAACGAGGATGTCCACCGGTTCGCAAACGGGTTCGAGCAGATTGCCGTGGCGCAGTGTGACCTGGTTGCGGCTGTCGTGACGTTGGACGTTGCTGCGCGCCACCGCCAGCGCCTTGCGGCTTACATCGACTGCTTCGATGGCGGCGTGGGCATCATTGATGGCAATCGCCAGCGCGATCGCGCCGCTGCCCGTGCCCACATCGGCCACGCGCACGCGCTCGGCCCCGTTGGCGCAGCGCGCCTCGATTTCGCTGAGGACTTCATCCACCAGCATTTCGGTCTCGGGGCGGGGGATGAGGACCCGCTTGTCGACCACCAGGTCGAGGCCGTAGAACTCCTTGTGCCCCACCAGGTAGGCCACCGGTTCGTGGTCGACGCGGCGGGCAATCATTTCTGTGAAGTCGTCGGCCTGACGCGGTTCCAGGGCGATTTCACCGTGGGCAAAGAGCCAGGGACGCTCCACGCCCAGCACATGCGCAAGGATCACCTGCGCGTCGAGAAACGCCGTGTCGTTCTCCGCTTCCTTCAGCCGCTGTGTGGCCGAATTGAGCGCGGAACCCACGGTGGCATCGGGAGCCAGTTTCCAGATGATGGAATCCAAAGGGAAGGAGGAACGAGAGGGAAGAGAGAGCGGAAGAACTGCCAAGGCGACCTCCTTGTCGCTATACTCACCTGCTGCGCCGCGAGCGTATCTGCTGTGTGAGTCTGCTTTGAAAAGGCGCTGTCCACGATTCTAGCAGAGCAAAATGAGGCCTGCATGAGAAATGGGCGGCGGCTGACTCGCGACGTCCTGCTGATTCGCACGCTGTCGCCCCATTGCGACAGCTGCATTCATTATACCAAAGTGCTGCGCAAAATAGTGGATGCTGGCTTCGCTTTGCCTGCGGCGCGCAACCGCCCATATACACCGAATACGTTGCGCCGGGCGAATTGGTTCAGCCGCAGGATTACAACACCTGACAGAGGATTGGGTTGCGCGGGGCTAGAGTTGTGCGGCCAATGTTTCAAGGCGCTCGGCCTGGTCGTTGGCGGCAAGCTCGGCGATAAACTCGTCGATCTCGCCGTCCATGACGGCAGGCAACTGGTAGACCGTCTTGTTGACGCGGTGGTCGGTGACGCGGCTTTGCGGAAAGTTGTAAGTGCGGATCTTCTCGCTGCGGTCGCCCGAGCCCACCTGGCTCTTGCGCAGGCTGCCCAGCGAATCCTGCTGCTTCTGCATTTCAACCTCAAAGAGGCGCGCGCGCAAAATGCGCATCGCCTTCGCCTTGTTTTGCAGCTGGCTCTTTTCATCCTGACAGGCAATGACGATGCCCGTAGGGATGTGCGTCAGGCGCACGGCCGAGTCGGTGGTGTTGACGCTCTGCCCGCCCGGCCCGCTGCTGCGGAAGACGTCGATGCGGATGTCGTTGTCGCTCACCTGGACGTCAATCTCTTCGGCTTCGGGCAGAATGGCCACCGTGGCGGCGCTGGTGTGGATGCGGCCGGCGCTTTCGGTGGCGGGGACGCGCTGCACGCGGTGCGTGCCCGATTCGTACTTGAGCAGGCTCCCCGCACCCTTGCCCTTGACGGCCAAGACGACTTCCTTGATGC
>CAYRVP010000104.1:0-14561 GCA_964427845.1 uncultured Caldilineaceae bacterium
GCAAAGTGGTGCGCGCTGGCTTCCAGGTCGCCCCGCTCGATGCAGAGTTCACCGAGGCCGCGATACAAGTCAGCAGTTCCGAGGGGCATGGGCCCGCCCTGACCGATAGCGAGGCGCAGTGTTTGCTGATAGCAGGACTCCGCCTCACGCAGGCGGCCCAACGCCACTCTGATGTCGCCCAGCAGAAAGGTGATGCCGATCAGGGTCAGAACATCGCCACGCGTGCGCAGGCTCGTGTGCAGGTCGGCCAGCGAACGTTCGGCCGCTATCAGGTCTCCGCTCGTGTATTGGGCAAGTCCCAGGAGCGAAGCGGCCTGCAGTTGCCTGACCTGGTCGTCTGCGGGGGTGAGTTCGAGCGCTTGTCGAGCGTGCGTAACGGTGGCGGGCACATCGCCAAGCGCCAGGGAGCGATACGCCCGGGCAGTGGCGATCGAGGCCGGCAGCGAGCGAAATTGTTCTCGATCCACGACGACCATCTGATCCGTCGGCAGGGCCAGGCAACGTTCGGCGTCATGCAAACGGGCCTCGCTGGCCTCCAACTCGCCGCCATCCAGCAACGCCCAGGCATAGCCCACGCTGAGCACTGGCCGCGCGCGGACGAACCCATCAGGCAGCGTCTTGACCCAGCCGAGCCATGTGGCGGATTGGTAACTGAGATCCATGGCGGACCAGGCCAGTTCGATCAATCGCGCGGCGCGCTCGAAGTCCGCGGCGGCCAGGGCATGGCGGATGGAATCGGGTGCGAAGCCGTTCTGTTCATACCACGCGCTCGCCCGCTGATGCAGGCTGATCACTTGCTCAGGTTGGCCTTCTGCCAGGTGCGCCCGCAGCACATCGGCGAAGAGGTGATGATAGCGATACCACTGGCGCTGGTCGTCGAGCGGGACGACAAACAGGTTGTCGCGCTCCAGGGTTTCCAGCATGCCTCGGCCGCCATCTTGCACAGTCACGGCGTCACACAGAGAGCCGCTCAAGCGATCAAGAATAGCGGTTTGCAGCAGGAAATCGCGCACGTGCTCGGGCTGTCGTTCGAGGACTTCACCGGCCAGGTAATCGAGCACAAAGTGGTGGCTGCCCGTAAACGCCTGGATAAATCCGGCGGTGTCGGCGCGCCCCTGCATGGAGAGTGCGGCCAGTTGCAGCCCGGCGATCCAACCCTCTGTGCGGGCTTCGAGCGCGGCGATGTCTGCGTCTCGCAGGGTCAGCCCCATCATCCGGTTGAGAAAGTCGGCGGTCTCGGCGGGGGTAAAGCGGAGGTCGGCGGCGCGCACTTCGGTGAGTTGGCCGCGTGCGCGCAGGCGGGCCAGTGGCAAGGGCGGGTCTTCGCGCGTCGCAATTACCAGTTGCATCCGTGGAGGCAGGTGTTCGACAAGGAAGGTCAGCGTCTGATCGACTGGTTTGGAATCGATCACATGGTAGTCGTCCAGGACAAGGATGAAATTGCTCGGGATCGTGGAAATCTCGTTGAGTAACCCTGTCAGAAGCGATTCGGTGGGCGGTGGCTGCGGCGTGTGGAGCGCACCCAGCAGTTCCTTGCCCATCCTCACATCGATTGTCTGCAGCGCAGTGGCGAGATAGGCCAGAAAGCGTGCAGGATCGCTATCGCCTGCATCCAGCGAAAGCCAGGCAACCGGCCTGTCGCAGGCGGCAACCCACTCGCTGATCAACGTGGTTTTGCCAAAACCGGCGGGAGCCGAGATGAGGGTCAGCCTGCCGTTCATGCCCTCGTTCAGGCGCTCAGCCAAACGGGTGCGGAGGACACTGTCCGGCCGCGGCGGGGGCATATAGAGTTTGGTGAGGAGAAATAAGTCGGACATTCTGCAATTATAGATGCTACGCAGTGGAGAGCGCATACAGTGGATTCAAGATTCAGAGGGAGCCTGCGCTGCCGACGACGGCGAGCCAACGGTGGATGATTCGCGGCCCGGGGGTGAGACGCAGCCTTGCAGCGCAATGACTCTTGAGAAGCCCTGGCAAGAAGGCAACTGTTTGACGAAGTCCCGCGGGTTGTGTATAGTCTCCAGGCTCTTTTCCTCGCTGTGTTCCACTGTGCAGACAGCCCCCGGATTCCTCACTCCATTTGTGACTTCGGTCGCAGGCAGGGTGCAGCGCCTTGTCGGTCGGCAAACCGTGCACTTCACCACCAAATTGACCACCAGTACTCTCAATCCCTCGAGGAGACGATCAATGCTCTTTACGTTGTGGCTGCGCCTGCGGCATGTTGCTGTCGCTCTGCTTGCGCTCTGGATGACACTCTCTCCATTCGGCCAATTCACGTCCGTGCAGGCGCACGTCGCGCCGGCTACGACGTCCGCCATCGCGTGGTCGTTCACCGATGTGACGCGGGAGGGGCGGAACGGCTTCACCCGCCTGGTGACGGGGCAGGCGGGACCCAATGGCTCCGCTGTGGTCTTTGGCGATCGAGGCGGCGAAACGGGCCTCTTTCGCATCGACGGTGACACGGTCACTGAAAGCGTAATAAACAACACGGATCTGTCAATCACGCCCGCGGCGCTTGCCGACGTCCCCTTTGTCTTTGAACAAGTCGTCACCGAGGGTCAGGACGGTTTCACTGTAGCGTATTCACTGGACGGCATTGACGGCCGCATGGTCCTGGGGGGTACGCGCAACGGCGAGACAGCAGTGTGGGTGCTCGAGGGTGGAGTATTCACACCGGTGCTGCCGGCGAACGGTGTTCTGCCCGGCGGTCTGGGCACCGTTTCAGGCTTCGGCACCACGCGCATGACGGCCAATGGCGATGTCATCTTTCACGCCGCCGTTTCGGGTGGCGCCCTCACCGCGGGTTCGTACGTCTTCCTCTGGCGCAACGGCGTCGTCACACTTGCCCAACCCAGTGGCCCGGAGTTCACCCACCACTTTGACAACCCCAACTACGGCCAGCCCGTCAGCGACGGTCGCTGGCTCGTTAGCCAGAGGTCCGGCGTCTTCCCCACCGAGAGCTTCCATTACTCGTTCACCGATGGCGCCACGGTGACCCCCTTTGTCACCATCTCCGACACGGCGGTCATCAGCACCACGTCCACGGGATTCACCGGCTGGTGCACACGCATCGACCGCCAGCTTCTCGACGCCAACGCCAACGGGGTCTACGCCTACGTCGAGACCTCCTTCGTCAACGACCCCTGCGCGCCCATCAACCCGACGCGCCCGTCCAACTGGTCGATCAAGCTGGGGGGCGCGGTCGAAGCCACGTTGCTCACCGGCAGCTACACCAATAAGGTCGGGCAAGGCGTGGCCGGCGTCATGCCCGTCATGCAAAGGGCGATTCTGAACGACGCCAACGAGTTGGTCGTTGTACGCCAGACGCGGAACCCCAGCGCCACGCCCCAGAACCGCTTTGAGGTGCTGGTCGTCGACCAGGGCGGCACTCCGCGCCTGCTCTTCGATTCGATTGCCCCGACCGAGAGCCTGATCCATGCAGCCTTCCCGGGGTTGGTCAGCTATTTTGACGAGCAGGGGCGTATCGCTGCAGTGGGACAATTGGGCGGCGGTTTGGGTCCCCTGGCACTGATGAAGGGCAACGACTTCGCCAACGACGTGGTGCTCAAGGTGGGCGATCCGCTCTTCGGCAGTACGCTCCGCACCTTGCAGCCCAGCAAGAGCGTGTACCAGACCGCGGGCGCGGGCGAGAATCGCGCCTTCCTGCTGAACTATGATCTTGCCGACGGCACAAAGGGGATCATGCGCGTGTCGCGACCCAAGCCGCGCTGGGCCAATGCCGCCGGCGGCGCCTGGGGCACAGCCGGCAACTGGAGCAACGCCGCTGTCCCCCTGCAAACCGACGGCGTCACCTTCCCGCTGGCCGCGACCTTCGACGTGCAGGTCGGCGCCCGCACAATCTCCGACGTTGCCGTCGAGGCAGGCAGCCCCGCCTTTCGCAGTGCCGACCTCACCGTCTCCAACGAACTGTTAGTGGGCAACGGTGCGCACCTGACGCTGCCCGAGGGCAAGCTGATTGCGACGGAGACCAACATTGGCTACCTGCCGCCCGCCAGTCTGGCCAACCCGCTGACGGCCACGCTCACGCTGCTCAACGCAGGCACGCGCTTCACCAGCACCACGTTGAGCCTGGGCGCCGCTGCCCCCGCCCACTTGTTTATCGCCAACGGCGCCGTAGCCACGACACCCATTGCCACAATCGGCGACGGTTCGCCCGCCAGCGTGGTTGTCGGCGGCGACGGCTCGGCCTGGCAGACGACCTCTCTGCGTGTAGGCGCGGGGGTGCCAGCCGATTTCTTGATCGAGGAGGGAGGCTTTGCCTTCCACACTGGAGATGTGGTGGTGGGGGGCGCCGGCGCCGCGCCCGCCGCGCCGAACGCCTTCTCGAGGGTGACGATTGGTAACCACACGCTCGTTGGCGATAGAGTCTCGACCTGGCTGCTGGATGGGCCGCTGCGCATAGGCCAGGGAATGGGCGCGTTCGTCAGGGTGGGGGAGAGCGGCATGATGGTGGCGCGCGGCGATCTGGTGGTGGGCGATGGCGCCGACGGCGGCTTCCTGGTGGACGGCGGCGCGTTCGACACGACCAAGAATGTGATCGTCGGTAACCTGAGCGCGGCGACCATGCGCGTCGCCTTTGGCGGCCAAGCCACGATTCAGGACAGTTTGATTGTCGGTGGCGACGAGGGCGCGCAGTTGCTCGTCATTGGCTCATCAGGAGACGGCACGCTGCCCGCCACGCTCAAGGTGCAGAAGCTTTGCCGCTTTGGCGTGCTGGCGCCGGTCGAGGTGACGATCGCGGTGCATGGCGTCGTCGAGTGCGAGAGCGCCCAGGTGGGGCACGTGCTGGAATCCGAGGCGCACCTGACGTTGGGTAACGAGAACGGGCCCGGCCGCCTGCGCGCGCTCGGCATCCTCATCGGCGGCGACAACCTGGAGGGGAGAAACGGTCGCGGCTTTGTGGAGATGAATGGCGGCACGCTCGAAGCGAGCTTCATTGTGCGCGTCGACGCGGGCGGCGTCGTCACCGGCACGGGGCTGATCAGCGCCACGGTGGGCATGCTGAACGCCGGCGTCATCAACGTCGAGGGGGGCATCCGCCTCAACACGCCCATCTGCGGCGGCTGCCCAGGATTCCCCGACCCGCCAGAGCAAGAGAGCGTGGCCGCGCGGGTTGTTCCGGCGCAGAGTGCCGCCTTCCAACCGGGCACGCTCAACGTCAATGGACCGCTCACGCTCACGACCTCAAGTCTGGTACGGCTTGACGTGGGCGGCGCGTTGCCCGCACAGTACGACCGCTTGCTCGTCAACGGCCATACGACGCTGGGCGGCGAACTGGCGATCAACTTCGCCAACGGCTTTGTGCCTGCCGAGGGGCAGGGCTTCAACCTGATCGGCGCCACCTCCACGGCGGGAGCCTTCGCCAAGGTCACCGTGGTTGGCCTGCCCGCCGGCTTCAAGTTCAGCGTGAGCAGCGCCGGCGGCAGCGTCACCTTTACCATTACCGACGACGGCAATCCGAACACGTCACCGAGCAAGTTCAAGACATACCTGCCCATGATCGATAGATAGGCTGGGGACAAGATGGCCAGGAGCGAGAGAGGCGACAGCGGTCGGGCCGCCGCCGGCCTGCTTGCCGCGTTGCAGGCCGAGCGCGGCCACTTTCTCTACGAATCGGGCCACCACGGCGATCTGTGGATGGACCTTGAGGTGCTCTTTGTGGATGTGCGCGCGCTGCAAAGTTGGGCCGCTGCGCTGGCCGCGCAATTGGCGTCCTGTCGCGCCGACTTCGTCTGCGGGCCGCTGACGGGAGGCGCGCTGCTGGCGCAGCCCGTGGCGGCTGCCCTGGGCGCACGCTTCGTCTTCAGCGAGCGTTCCGTGGTGGATGGCCGGGCGCGCTATACGCTGCCGGCGTCCTTGCGCCCAATCGTGGCGGGTATGCGCGTGGTTGTGGTGGACGATGTGATCAACGCAGGTTCGGCGGCAGGCGGCACAGTGGCCGCGCTGACGGAGGCAGGGGCCATCATTGCGGGGGTTGGCGCGCTTATCACCATGGGCACTGCGGCGGCGTCAATTGCTGCCGAACAGGCCGCCCCTTGCGTGGCGCTGGCCACGCTCGAGCGGGGCATGTGGCTCCCGCAGGAGTGCCCGCTGTGCAAGGCGGGCGCGCCGCTGGTGAGCCGCGTCGCAGGGATCTCAGCATGAAAGGCGCACGTTCGCGGGGGCGGGAGTCATTCCCCTCCCATGCCCGCGTCGCGTGCTTTGATGATCGCTTCGGCGCGGTCGGCAACCTGGAGCTTGGTGAAGATATTGGATACGTAATTGCGCACGGTCTTGACGCTGAGGACAAGCCGCTCCGCAATTGCCGCATTGGTCCAGCCTTGCGCCAATAGGTTCAGTACGTCGTGTTCGCGCTCGGTGAGTTCGGGCAGCGCCGGTGTGACGTTGTAGGGTCGCGGCGCCGAGAAGTATCCCATGAGCCGCTGCGCAATGGAGGGGCTGAAGATGGCCTCACCGTTGGCTACGGCGCGCACAGCCCGCACCGTCTCCTCGGCATCGGCCCCCTTGATCAGGTAGCCGCGCGCCCCCGCGCGCATGGCGGCGAAGACGGAATCGTCATCAAACATCGTGACGATCATCACTGCCGTCTGGGGACATCGGTCGCGGATGATGCGCGTAGACTCAATGCCGTTCATGCCGGGCAGGTTCAGATCCATGAGGACAACATCGGGTGCAAGCGTCAGCGTGAGGGCGATCGCGTCCTCACCGCTGCCTGCCTCGCCCACCACCTCGAAGTCCGCCTCTGCACCCAGACGCGTGCGCATGCCGAAGCGAAACATTGGGTGATCATCAGCAATCAGGATGCGCGTTAAGCCGGTCATGCGCCGCCTCCAGACAGAGGGAGTGTTGCCCGGATCGTGGTTCCCCCGCCGACCATCGACTTGATCCGCAATGCGCCACCCAACTCCTCGGCGCGCTCGCGCATGGAGCGCAGGCCAACCCCGGCCGCGCGATCTTCGGCAAAACCGACGCCGTTGTCTGTGACAGTCAGCGTTAGTGTGTCGCCCACCGCCAACTTGAGCGTGCAGCGACAGGCTTGCGCGTGGTGCGCAACGTTTGCTAGCGCTTCCTGGGCGATGTGGTAAACCGCAACCTCGACGGCGGCCGGCAGTGCCGGCAGTGCGGTCGGCGCGACAACCTGTACGTCGATCCGCGCCCCCGCATAACGACTTGCCTGCTCACGCAGCGCGCCGACGAGCCCCAGGTCGTCCAGCGCCGGTGGGCGCAATCCATAGACGACGCGGCGAATATCGGCGATGGCTGCCTGCGATTGCGCTTTGACCTCATGCAACAGCGCTGAGGCGGCAGCCGGGTCGCGCGCGAGTAGAAGCTCTACAGTGTCGATGGTCAGCGCCTGGCTGGCCAGGGTCGGGCCCAGACCATCGTGCAGGTCGCGGCGCAGGCGGCGGCGTTCCTCCTCTCTGGCGGTGACCAGTTGCTCGCGCGAGCGGCGCAACTCGTTCGTCAACTGCATGGCGTGCGCGGCAACACCTGCCTGGCGCGCCAGATCGCCAAGCAGCCGCCGGTCATCACCGCCCAACTCTGCCTCACCTTCGCGCGGGGCGGCCAGCAGCTGGCCGACGGTGACGCCCTGGTGGATCAGGGGGAAGCCGACGATGGCCGCTCGCTCCTGTGGCCGACCCTGGACAGCGACAGCGGTCTCCGTACCGTTGTGACCCAGGACGATCGCGACATAGGAGAGTCGCAGAGCCGCGGCAACAGTCTCGGCCACAGCGGGCAGTACATCCTCCGGCGGAAGTGAGGCTTCCAGTTGGCGCCCAATCTCGGCGATGACGGTGTAGGGCTCGGCGCGCTGTCCATAGAGCATGCGATTGACAAGCCGCTGCACCCGAGTGTAGAGGGGGGCCACCAGCGCGGCGACGGCGCCTGTGGCAACCAGAGCGAACCAGCGGCTACCGCTGCCCTGAAAGAGCAACGAAAGATAGCCGACCACAAGCACATACGCAGCCAGCGCCATGATGCTCAGCAGCCCGTAGACAAGCGCTCGGTTGACGATGAGGTCAACATCAAAGAGTTCGTCGCGCAGCAAAGCGACAGCCAGGCAGGCAACCGCGGCAACTGCCAGCACCAACCCATTGACTGACGCAAAAGTGAACGCCTGCGGCGGTAGCAGCGTGGTCAGGTTCGTCTCAAGCGGCAGCAGCCGCAAAGGCTTGCCCACGAACTGCGCTCCCACCACCAGCATCAGGGCGGCGATTCCCCAGGTAACTCGTTCATGTTGCGGCAAGCCGGCGGTCATGCGGTGCTGCACGGCGAGGCTAAACGCGCAGAACGTGGCAGCCGCAATGCCGAGGACACCGAGCGCGGCGGGTGGCGCCGCGCCGAGGCCGCTCAATACACCCAATATGGCCAGCCCCACGACGGCCCAGCCCGCGCCGCGGGGCTGCAAGTTGCCGCCGGTCAGGCTGCAGAGGCTGTAGGTCAGCCCCAACAGTGCGATCAGCGCGAGGAGATGAACCGCGCCATGCAGCGCCGGCTGCTCCTGGGCAAGGGCGCGTACGAACTCCCCAGCGGACAGGGCAGCCAATCCCCACGCTGCGGCCACTGCCGCCGGATCGCCCGGACGGCGCGCGATGCAAAATGCCGCAGTCAGCATACAAAGCGTGGCGGCGAAAAGGACTGTTGCCGTGGACTGACGCCCATCAGCTGTTGTCTGGGCCATTCCTTGCTCTTGTGCAACAACGGCCTGGACAAGTGTAGGCTGCATGGCAAGACAATTCGCCCCTTCACAGGCAACGATTGCCCGCTGCGTATGGGGAAGAACCCCGGCCAAAATGAGGCTGACGCAGAGCACCGCAAACAGCAGCCAGGCGACCTGCGCCGCCCTTTGCGGGATCACGTTGCGCGCCGCAGCGCGAGCAATCAAGGTGTATGTGCCCATAACGCTCCATGCGAAAGGACCCGGCGTTGGGGAACGCCGGGTCGTACATTGCCCTGCAGAGTTGCGCTATGATACACCCTTAACCGGTTCGGCGGTACTGATCACGGCGTAGCCGATAATGAGCCAGGCAATGCCAATGTAGAGGGGGATGGGGATGCTGCCGTTGGTCACGAGCCCGACCAACAACGCCACCGGCATGGCCAACGGAATGGCGAAGGGTGAGAACTTGCGCCAGCCCGGCCAGCGCCTGGCAACCAGCGTCGCGACGCCCAGCAGTGTCATGCCCACCAGCGTGCCGAGTCTGCTTACGGCGAAGAGCGGGCTGCCCTCGCCTGTGAACACGCCGATCAGGATCAGCAGCCCGTCCAGCGCGGCCAGGGCATAGGCGAGCATGGCAACGGCGAGGGCGATACGCCCGAATAGGTTGCGCCCGGCCACGCCCAGCATCCCGACTCCGATCAGACCGCACAGGCTGCCAAGTGTCCACAGCAGGTTCAGAACGCTCGACAGCGGTGTCTCCGCAGATTCCCTGAAGACCCAGATGGCGCCGACGATGTAGCAAAGCGCCCCTGCGACTGCCAACCAGCCCATCAGCCGGTGGCGGCTGACTTGACCTGCAACCTGGCTCCCTGTGCTCGTTCCTGTAATAGGTGTCATGTCTCCCTCTCCCGTATCTCGCTGTGTCTGTTGCCTCTGCAACCGATGATTCGATGATACGTGGCCCGGTGTCACAGTCGCTAGAGGCTGCAATCAGCAATGTGACAGGACGTTTTGTCCTGGGTGATGTAGCGGTTGGGGAGAGTGGACACGTGCTGCGTCAATACAAACTAATCACCGCCGCCGCCGCGAGCAGCACCAGCGCGATTGTCACCAGCACCAGGTGGCGGCGGAAGAGATAGCCCCATGACGACTCGGGTTCGGCCGCTGCGCCAAATGCATAGGTGGTGGTGGGCATGGGGGCCGGCTGCTGCGAGCCCATGAGAATGGCGCGCAACTCGCGCGCATTCGAGGGGCGCTCGTTGGGGTGCATGGAGAGCCCCTGAAAAATCGAGCGCTCGCAGCGGGGTGAAATGGCCGGGTTCAACTGGCGCAGAGACGTGAGCGCGCCGGGGTGCAGGAAGCGCTCCTTGGCATCCACCGGCGGAATGCCCGCGAGCAGGTGATAGAGCGTGGCTGCGAGGCTGTAGAGATCGCTGCGGCAGTCGGTGTAGCCCGAATCGCCGCCGTACTGTTCCAGTGGCGTGTAGGCGACCGTGCCCCGCCCTTGCAGCACGGTGACCGTGCGTGTCTCGTCCACCTGCAGCACCTTGACGAGGCCAAAGTCCACCAGCTTGATCACGCCGCGCGGCGTCAACTTGATGTTGCTGGGCTTGATGTCGCGATGGAGCACGGGCGGGTTCTGCTCGTGCATGTACTCGAGTGCATCGAGCAACTGCGTGGCCCAACCCAGCACCACCGTCTCCGAGAGAAACTCATTGCGGCGCTGCGCCTCCTGCAGAATCTCCTGCAGGTCGCGGCCCTCCACAAAGTCCATCACCAGATACTCACGCGTCTCCTCGGCAAAGTAGTCGGAGACTTTGGGCAGGTTGGGGTGGTCGAGCCGCGCCAGCACACTGGATTCGAGGCGGAACTGCTCGGACATCTGCTCGAGCTCCGCCTGTGAGGTGCTGGCCTGTGTCAGTGTGGGCAGAATCTCCTTGACGGCGCAGAGACGTCCCTCAAGACGCCTGTCACTGGCCTTGTAGACCGCGCCCATGCCGCCCTGGCCCACGAGTTCAAGAATCTCGTAGCGCTCGCGCAGCAGTGTGCCTGTATCGAGGATCAGTTGCATGGTTCTCCTGGAGGGGGCAGGGGCCGACGCAGCGCTCTGACAGCCTGCGTTTTATGCATGGGGGGATTCTGGTATAATGCCCCAGTGTATAGCCACAGGACCGCGCAGCCGTTGCTGCGTTGCCCTGCGCCGACGCGCCCGAACTGGTGGCGCAGCGGACGAAATCCAGACAGAGTGAGCGCGGGCGGCAACGACTTGTGCGGTTGTGCGCAGGCGCAATCGACGCATTCAGCCATTGCCTCGGTCCTCCATCTTGCGGCCATTATGCGCCGCTGCCTGGACACTGTCAATTCGCCGACCGCTCTCCCCGCAGGCGACCTATTCCATGACTCCGCCGGAAGGCGTAAAGCGATGAGCCACGCTGGCGACGATGAAGGAAACCCAATGACCATTGACCCGATATCGACCAAAGACAACGACGATAACACTGCCGCCACCGCTCCTGCGGCGCGCCCGCGTGAGAACGCCATGCTCGTCCTGCAGCGCGGGGCCGAGGCCGGCCGTCGCTGGCCGTTGGACCGCGCGCGCCCCATTACGATTGGGCGCGGCGAAGAGTGCGAAATCCATTTGCCCGACCGCCAGGTGAGCCGCGCCCACGCGCGCATTGCCTGGAACGGCGAAGCCTATGCGCTGGAAGATCTGGACAGCAAGAACGGCACCCATGTCAACGGCGCCGAAGTACAGGCGACCACAGTGCCCCTCCACGATGGAGACGAAATCCAGATCGCGTTGCGCTTCAAGCTCGCGTTTGTGGATGCGGGCGCCACGGCCCCACTGACACTCGACACCGAGAACCAGGGGTTGCGCCTCGACAAGGATACGCGCCAGGTCTGGATAAACGGCGTGCAGGCCGACCCGCCCCTGAGCCTGCATCAATACCGCCTGCTTGAGGTGCTGTGGGACTCGGGGGGCGGCGTCGTCACGCGCGACCAGATCATTGACGCCGTTTGGCCCGAGGCAAGCAGCGAGGGTGTGAGCGAGCAGGCTATCGATGCGCTGGTGCGCCGCCTGCGCGAGCGCATTGAAGAAGTGGACACCGAATTTCGCTATATAATCACCGTGCGCGGCCACGGTTTCCGTCTCGAGAACCGCTGATGGCACAACCGGCCCCGTCCTCGGCCAGGCCAGCGTGGGCCGACGGGCTTGTGCAGGCCAACCCGCAGGGGGCAGTCAGTCTTTATGTGCACATTCCCTTTTGCGCCCATAAGTGTCCGTACTGCGACTTCAACACCTATGCCGGGCTGGAGACGCTCTACGACGACACCGTGGATGCGCTCTGCGCCGAGTTGGCAGCGTGGGGGCCGTGGCTGGCAGGGCGGCCTGTGGAGACCATCTTTCTGGGCGGCGGCACGCCCACGGTGCTTTCGGCGGCGCAACTGGAGCGGCTCTTCGCAGCCATGCACGCGCACTACACGCTTGCGGCCGGTTGCGAAGTGACATCCGAGGCCAACCCCGGCACGGTGGACCGGGAGAGCTTCGTTACGCTGCGCAACCTCGGCGTCAACCGGCTCAGCCTGGGCGTGCAATCCTTTCAGCCGGCCGAACTCGCCTTTCTGGGGCGCATTCATGATGTGGATGATGTGACGCGCGCCTTTTCGGCTGCTCGCCTTGCCGGTTTTGATGACATCAACCTGGACTTCATCTTTGGCCTGCCCAACCAGCAGACCGACCTGTGGGAGAATACGCTGGCGCGCGCATTGGCGCTCGGCCCCGAGCACCTGAGCCTCTACAGCCTGATTGTGGAGGAGAACACACCGCTTTACAATTGGGTGGAAACGGGCCGCGTGGCGGCGCCCGATGACGACCTGGCCGCCACGCTCTACGAGACGGCCATGGCGCGCCTGGCCGAGGCGGGCTATGCCCAGTACGAAGTCTCCAACTGGGCGCGACTCGCGACGGGCGAAGCGCCTGACATACGGACGCCGGCGCACCTGAGCCGACACAACCGCGTCTACTGGCGCAACGGCGAGTATGTGGGTATTGGCCCGGGCGCGCATAGCCACATGCGTCTGCGTGACGAAGCCAGACAAAGCTGGAGCCGCCGCTGGAGTAACCGCAAACCGGTGGCCGGTTATGTGCGGCGCATGCAGCAGGGCGCGCCGGTGGAAGCTTTCAGCGAACTGCTCGACGAGCGCACGGCCATGGGCGAGACGATGATGGTGGGGCTGCGCCTCGTACGCGAGGGCGTGCCCTATGCCCACTTTGCACGGCTGCATGGGGCCGATTTGCGCACCGTCTTCGCGGCTGAACTGGCTGACCTGACGGCGCTTGGCTTGCTTGAAGTGGACAACGTACGTGTGCGCCTTACAGCGCGGGGGCTGCTCCTGGGCAATCAGGTCTTCGCACGCTTCCTGGCCGAACCGGCGCCGTCATCTCTCCTGCCCGCATAACACGCCGCACGCGCGGCAGTGAAAGGCTGTTTCCGCATGATACGCGCCCTCTACCCAGGCACGTTTGACCCCATGCACAATGGGCACATCGATATTGCCACGCGCGCCGCGGCGTTGTTTGACGAGGTTGTGATTGCGGTCTACGATGCGCCTCCCAAGAGACTGCTCTTTTCCACGGAAGAGCGGTTGGAAATGGCTCGCCGCGCTGTGGCCCACCTGTCCAACGTGGCCGTGGCCTCCTACATCGGCCTCACCGTTACTGTGGCCCGGCAGATGGATGCGCAGGTGATAGTGCGTGGCCTGCGCAACGTGGCCGACTTTGAGTATGAGCACCAAATCGGCTGGGCCAACAGCGAGCTGGCCCCCGGCGTCGAGCTCTGCTGCCTATTCTGCGCCGGACGCTTTGCCTACCTCAGCGCCACCATCCTCAAGGAAGTGGCGAGCCTGGGCGGCGATGTGCGTGAGTGGGCTGCGCCCCATGTTCTCGAGGCACTCTCGGCCAAATTTGACCGCGACCTGCTCAGCCCCCTCACCGTAGGGCGCAGTGAGGGTAAGTTGACGCACAGGGGATAACAACAATTGAAGATTGAGGATTCGGGATTGCCATTGTGCGCTTCGATGCACTGCTCCGATCCAGCAGATGCAGGCCTTCAATCATCAATCTTCAGTCGTCAGTCATCGATCTTTGGCTTTCTACCCGCCTTTCATCGCACACATCGCTGGAGGTGTCCCATGGCTATCCTGCAGATCATCGACCAACTGGCGGACAAGATTAGCAACAGCCCCAAGGTCCCCTTCTCATCCGACCGCAGGGTTGACGCCAACGAAATCAGCCAGATTCTCGAGCGGCTGCGCATCAGTGTGCCCAGTTCCATTATGGAGAGCGAGCGCACACTGGAAGAGCGCGAGCGCATCCTGGGTGAGGCCGAAACCGAGGCCAAGCGCATCATTGCCCAGGCGCGCCAGCGCGCCAACGAAATTCTGAGCCAGGACGGGCTGGTGGCGATGGCGCGTAAGGAGGCCGATCGCATTGTGGACGAGGGGCGGCAGCAGGCGCGCATTCGCGCCGAAGAGGCCGACGCCTACTCGGTTGACAAGCTGCAGGAGATCAATAACGCGCTCAAGCGCATGCAGGCCGAGGTGGAGAATGGCCTGCAGTTGCTGCGCGGCCGCACGCGTCCGCCCGAGCGCCCCGAACCGCGCGCAGCCGAGCGCGGCGGTGAATCGGCCTATGCGCCCAAACCCCAGACCCCCGCGCAGCCGCCGTCGCCAGCCAACCCACTGACGCGCCCGCCCGCCGCGCGTGGCGAACCAAAGGGGTAAAGCGTAACTCCGACGCAGAGGCGCAAAGACGCAGAGGAAACGCAAAGACCAACAAAAGCGAGAACACAGATCAAGGCGGAAACAGCAGGGATAA
>CAYRVP010000105.1:0-14419 GCA_964427845.1 uncultured Caldilineaceae bacterium
AAGGAGATTGCTGTCGTACGCTCAAGTGGACGACTTCTGAGAAAACAACAAAACCAGGGTCATGTGCCCCTTGAATAGGCAGTACAGCGGTCGTACAATGGAAGTTGCCTGTGCCTTGCAGGCAGACTGCACGGCTTCTCCCCTGGAGGCTTTCTCATGCATCTCCGCACGCTCGTCTTCCGCTGGCTTTCACTGTGTATGGTTCTCTCAATGTTGATCAGTGCTGCGCCGGCTGTCTTGGGGCAGGAAGGCGACACTCTGCCTGTGCATGTGCCGCTAACGCCGGACAGCTTGCCGGCCGCAGCGCAGGTGAATCGATGGCAGCGGACGCCGCCGCTGATCGAAGCACGACGAAGCACGACGGCGTTCGCGACCGGTACCCATGTCTTCGTGCTTGGAGGTTTTTCGGATGTTGTTCTTTCATCAATTGAACGTGCACCTATCGAAGACGGTGGTTCGCTGGGTTCATGGGAGTTGTTGCCGCCGATGACCTCCCGGCGTGAGGGCATGGGTGTCTTGTACCATGATGGCTTCGTATATTTGCTTGGTGGCTCCGCCCAATATGGGACTGCTGGCAGCCAGGTAGAGCGTGCCGCTGTGTTGCCTGATGGATCACTTGGGGATTGGTCCGTCCAAACTGCTTTGCCCGCACCTCGCTGGGGCTTGTCGGCAGTTGTCCACAATCGCTACATTTATGTCGTAGGAGGGTATGCCACACAGGGCATTGAAAGTCCTCCCGTTATCCTGCGGACTAAGATCAAGGATGATGGATCACTTGGCGAATGGGTGGAAAGTGGGCAATTGCCGTCTTGGCGCAACTACACCACTGCAGCAGTGTGGGGCAACTCACTCTACGTACTTGGGGGATTTGACGGGAACACCAAGCTCAATAGCATCCTGAAGGCACAAGTGTTCGCTGATGGGGGTCTCGGCACCTTCGAATCGGCAGGTTCACTTAGTGAGGAGATAACACAGCCTGGCGTTGTTGTCTTCGGGTCGCAGATGTTTGTAGTCGGCGGTGGAGGTATTTATGGACCACGAGATCGTGTCGAGGTAACGACGGTGAATTCTTCTGGTGTTCTAGCACCTTGGAAGGTACTCTCTCCTATGACTGTCGAGCGCGAGGGATTCGGCATCGCACACGTCGGCAGTCATGTTTACGTTTTGTCGGGGCTTCAAAGTTTGATGGCTCGTCCAACGAACAATGGCGAATGGGTCGACCTATCCGAAATCGCACCTCCGGCACTTGAGTACGGATTCACAATCAACCATGGTGCGCTGTTCACCAACCAGGTCAACGTAGAGCTGAGCATCGCTGCTCCTGCATCAATTGAGTCAATGCAGATCAGCAACGATGGTGGCTTTGGCGGCGCTCAATGGGAGCCACTTGCGGACACCAAGTACTGGGTAATCACTCGGTTTGGAAACTATGTCATCCCACGCGTGGTCTATATTCGCTTCAAGGGCTTCGACGGTATGGTGTCGTCACCCTACCAGGACGACATTATTCTCGATGAGACGGCGCCAACTGGCTCAGTGGAAGTTGGGCTGCAAAATGCAAGTGTTGCGGCGTTGACGGACGTCAACGTGGCGGCTTCAGCGCCGCTCACCGCGACTGTCTACTTGCCGACTGTGTGGGATTCGAGTTGCAAACCGGTTACGACCCCTAACGTGACTTTGCATCTCGCAGCGCAGGATGATGTCAGTGGCGTGAGCCAGATGCTGATAGATAATGCTCCGGACTTTGCATGCGCAACTTGGCAACCTTTCGCCGCCGCAAAGTCGTGGTATGTGCAGACCGGCCGTTTGATCACTGTTTATGTGAAGTACAAGGACAATGCGGGCAATGTATCAAATGCATTCAGCGATTCTATAACAATCCCGTAATCGCGGTTTGCGGCCGCTGCCTTGCCTAGCACGTTGCAGCCAGAGCGCCAAGTGCAGGCGGAGTAGAATAGAGCGAGGCCCCCGCACCCGGAGGCCTCGCTCTATTCTACTCCGCCCACCCTGTCCACCCCGCCACAACGTCCACACCGTCACGCCGGAGACGTGACCTACAGTCCCGCAAAAACCCGCGCCGCCGCGGCCAGCGTGGCCGCGATGTCATCCTCGCTGTGCGCGGCGCTCATGAAGGCCGCCTCAAACTGGCTGGGCGCAAAGTAGACGCCTTCCTCCAGCATGGCGTGGAAGAAGCGCGCATAGCGCGCCGTGTCGGCGTACTGCTTGGCGCTCGCGTAGTCGGTAATCGACGCGCCGGGCGTATTCAGGAAGTAGAAGCCGAACATGGTGCCCGCGCTGGTCGCTTGCAGGGGGATGCCCGTTGTGTCCGCCGCCGCGGCCAGCCCCGCCACCAGCCGCTCGGTGCGCGCAGCAATCGCCTCAAAAGCGCCCTCGGCGCGCAGCGCATGCAGCGTGGCCAGCCCCGCCGCCATTGCCAGCGGGTTGCCCGAGAGGGTGCCCGCCTGGTACATCGTGCCTGCGGGGGCCACGTGACGCATGATCTCGGCCTTGCCCGCATACGCGCCCACGGGCAGCCCGCCGCCAATCACCTTGCCCAGACAGGTGATGTCGGGGTCCAGCCCCCATGCCGCCTGCGCGCCGCCGGGCGCCACGCGAAAGCCCGTCATCACCTCATCCAGGATGAAGAGCGCGCCGTTCTGCCGGCAAAGTGCGTGCAGGCCGGGCAAGAAGTCGGGCGCGGGCAGCACAAAGCCCATGTTGGCGGCAATCGGCTCCACAATCACGCCCGCAATCTGGCCGGGGTATTGGGCAAAGAGCGTGCGCACCGCCTCGAGGTCATTGTAGGGCGCAGTGAGTGTGTTGGCGGCGGTGGCAGCGGGCACGCCGGGGGAATCGGGCAGGCCGAGCGTGGCCACGCCGCTGCCCGCCTGCACCAGCAGCAGGTCGGCGTGGCCGTGGTAGCAGCCCGCAAACTTGATGATCATGTCGCGGCCGGTCGCTGCGCGCGCCAGCCGCAGCGCGCTCATCGTCGCCTCGGTGCCGCTGTTGACGAAGCGGATCATCTCGATCGAGGGAACCATCTCGATCACCAGCGCGGCCAGTTCGTTCTCAAGGCGTGTGGGCGCGCCAAAGCTCGTGCCGAGCGCCGCCGTCTCCGCAATGGCCTGCACCACGGGCGCGGGCGCGTGCCCCAGAGTCAACGGCCCCCACGAGAGCACATAGTCAATGTAGCGGTTGCCGTCGGCGTCCCACAGATACGCACCCCGGCCCCGCTCCATGAAGCGAGGCGCGCCCCCCACGCTGCGGAAGGCGCGCACGGGGCTGTTCACGCCGCCGGGGATGAGTTCCTGCGCGCGTGCAAATAGCGCCTCGGATTGCGTTGTGTTCATGCTATCACCTCTGCGGGCTGCGTCGTCTCTGCCGATAACTGTTCCGTCATCTTCTTCACCGTGCGTTGCGCCTGGTAGACGCAGTCGGGCATGCCGACACCGCGCAAAGCCGCGCCCGTGATGTAAAGGCCGGCCGGCAGCGCGCCCTCGATCTCGTCCACAAGCGCGAGGTGGCCCACATCGTACTGCGGGTTCGCACGCCGCCACCGGTAGATGCGGTGGAACAGAGGCGTTGCGTCGATCGCCAGAATATCCTTCAACTCGGCACGCACCACGGCCAGCAATTGATCGTCGTCAAGATCCATCGTCTCGGGGCTGCGCGAGCCGCCAAAGAAGGCGCGCAGCAGCACGTAGCCATTCGGCGCGCGCTGCGCAAACTTGGTGGAGGAGATCGTAATTGCGTTGATGGGGCGGTGCTCGCTTTTGGGCACAACCAGACCGTGCCCCTGCAGCGGCTGCTTGAGGTCACTTGCGCGGAAGGCCATGGTGAGCGTGCCCGTGCTCACATAGCGGATGGCGGCGAGTTTATCGGCCGCAGCGGGGGCGAGCGGGCGCAGCAGGTCAGCAGCGCAATACGCGGGCGTCGTCAGCAGCACGGCGTCGGCTTCAAGCGTCCCGCCGTCTGCCGTGGTGATGCAGTAGCGGCCACCCGGCAGCGGCGCAATCCGGGCGACCTCGGTGTTGAGGCGCAGGTCGCCCTGCAACTGCGCCACCAGCGCGTCGATCAACTCCTGCGTGCCACCCGCAAGCGACATGAAGGCGGAGGTCTTCTTTGCCCCGGGCGTGGTGGGCGCGGGATGGGCGCGGCGCGACGCCAGCATGCCGCGGATGAGGCTGCCGTTGTCGCGCTCCATCTGGCGGAAGCGGGGGAAGGTGGCCAAAATGCTCTGCTTGTCGGCGTCGGCGTTGTAGATGCCCGACATCATCGGCTCGGCGATCTTGTCGAGCGCCTCATGGCCCAGGCGGCGGATGATGAACTGGGCAAGCGTCTCGTCCTCATCGTCGCGCTTGGGGGGGATAAAGAGGTCCATGCCCATACGCAGCTTGGCCCACGGCGAAATCAGCCCGGAGAGCGCAAAGGGCATGAAGCGCGTGGGCACGATCAGCATAACGCCGTCGGGCATCTTGGCGGGCTTGCCCTGTGGCGGGACCGCGTTTGGGCGGAGCGTGTCGTCCGGCCGGCGGGGGCGCGCTTCCGGCCCGGGCGCACGCGCAAACTCAAGCGCCCACGGCTTCTGCGTGAGGAACGAGTCGGGGCCGCCCTCGACCACAAACTGGCCTGCCGCCTCCTCCACCTGCTCTGTGAAGACCTTGCCGCCCCAGCGCGGCGACGCCTCGAGCACGCTGTAGCCGATGCCCGCCTGCTGCAGATACCACGCCGCGCTCAGCCCCGAAATGCCGCCGCCGATGATGGCAACGTGTTTTGTATTTGCTGTCATGCGTTTGCCTCTAGCCTGAATTCGCCGCTAAGGAGGCAATTTCAACGCAAAGGCGCAAGGTGCGCAAGGACGCAAGGGAAAAGCAAAAGCAGGAACAACAGCTCTGCGGTGCATGGCCGCAGGTTGCGTTCAGCAAAAAGGATGAGCGCATTCCTGTCTTTGCTTTTCCCTTGCGTCCTTGCGCACCTTGCGCCCTTGCGTTGAAATTGCAGCCCTCATCGCAACATCATTCCGCGTTCTGCCCGGCGCTGTACTCGTGTACGAAATCAACCAGGCGGCGCACGTTGTCCACGGGCGTGTGGGGCAGAATGCCATGGCCCAGGTTAAAGATGTGGCCCGGCCGGCCCCTCACGCTGTCGAGGATGTGACGGGCGCGCGCCTGCAGCGCCTCCCAGTCGGCGAAGAGCGCCACGGGGTCAAGGTTGCCCTGCACGGCCACGCTGTCGCCCAGAAGGGCCCACGCCTGCGGCAGCTCCATGCGCCAGTCCACGCCGATCACATCGCCGCCCGCCGCCTGGATCAGGGGCAGCATGCCGCCGGTGTTGGTGCCGAAGTGGATGATGGGCACGCCCGCCTCGCGTGCGATCTCGATCGCGCGCCGGCTGTAGGGCAGCACGGAGTGCTCGTAGTCATAGGGACTGAGTTCGCCCACCCAACTGTCAAAGAGCTGGAGCACCTGCGCACCCGCTTGCGCCTGGGCCAGCAGATAGTGGCCCGCGACCTCGGCCAGCTTGCTCATGAGTTCATGCCAAAGCGCCGGCGCGCTCATCAACATGCTCTTCACATGCACGCGATTGCGGCTGCCGCCCCCCTCAATCGCATAGCTCGCCAGCGTAAAAGGAGCGCCGCTGAAGCCGATCAGCGGGACGCCGCGGCTGTCCAATTCGCGCCGCGCCAACTTGATTGCGTCGAGCGTAAAGCCCAGCGTCTCTTCGGCGGGCAGGACGCGCAGCGCAGCCACATCGGCGGCCGTGCGCACGGGGTTGTAGATCATGGGCCCCTCGCCCTTGACGAAATCCAGCTGCAACCCCATCCCCTCCAGCGGCGGCAGGATGTCGGCGAAGATGATCGCCGCGTCCAGATCAAACGCGTTGATGGGCTGCATTGTCACTTCGCACGCGAGCTCGGGCGCTTTGATGATCTCGAGGATCGTGTGCTTCTCGCGCAGGGCGCGGTACTCGGCCATGTAGCGCCCCGCCTGACGCATCAGCCAGATGGGCGTGGCATCCGTCGCCTCGCGGCGGCAGGCGCGCAGGAAGCGGCTCTGCTGGAGCGCGGCGGCGGCAGGCGCTGCTGCTATTCGTTGATCCACTGGGCAGCCTCTTTTGCAAAGTAGGTAAGAATCATGTCGGCGCCCGCGCGCTTGATGCTCGTGAGCGACTCGAGTGCGCAGCGGCGCAGATCCAGCCAGCCATTGGCGGCCGCGGCGTGGATCATCGCGTATTCGCCGCTCACCTGGTAAGCGGCCACGGGCAGCGTGTACGCCTGACGCACGGCGCTCACAATGTCGAGATAGGGCAGCGCGGGCTTGACCATGACCATGTCGGCGCCTTCGGCCACATCGAGCGCGACCTCTTTAAGTGCCTCGCGCGCATTGGCCGGGTCCATCTGGTACTCGCTGCGGTCGCCGAAACTGGGCGGGCTCTCGGCTGCGTCGCGGAAGGGGCCGTAAAAGCCGCTGGCATACTTGGCGGCGTAGCTCATGACGATTGTGTGCTGGAAGTCCGCACCGTTCAGACCGCCCCGAATCGCGCCCACCATGCCGTCCATCATGCCCGAGGGGGCGATGATGTCGGCCCCCGCCTCAGCGTGGACGATGGAGGCGCGTGCCAGGAGTTCGAGCGTGGCGTCGTTGAGCAAGTAGCCTTCGGGCAGGTGCGCGTCGTAGTGCGCATCACCTGGCTGGTTGATGAGGCCACAGTGGCCGTGGTCCGTGTACTCGCAGAAGCACATATCGGAGATGACCACCAGATCGGGCAGCGCGTCCTTGATGGCGCGGATGGCGCGCGGGATGATGCCGTCGGGGTCATAGTTCTCGCTGCCGCAGGCGTCCTTGGTTTCGGGGATGCCGAAGAGGACGACGGCGGGTACGCCCACGCTGTACGCGCTGCGCACCTCGGCCACCAGCGTATCAATCGACCACTGGAATTGCCCCGGCATGGAGCGGATCGGCTGCTGAATTCCCTGGCCGTGGCGCACGAAGAGGGGATAGATGAAATCGTCAGGGCTGAGGTGCGTCTCGCGCACCATGCGGCGCAGCGCAGGGGTGCGGCGCAAACGGCGCGGCCGCAGCGCTGGCGGTGGCTGGATCATCAGCCCCTCGTTGCGCACTTCCTCAAGAGCAATCATGGCAAGTCCTCGTCTAGGTACACACAGCCGCCACTACGCAGACTCCTGCCTGCGAAACACCGCTTCCAAGGCGGCAACCAGCCCTGCAAGCGTGTTTTCCGCAAGCATTACTACCTGCGTGAAACCTGCGTCGCGTGCCGTGGCGGCGGTCTTGCTGCCAATGCAGGCGGCGCACAGGTGCAGCGCAGCGGCCATTTCGCCACCTTCCGCGCCCATCCGCTCGACAAAGCAGGTGACCGTGGAGGAACTTGTGAAGGCGAGTGCGTCCACCTGACCGCGCGCCAGCAATGCCGGGATGTCGTCGCCTCCCGTGCCGCAGATCGTGCGGTATGCGTCCACCACCAGCACGTCGGCGCCACGCGCGGTGAGCAAGTCGGCAAGTGTAGGCCGCGCAATTGCCGATTCGGGCAGCAGCACGCGCGCCCCTGGCTGCAGTGGTAGATGGACTGCAAGCGACTCGGCCACATATTCCGGCGGCAGGTCAATCGGCTCCAGCCCCAGGCGCGCACGCGCTGCGTCGGCGGTCGCGGGGCCCACTGAAGCCACGGCAAACTGGGCCGGGTTCAGTTTGAGCTCCAGCGCTGCCAGCCGCTGCGCCAGTGTAGCCACTGTGTTGGTGCTGGTGAGCACGAGCCAGTCAAAGCTGCCCGCAGCGAGCTTGCGCAGCGCGTCATCGAGCGGCGCGCTCTCGGCAGGTGGCGCGACGGCAATGCACGGGTAGGCCAGCGGCTCAGCGCCCGCGGCACGCAACAAATCGTCCAGCGACGCGGCCTGGTGGCTGGCGCGCGTGTTGACAACGCGCTTGCCGGCGAGCGCACCGCTCATGCAGGTTGCTCCAGCAGCGCCTGTGCACCCTGTGCCAGTGCCTGGTGCGCGAGTGTTCTGCCCAGCGCAGACGCGGCTTCTGCAGCGGCGGCAGGCGCGTCTGCACGCACCTCAATCTGGCGCGCGCCGCCGAGCGAAGAGACGCGCCCGCGCAGCGCAAGTTGCCCATTCTGCACAATCGCGTAGGCCGCAATCGGCACCGAGCAGCCGCCCCCCAGCCCGGCCAGAAACGCGCGTTCGGCCGTCACCGCGAGCGCTGTGTCGGCGTGATGGATTGCAGCGAGCAGCGCGCGCAGAGCGGCCTCATCACGCGTTTGCACGGCAATCGCGCCCTGCCCGGGGGCGGGCAGCATGAGATCGAAATCCAGCAATTCGCTGATCACTTCGGCGTGGCCCAGGCGCGCAAGCCCGGCATAGGCCAGCACAATCGCGTCGTAGCCGCCATCGGCCGCCAGCGCCTTGCGCAGGCGCGTGTCCACGTTGCCACGAATGTCGCGCATTTGCAGGTCGGGGCGGATGTGCAGCAGTTGCGCTGCGCGCCGGTAGCTGCTCGTGCCGATGCGCGCGCCTTGCGGCAGCGTGGCCAGCGTGTAGCCCGCGCGGCTCACAAGCGCATCGGCCGCATTGGCGCGCGCGGGGATGGCCGCGATGGCCAGCCCCTGCGGTGTATCGGTGGGCAAATCCTTGAGGCTGTGCACGACGCAGTCAATGGACCCGGCGCGCAGCGCGTCCTCCAGTTCGGCGGTGAAGAGCCCCTTGCCGCCCAGCAGCGGCAGCGGCGTGTCGAGCACCTTGTCGCCACGCGTCTTGATGACTTCGTAGGAGACCTGCAAGCCGGGCCACGCCGCCTGCAGCAGCGCCATCACATGGCGCGTTTGCCAAAGGGCCAGGTCGGAGCCGCGCGTGCCCAGGCGCAAGGTCTGCGTCGCGCTCATGGAGCGTGTCCATTGCGGTGGGGCGCGCCCGGCGCCGTGGCTTGCGGCAGAATGCACTCCAGGTTGCACGAGGCGGAGGGGTTCGACTCTGCGCCAAACGTGCAGACGCGGCCGTCGCCCGTGCAGCCACCGGCGTCGGTTCCGTCCGGCGCCTCAATCGCACCCAGGGCAAAGAGCTCGCGCACGGCGTAGGCATAACCCGAAGCGTTGCCCTCGTTGGCCTGCATGCGCAGGCGCGCGGTCGGCTCGTGCAGCAGCCGGTTGACCAGCCTGTGCGCCATGCGGCTGACTACCTGGCGCGTGCGCTCGTCGGCGTCGCCCAGGCGGTTGAGGCTCTGCGCCAGTTCTTCCTCGGCAATGCTTTGCGCCCATTCGCGCAGCGTTTTGATGACAGGCGAGACCTCGCGGCTGTGCAGCCACTCGCCCAGCCGCGCCATCTCCTGCGCGATAATTGCCTCCACCTGCGGGATGGCCGCCCTGCGCAACTCGACGTTCGTATCCACAACCGACTGCAAGGAATCAATGTCGTAGACCTGCACACCGGGCAGTTCGCGCACGCTCTCTTCCACGTCGCGTGGCACGGCAATGTCCATGATCACGAGCGGGCGGCTGCCGCGCTGCGCCAGCACGACCTCCAGATCACTGCGGTGGATGACCGTGTGCGGCGCACCCGTCGCGCAGATCACGGCATCGGCCTCCACCAGCGCCTCATCCAATTGGTACCAGGTGAGCGCACGACCGCCGTAATCGCCGGCCATCGCCTCGGCACGCGGGTAGGTGCGATTCATGAAGACCAGGTCATTCAGCCCAAAGCGCGTGAGCGCCTGTGCAGCCAGTTGCGCCATTTCGCCCGCGCCGATAATCAGCACGCGCGCCTGCGCCTGCGCATCGAGTTTGTCCAGCAGCAGCAGCGCGCCGGCGTGGCTCACGCTGGTGGTGTAGCGGCTGATGGGCGTATCGGTGCGGGCGCGCTTGCCTGCGTGAATGGCCTGCGCAAAGAGATGCGAAAGGATCGGCCCAGTCATCGCGGCGCTGTGCGCATCTTCATACGCCTGCGTCACCTGGCGCAGAATCTGTGCTTCGCCCAGAATCATCGAGTCCAGCCCGCACGCCACTTTCATGAGGTGCGCAATCGCGTCATCGCCAGCGTGGCTGTAGAGGTGCTGCTTGAGCGTCGCGTTGGGGATATCCTGCAGGCGCGCGAGGAATTGCTCCGCCTGCCCGATGGCTGCGTCGGCAAGTGTGGCGGAGGCATAGACTTCGAGCCGGTTGCATGTGGAGAGGATCACCGCTTCGTCGATGGCAGCGCCCGCCTGGGCGCGCAGTTCAGCCAGCGCCATGGGCAATACGCAGCCGGCGAGCGTGAGCTTCTCGCGCACATCCACAGGCGCGGTTCGATAATTGAGACCGACGACCACAATTGTCACAAAGAACGCTCCTACAGCGCAGCCTCAAGCACAACCTGGCGCGTCTCGGGGTCATAGGCGCAGAAGGGTTCTTCGGCCAGATAATTGCCCGTCATTCCATATGAACGCGCCCGGCAGCCGCTGCAGAGCGTCTTGAACTGGCAGATGCCGCACTTGCCCTCCAGCGCCTCGGGGTCGCGCATTTCCGCAAAGAGCGGGCTCCCCTGCCAGATTTCGCCAAAGGGTTGCGTGCGCACATTGCCCGCCTCCATCGGCAGGTAACCGCACGGGAAGACCTCGCCCTTGTGCGAGACGAAGCAGACGCCCGTGCCAGCCAGGCAGCCCTTGGTGGCGGCGTGCATTTGCCCGTGGGGATGACCATTGACCTGGCGCTCATAGCTGGCGGGCAGCTCATGTTGCTGGCCCAGGCGTCGCTCTTCGGCGCGGCGCGTGCGCATGACGCGGAAGTAATGGGGTGCGCAGGTGGCCTTGAGTTGCAGCCCCGTATCCGCTTGCTCCATGTCGTAGAGCCAGTTGAGCACCCGCTCGTACTCCTGGGCGTTGATCATCTGCTCTTCGGCAATCTGCACGCCGCAGCCCACGGGCACCAGCAGGAAGAGGTGCAGCGCGACCGCGTCCAATTCCTTGGCCAGCGCCACCATATCGTCGAGTTGCGTCTTGTTGTGGTTGGCCACGGTGGTGTTTATCTGTACGGGCAGACCCACCTTGCGTAGCGCCTTGAAGCCGCGAATCGCCGCCTCAAACGAGCCGGGCAGCCCGCGGAACATGTCGTGCGTGGCGGGGTCAACGCCGTCAAAAGAGATGCTGACGCGCTGCACGCCGCTCTCCTTGATGCGTGCGGCCACGGCGTCGTCAATCAGCGTGCCATTGGTGGCCAGCGCCACGGGCAGCCCTGCGGCGCTGGCGTAGCGCGCAATTTCGAAGATGTCCTTGCGGAAAAGCGGCTCGCCCCCCGAGAGCACAAAGACGGGCTTGCCCACGGCGGTAATCTCGTCAATCATGCGAAAAGTCTCTTCGGTGCTCAGGTCCTGGGGCGTGAGCTGGTCGGCCACAGTGACGCGGCGGCAGTGGATGCAGCGCAGGTTGCAGCCGGCGGTGGATTCCCAGAAGACCAGGCGTGGGGCGGGATAACTCATCAGATTCTCTCCCGAATAGGCAATGCAATGGACGCAAATATGTGCAAAGCGATCTATTTCTGCGTTTACCATAGCGCACATGGCGTGCACTGGACAGGGCAATATGTCCCGAATATCCGCCCGCTATGTCCCTTTAATGCGCGGGCGGCCTGCCGCTTTCGCCCTTGAGGCAGCAATCCAGCGGGCAGATGTCGTGGTTGGGGCCGCGCGTGCCCAGCGCGCGCCGCGTGGGGTTGGCCGCCATGCGCTCCAAAATCAGCTCGCGCAGCATGGCAACAAAGGCAGGGTCCGTGCCTACCGTGCCGGCGCGCACAAGCGTCATGCCCAGGGCGGTGGCGCGCTGCTGCGCTTCGTAGTCGAGGTCAAACAGCACTTCCATGTGGTCGGAGATGAAGCCGATGGGGACCATGACGGCTTTCTCGACGCCCTGGGCCCTGATCTGCGTGAGGTAATCGAGGATGTCCGGCTCCAGCCAGGGCACCTGCGGCGGGCCGCTGCGGCTCTGGTAGACGAGCGCGTAGTCGCTGCGGCCCAGCGCCTGCGCCACGAGGCGGCAGCTTTCCTCGAGTTGGGCCACATAGTCGCTGTTGCGCGCCATGCCCGTGGGGATGCTGTGCGCCGTAAAGATGAGGTGCACGCCATCGCGCCCTGCACCCGCAACGGGCGATGCGCGCCCTGTATCCGGGAATTGGGCCAGCGCCGCACGCGTCCTTTCCACCATGGGCTCAATAAAGCCGGGGTGGTTGTAGAAGACGCGCAGCTTGTCGAAGGTGGGTGCATCCGGGCCCAGCGCTGCGGACGCGCGCAAAATGTCTTCGCGATACTGGCGGCAGCCCGAATAGGAGCTGTAGGCAGAGGTGACGAGAAGCAGCGCGCGCTGCACGCCGTCGTCGCGCATCTGGCGCAGGGTGTCGGCAATAAAGGGATGCCAGTTGCGGTTGCCGAAGTAGATGGGCCGCTGCGGTCCGTTCGCGGCCAGCCCGGTTTCGAGCCCGGCAATCGCTGCACGGGTCGTCGCGTTGATGGGGCTGACGCCGCCAAAGTCAGCGTAGTGGCCCGCCACTTCCTGCAGACGCTCGGCGGGGATATTGCGCCCCTCGGCCACATTCTGCAGAAAGGGGACCACGTCCTCCATCCCCTCCGGCCCGCCGAAAGAAAAGACCAGAAGCGCATCGTAGCTGCGCGCGGCTTCGTCGAAGAGAGGCGCGTCGCCGTTCTCTGCGCCTTGCACGGTCATGCGCGCACCGTCGTTTCCGGTGCATCCACGCGCGTGCCTACGTGGATCACCCCGTCGCGCACTTCCACTGCGTAGGTCTCAACCGGCTTGTTGACCACGCCGTCGATCGCTGCGCCGCTCACGATGTCAAACTTGCCATAGTGCCAGGGGCAAACCACGGTGCAGGCCTCGGCATCGATGATGCCTTCGGTGAGCGGGCCGCGTGCGTGCGTGCAGCGGTTGTTGAGCGCATACAGCGCGCCGCCGACGTTGAAAAGTCCCACCATCTTGCCCTCGAGGAAGACCGTTTTGGTTGCGCCCGGCGGCAATTCGTCCAGTGCGCAGACCTCCACCCACGCTTCGTGCGCCTCGTCGGGGGCGAGGGCGCGCGCAATCGGCGGGCCGCCCAGCGCGTCCAGCGCCTCCTCAAGCCGCATGTTGATGCAGGTGAAGAGGGGTGTGTCCTGCAGCGTGTAGCGGCTCGATTCGGTCTCGCGCAGCTCCTGCACCAGGTCGAGGAAGTCGGAGGGCTCGTCGGTTTCGAAGGCGACGATGAACTCGTAGTCATCCAGCCCAAAGCTGTAGGTGGTGTTGAGGCGCACGGAGGGGTACTTGCGCCCCACGTCGATGTGTTCGTCCATGATGCCCTGGCGCGCCTGCTGCGACATTTGATACCAGGCGCGCGTTTTGATGAAGGGGTAGACGAAGAGATATTTGGACTCGGTGGGGTCTATCACCAGCCGCTCTTCTTCGGCGCTGGGGTCGGCGGCGTTGCGGATTTCGTAGATGGAGCGCTTGGTCTGCGAAATATACGAGTAGACCATGCTCAGGTAGCCGCCCATGCGCGTGCTTGCGATGGCGGTGGCCAGCTCGCGGAAGACGAGCGGGCTTTCGGCAATTTGCCAGAGCAGTATCTCGGTGTCGGCGCGTGTGCCCATGAGGCTGTAGGGGCGCAGCAACATGCGCCGGTTGAAGCTGCGGACGACGTCGGCCAGCTCCTGTTTGTGTGCGGCCTGCGTGTCGGCGTCCAGCCTGCGCCAGAGGGGATCGACCTTGTAGAAGGCAAAACGCACATATTGGCGGCGGGCCAGTTGCTTGCCGCGCTCGGCGTTTGCGGAGGCGGCCGGGCCGGCGCCGTTGGCCTTGGCGGCGTGTGCAGCGGGCTGTGTGGGGCGTGGTCTTCCGGACATGGGTTTCCTTATGGGCGGCAAGCACCTTGAGCGTGGGAAAAGCTATGTAAATCTATGCAAAAGTTCAAATTTGCGCAAATGGGGCGTATTGCGGTGCAGCTTTGCCACCCCCGCGCCCACGCGGTACACTTGCAGGTGGCCTACGTGCGCGACCCCGCGTGCGTTCGACATCCGCGCTGCTGTCGCGCCTATGCCCGTTTCTTCGGAATGATGATTGAGCACCCCGCGCCGTAGGCGCGGGGTCTGTTACCCACATCTCCACCCGCAGCCACGAGAGCCCCATGAAAGAAGCCAAAGCCCGCATCAAAATCAACAAACTGCTCGAAGAAGCCGGATGGCGCTTCTTTGACGATTCCAGCGGTAAAGCCAACGTTGTTCTCGAACCCAACGTAAAGATCGCTCGTCATACTCTCGACGAAATCGGCAAGGACTTCGCGACGCACAAGAACCGCTTTGTCAATTTTCCTTTTCTCGATTCCAAAGTCTTCCCCTATATCGCCCTCGAAGACAACGCCGAGGGGCTGCGCCCCGCTCAGCCGCCCGTGACCGGCG
>CAYRVP010000106.1:0-14414 GCA_964427845.1 uncultured Caldilineaceae bacterium
GCGCACCTCGCGCCCTTGCGTTGAAACTGCCGCTCTCACCGCAAACTCGGTTTAAATGCGGAAACAACGGCCATACGGCGCCGTTGTTTCCGCATTGTGGGCGCCAACTCTCTCCTTGTCTACTGGGCAACGGTCGTGATGCGCACCTGCTCGGCCCCCTCCAGCACAATGATCATCTCGGGCGAAACGGAGAGCCACTGGGCAACGAGATCATCCTGCGCAAGCTCGAAGTAGCGATCCGAGCCAAATGGCACGACCTCCGGCTCGGTTTCCGCGTCGTAGGCGGTGTCCACCCACAGGGCCACTGGCACGCCGCCTTCGCCTTCCACCCAGCCACGCTGCACAAAGGCCTTACCGCCCACATAGCGCACCTGTTCCTGCTCGGCGACGGTCTTGGCGCTTTCCAGCGATGCACGCGCCTCGGACGCGACCACCGCCGCCTGCCCGGATGCCGGGGCAGCAGCAGCGCTCTCCATGGCAGCGCCGCCGGCCATGTACGCCTGGTCGCGGGGGGCCGGCAATGCCATTGCGCCCTCCTGCGAAATCGGCATCTGCGGACCTGCGCCGGGCTCAAGCACAAGGTAGGAAGTATAGGGCGAAACGATGCCATATTCAAGGCTCAGGTCGATGACCGCGTCGACCAATTCCTGGTCGGCCCCGGTGCGGCGAATCTGCTCGAGCAGTGCGCCGATCTTGCGCGTGGCCCAGAGACGCGCCACAAAGGGCTCGCCGCCCGCCTCGGCCAGCACCTGGTTGGGATACACGTAGGTAATGGCTTCGCCGTTGATGTCGCCCTCGATGCGCAGATCCACGTCGCCGCCATCGCGATAGCGGCCCACCACCACCAGTTGCTCGCCGGCAAAGAGGTCAGGCAAGGGGAAGGGGTAGAGTTCCTCCACCAGTGTATTGCCGGTGAGATTGAGGTCAACGTTTGCGAGCACAGGCTTGCCGATTTGGCTGTAGAAGGCGCTGACCACTTCGTCGATTGCCTGTTCGGGCTTGACATAGGTGCTGCGCCCACCCATCTCGCTGCTCAGCGTGTTGAGCAGGTCGGTGTTCACATCATAGCCCACGCCAAAGGTAAATAGGCGCACGCTGCGCTCTGCCGGGCGGTTGTCGGCGGCATTTTCGACGATGCGGTCGGTCTCAATCTCACCCTGCGTCGGCAACCCATCGGTCAGGAAGAGGATATAGGCCGGGCGATTGTCGTCGCCATCGTCCACCTGCGCCAGCGCCTCGAGCAGCGCGCGATTGATGTCCGTCGCGCCGGTGGCGACAATGCGCTCTATCCACGCCCGCGCGTCGGCCTGCCTGGCGCTGGAAACCGGCTGCAGCTCCCTCTGCCAAAGGCGCACACCGGTGCTGAAGGTAATGATGTTTAGGCTGTCGCCGGGGTTGAGTTGGTCCACAATCGACTGTGCGGCGGCCTTGGCCTGCTTGATCTTTTCACCCTTCATTGAACCGGAGACATCCATCACCAGCACGATATTACGCGCCACAACCTGATCTGACGCGCTCTCCAGGCTTGGTGCAACGAGCAGCATGAAGTAGCCATCCTCGCCGCGCGGCTTGTAGCTCAGCAAATTTGCACCGATGGCGCTCTTGTCGCTGCCGAAGTAGAGAGCAAAATCACTCTGCGTGTCTGTACTGTTGCCCTCAAAGCTGACCAGAGCACCATCAGTTCCTGTGCGGTCGATGGCGATGTCGTGGCTGGGACTGTAGATCGCCCGCAGCCCAGGCTGGTTGCGCAGCTCCAGATTGACGGCAACGCTCTCGGCCGGCGATGCGCCCGGCACATATGCCTTGAGCGGTACGCCGAACTTGTAAAGCCCGTTCTCCAGGCCAAGCGGATGCTCGTAGGTCAGTTCGACGGTGCGTGTTGCACCCGCTGGAATCGGAAAGACGCTGATTTGGAAGAGGCCGCGTCCCAGCCATTCGAGCAACGCCGGATCGCGCCGGCTGCGCACGATTTCCTCATATATCGCGCGTGCCTCATCCTTGTCGTAGAGCTTGCCCTCGACGGTTTCGCCGTCGATCGTCATCTCGAGGCTGCCCGGCGCGGCATCCGTCGGCAGCGGGAATACATACGTGCCCTCGGTCTCACGGCCGGAGTCGTTGCGGAAGATCTGCTTGACGGTCACAGAGGCGACCGGGCCATCGATCACGGCGCTCACTTGGTGGAGTTCAACCGTAACCGGAAAGGCAACGGGCGGCATGGGCGCGGGCGGCCACGGTACGGGCGGCTCAATCGGGAAGTCCGGCCCGTGGGGCGGCCACGGGTCCACGGGCATCTGTGCGGCTGCCGGCAGTGCGCCGAACAGGAGCGCGCCAAGCAGCAATACAGTCGCTAACCAAATTCTCTGCGAATCGCTGGGTTTTGGTCTCACGTTCTTCTCCTTCGTCTACGGCGGCGCAGCTATTGGGTCTGAATCCTGTCCAGGTTGTGCGCTCATCTGTGGGACGGACGACGGTGTGCGATTGTTCCGAAGAGCAGGCGAGCGAGGCTGTCCAACAGGCCGAAACGCCGTTTGGATTTCTGCGGCGAGCCGTATAGAATAGCCTCAGTCGCGGGCGTAGTTCAGTGGTAGAACGTCAGCTTCCCAAGCTGAATGTCGAGAGTTCGAATCTCTTCGCCCGCTCCACTTACGTCGCAGTTGCGATGCGCAGCGCCTCCACCCACACCTTGCGGGTGGGGGCGCTTCAATAGGGAGACTCCCGCATGCACGTCCACGCATCAAAACAGCGCCTAATCGGCCCGCTTTTCTCCTGTAAAATCGCCACATAGGCGCTTGACTAGAACATCCGTTCAGTGGTATAATGCTGCCACCCGGGGGCTGTTTGCCGCCCCGGATTGAGGGCCAACGGATGGCCCTGGGAGAAAGGATGCTCGTATGAAAAACCTTCTTGGCGCGCTGCTCAAGGCGCAACAGGATTTCCCTGTGCTGATGACCGACGCCACCAACCCGGCCTACCGCTCGCGCTACGCGACACTGAGCGCCGTACAGGAAGTGGCCTTCCCCGTGCTGCACAAGCACGGCCTTGTCGTGCTGCAATCGGTGCGCACCGAATTGACTGACAAGGGGCTGGTCGTTTATGTAGGCGCCATGCTCCACCATGTGGAAAGTGGCGAGGAGACCTTCCAGGAATTGGGCATGTTGCCCGCCCGACAAGATGCGCAGGGCGTAGGCAGCGCCATTACCTACGGCCGCCGTTATTTGCTGATGACAATGCTCGGCCTTGTGGCGGATGACGACGACGGCAACGCCGCCAGTCGCACACCGCAGATGATGCAATCGGCGCGTGGTTCGGTGCAGCCTCCGTCGGACGAAGAAACAAAGCCTGCACGCATGTTGCGCGAAACGCCATTGAGCAGCAGCAAGGGCAAGAAAGGCGTGCCCGCAAGCCGCCCAGACTGGCAAACCTCGGGCGAGGCCGTGACTTGGGGACTGGAGCTTGGCGCCTTCGATGACGAGGCTGCCGCCCGCGCGGCGCTGCGCAATATCCTGCAGAGCATCTACCCCGGGCGCGACAGCTGCAAATCGCACGAACTGCCGCCGGTGCTTGATGGTTGGTACGCTGAAGTGCAGCGCCGTTTGGCCGAGAAGGAAGCAGTATAGGGTCAACAGCCACCTGCGACACCACGACACCATGCCGCAAACTGGAGCAACAACTGGGGCGCCACCTCATGTTGTTGCTTTTTTTTGCTTGCCTGCGTTCACTGGTTGCTTTGCGTTGAGCTTCGCGGTTGTAACTGGACAGGTGCAGCAACGCGCCTCTATGGCAGGCAGCGGGCGGCTGGTGTAGACTTGCGCTAGCGTGACCGACGCACCCGCCAACTTCTTCCAGCCATGCCCACAGAACAGATCATCCTCGCCTCTATACTGCTTTTGAGCACGACGCTCTACATCGGCCAGTGGATTTCCATGGAAGTCACCTCGCTGCTGACGATCGTCGCGTTGCTGCTGACACGCGTCGTGTCGCCACCCGATGCGCTCTCTGGCTTCTCCTCCAGCGCAACAGTCACCGTGGCCGCCATGTTTGTGCTCAGCGCCGGCATTGTGCGCACCGGTGCACTTGACCAACTGACGGCGCTGCTCGTGCGCTGGTCGGGCGGCAATGTCAACCGCCTGCTGCTTCTTGTCGCCATCGTTGTTCCAATCGCCAGCGGATTCATGAACAATTCGCCGCTTGTCGTACTCCTCATCCCGGTCATGCTGACCATCAGCAAACGGATGGACGTGGCCCCCTCCAAGCTGCTGCTGCCTGTTGCCTACCTCGCGTCGCTGGGCGGCACCGTCACGTTGCTGGGCACAAGCGCCAACATCATGGTCGACGGCATCTACCGCGACCTGGGCGGGCCGGGTCTGCGCTTCTTCGAGTTCACCGCCATGGGGCTCATCTACTCGGCGATTGGCGCCACCTATATTCTGATAGCAGGGAAGTGGCTGCTGCCCGACCGTGCCCCGCTCACCGGGTTGGCCGACGGCCGCCCTGACGCCACCTACATCAGCGAGGTGCGCATTGGGCGGGAAAGCGTCTTCGTTGGCAGGCCGGCGCGCCAGATTTTCGGGCGCATCGCCAGCGTGCAGTCAGCGCGCCCTGCGCCGCGCGCCGCGCACCGCCGCATCTCCCGTCCCGAGCAGTCGCTGGAAAGTGCGACGCCCGAAGACCCAGGCGCGCAACTTCTGGAACTGGTGCGCAGCGGTCAATCCTATCGCGCCGATGAAGCGGCGCCCCTGCTCGTGCAAGCCGACGACCTCCTGCTTGTGGCGGGAACTCCCAACGAGATTGCCGATCTGTTGCGCTCGGCGCGGGCATCGCTGGCGAGTGTCATCGAAGATGCCGAGCGCACGCCCGGCCGCGCCATGCCCCAGCAGGTCATCGAGGCAATTGTGCTGCCCACATCGGCCATGAACAACCGACGCATTGGCGATCTTGAACTGAATCGTCACTTCGGTGTGGCGATTATGGGGGCGCAGCACTTTGGCCGGCAGCGGCTCGAAGGGCTGCGCACGCGCCGCCTGAGTGCGGGCGACGTCTTGCTGCTGCAGGGCACGGCGGAAGGGTTGCGCGCCGCCTGCGAGGCCAGCGACCTCATGATTATTGAGGGCGTCGAGCAGTCAATCGCACGCGGCAACAAACGCCTGCCGGCGTTGCTCATCATGCTGGGCGTGGTGGTGCTGGCGTCTCTCACGCAGATTCCCATTGTCACGCTGGCATTGGCAGGCGCGGTGCTCATGCTGCTCACAGGCTGCTTGCGCCCCAACGAAGCCATGCGCTCGCTTGATGCCGGTTCGCTGCTGCTGCTCGCGGGCACCATCCCGCTGGGGACCGCCATGGAACAGACGGGGCTTGCGCAAACGCTTGTCGACGGCATGGTCGGCGCAATTGGCGTCTCGCAGCCCTTCATCTTTGTCACTCTCTTCTTCTTCGTCACGTGGATACTCACGGAGTTGCTCTCCAACAATGCTGTCGCCGTTCTGCTCACGCCCATTGCGCTCACGCTGGCACGCACCACGGGCATCAACCCCACGGCGCTGATCATGGTCGTCATCTTTGGCGCGAGCGCGTCTTTCACGCTGCCGCAGGGCTACCAAACCAACGCAATGGTCATGGGGCCCGGCGGTTATCGCTTTGTGGACTACCTGCGCTTCGGCCTGCCGCTTTCCATCATCTGCTGTATTTCGGCATCGCTGCTCATCCCCCTCTTCTGGCCGCTGATGCCATAAACTGGCCCGCCTCATGACGAAGAACATCGAACCAATTGTGATTATCGGCGGCGGCATTGGCGGTTTGAGCACCGCGATCCACCTGGCTGCTGCCGGACGCAAGGTCATCGTCTTTGAACAAAATGCGGCCGTAGGCGGCAAGATGAGCCAATTCGAGGCCGCCGGATTCCGCTGGGACACGGGCCCATCAGTCATTACCATGCGCACCGTCTTCGAGGACCTTTGGCGCAGCGCCGGGCAACGGCTTGAAGATGACCTTACCCTGCTTCCCGTCGATCCGCTCACTCGCTACTTCTATGGCGACGGCGTGGTGCTTGACGTGCGCCGCGACCCCGCCGCAATGGATACCGCAATTGCCGCCATCGAGCCCGCCGACGTGCAGGGCTACCGTCACTTCCTCGCCTATGCCGCTGAAATCCACCGCATTACGGCGCCGGCTTTCATCGAAAGCGGCCCACCCTCGCTCGCCTCGCTTCGCTACGCCAACCCGCTCGACCTCCTGCGCATCGACCCATGGCTCACGCTCGATAACGCCATTGCGCGCCGTGTACGCTCAAGACACATGCGCCAGATGCTCGGCCGCTTCGCCACCTATGTGGGTGCAAACCCCTATCAGGCCCCCGCCACGCTCGCCGTCGTCGCCCACGTCGAACTTGCCGGCGGGGTTTGGTACCCGCGTGGCGGCATCTACAGGATTGCCGAAGCGATGCGAGCGCTGGCGCAGCGTTGTGGTGTCACGGTGCACACAGGCAGCCCGGTGGCGCAAATCCTCGTGCGTGACGGCGCTGCCTGCGGTGTGCAACTTGCCGATGGCGCCGAGCAACTTGCGGCGGCAGTCGTCTCCAACGTCGATGTGGCCACCACGTACAGGAAGCTACTGCCGCCGCTGGCAAAGGTCACACGCCGCGCTGCCGCACTGGCGCGCCGCGAGACCTCTTGCTCGGGTTTTGTCCTGATGCTCGGCGTCGAGGGCGTCCATCCCGCCCTTGCACACCACAACATTTTCTTCGCCGACGACTACAAGCGCGAGTTCGACGATATCTTCCGCAAGGGCATCCCTCCGGACAAACCGACCGTCTACGTTGCGATTACGTCAAAGACGGACCCAGACCATGCGCCGGCGGGCTGCGAGAACTGGTTTGTACTCGTCAATGCGCCACCCACGTCGGCGCGCTTCGACTGGAATGTGCATGCCGCGGACTATCGCGCGCGCGTGCTGGAGACGCTTGCCCAGACCGGCTACAATCTCACCGGGCGCATCCGTGCAGAGCGTATGCTGACACCGCTCGACCTCGAGCGCATGAGTGGGGCGTGGCGAGGTGCGCTCTACGGCATCTCCTCCAATGCCGCGCTCAACGCCTTCCGCCGCCCTAACAATCGCTGCGCCGATGTACCTGGCGTATACTTTGCGGGGGGCACAACCCACCCCGGCGGCGGCGTGCCCATGGTCATCCTCTCGGGCCGCGTGGCCGCATCCATGGTGCTCAACGACCTTGTCTGATCATGCCAACAACACACATGCGAAGAACCCAATGACGAGCCAAACGCACCCAGTCAAAACAGTGGCCAGGCGACGCACACCGCTTGGTATCCTGCTCTGGATCCTCGGCATCGCCGCGGCGTTGCTTGTCATCGCCTCGTTGGCATTTGTGGTGTGGGCGCTGCGGGTTCCCGAGCCATTGCCGGAGGCATTTGCGGCGCTCGCGAGTGGCGACGCGCTGACAGTTGTGGTGGACGACCTCATTACCTTCACACCAGTCGGCGCGCCGCCTGCGTGCGGCTTCATCTTCTATCCCGGTGGCCGAGTGGATTACCGCGCTTATGCGCCCGCCCTGCGCGCCATCGCCGAGGCCGGCTACTTTGCCGCGATCGTGCGCGCGCCGCTCAACCTGATGATCTTTGCGCCCAACAAGGCGGCCGAGGTGATTGCCGCGCACCCCGAGATTGGGGCGTGGGCCGTGGGCGGCCACTCGCTTGGCGGCGCCATGGCTGCCTCATTCATCGCGGACGAACCCGAATTCGTGAATGGGCTTGCACTATGGGCCTCCTTTCCCGCGGGCACGTCACCGCTAACCGACCGCAGCGAACTCATTGTGACCTCGATATCCGGTTCGCTGGATGGGCTGGCAACGCCTGCGGACATCGAGGCGTCGCGTGTGCTCCTGCCGCCGCAGACCGAGTTCGTGGAGATACAAGGGGGCAACCACGCCCAATTCGGCTGGTATGGCGCACAGAAGCGCGACAACCCGGCGACGATCACGCGGGAAGTGCAGCGGACGCAAACGGTGGAAGCGACAGTGCGCACACTGCAGGCCGCGTGCGCGCGGTGAGCCGGCGCCGGGGTAATGGCTCAATGTAACCAGTTCTACTGCACACACCGGCAGCTACACGCATAATGCGCGCAGCAGTCCCCTTCACACTCGCTCCTTGCGCCGGAGGCGCAGCAGACTCTCATGGCAAACGCACTGGTTTGGGGCGGCGCCGGCGGCATTGGCGGGGCGCTGGTGCGCGCCCTCATGGCGGAGGAGTGGCTCGTGGCCGCCATTTCGCGCAAAATTGGTTCGAGCGAGGCCACCGTCGCGCTCGAGGCGGACGCGACAAATCCGCGTGAAATCGAGATGGCTGTTCTCGAAGTCGCGCAAACTCTTGGCAATGTTGACCTTTTCGTTTACGCCGTGGGCGATATCACAACTGCGCCCATTCGCGCGCTGGCGGCGCAGGATTGGGAGCGGATCATCGGCGCGAACCTGACGGGCGCGTTCCTTGCCACCGCCGCCTCGTTGCCCTTGCTCGTGCCCTCTGCGCACCTGATCTATTTGGGCGCGCTGCCAGAAAACGTGCGCCGGGCGAATCTGGCTGCCTACGCCGCGGCCAAGGCCGGGCTCGAGGCTTTTGCGGCGGTGCTGGCCGCTGAGGAGCCGACGCACCGCGTGTCGGTGATGCGGCCCGGCGCCGTGGAAACTGGATTATGGGACAAGCTGGGCGCGCGCCCGCCGCGCACGGCAGCCAAGCCTGACGCACTGGCGGCCGCTATCCTTGCCGCGCACCACAGCGGCCGATCGGGGCAGTTCGACCTGTAAGGCTACCCTTGCTACGCAATACCCTGCGCCCCGGCGCATACCATGGTCCCGCCAGCGTCCGCGGCACCTACTTTGAGGGCTGGTACTTCAAGCTTGTCACTGCCACTGGTACAGGACGCATGGCCATCATTCCGGGGGTGTTCCTCGGGGCAGGCGACAGCCAATCGCACGCCTTTGTGCAGACGCTGGACGGCGTTAGCGGGCGCACCCATTACTATCATTTCCCGGTCGAGGACTTTCGGGCCCATCCCACCGAGTTCGCGCTCCAAGTTGGGCCAAACTACTTCAGCAGCCGGGAGATTGTACTCGATCTCGAAGGCGCGCAGCGCATCAAGGGCGTCGTACGGTTTGATGGCGTCCGGGGCTGGCCCGTATCGCTGCGCTCGCCGGGAATCATGGGCTGGTATGGCTACGTGCCATATATGGAGTGCCTGCACGGCGTGCTGGCGTTTGACCCGGCGCTACGCGGTGCATTGATTGTGGGTGATGCGCTGGTTGACTTTCACGGCGGCCGGGGCTATATCGAGAAGGACTGGGGGCAGGCCTTTCCGCGCGCATGGATCTGGATGCAGTGCAATCACTTTGGGCGCACGGGTGTCTGCCTCACGGCGTCGGTCGCACGCATTCCCTGGTTGGGTTCAGCCTTTCGCGGCTTTATTGCCGGCGTGTGGATCGACGGGTCGCTCTACCGCTTTGCCACCTATTCGGGCGCAACCATTGAGCGCCTTGAAGTGACCCGGAGCGAGGTCCTGTGGACGATGCGCGGGCCGCAGCAGGCCAGGTTGGCGCGCGGGCCGGTGCGCCTGGAGATCGTCGCACAGCGATCTGATGAAGGCGCCGACTTGCTGCATGCGCCTTACCGTACGGCTATGTTGCAGCGTGTGGTCGAGAGCCTCACGGCCACTGTCAACGTCCGCGTGACCACCGCCACGGGTGCGCCGATCTTTGACGGTGTGGGCGTCTGTGCGGGACTGGAACTGGGCGGCGAGTTGGGAGAAATCCTCTAGGCCCTTACGCACCCGTCAGGACGTCAAGCCTGTTCGCACACTGACTAAGTGCTGCATCCGGCAAGTGAGACGGTCTTTCGTAGCGGCTGCTTTAGCTGCCGTACTAACCAATCGCACTGTGACAAAGACGAACGGCGCCTGAAGCCGCCGCTACGAATCAGCGACGTACTTGCAGGATGCAGCACTAAGGAGATGCAGATGACGCTGTCATCGACCACAATCTGGTCCTACAACCGGCAAGTCACGCACAGGCTGGCGGGATGGTCAGCCGCCAGCATCATAGTATGGCTCGTGACCATCGGCTCGAAGGGGCCTTTCTGGCGCGCGTTTGGCGTTCAGTGTGCAACCTGGGGCGCGATCGACGCCGTCATCGCACTGGGTGGTCAGCAAGCGGCCGAGCGCAAACAGGCCACTGCAACTGTGCAGACTGATATGGCACATGCCCGCCAGTTGCGGCGCCTGCTCTGGTTCAACGCCGCGTTGGACGTGCTCTACGTGGCCGGCGGGATCGCACTCTTGCGCTCGCGCCGGGGCGATCGCGCGCGTCAGGGCCACGGCGCGGGCATCATCCTGCAAGGCGCATTCCTGCTGATTTTCGATATGCTGCATGCGCTACACGTTCCACGGATCACACCAAAATAGCAGTGCCAACGCACAAAGACGCAGAATCACCGACGTTCCTGTCTGAAAGGAGAGCCAATGGCTTCTCACAAGCCACCCAGGCCGGCCGATCCCAACGTTCTGATTGTGGGCGCGGGCATGACCGGCCTGATGACCGCGGCCTCGCTGCCGAAGCTTGCGCACCACGTCTCCTTGGTTGACAAGGGGCGCAGCGTGGGTGGCCGGCTGGCCACGCGCCGCGTGGGGGCCGGCCGCGCCGACCACGGCGCGCAGTTCTTCACCGCACGCGCGCCCGCATTCGCAACGTGGATTGACGAATGGATGCGCGAAGGAGCTATCTTCACATGGTCAAACGGATGGAGTAACGGCAGCATGGATGACGCGCCGGGAGATGGCCATCCGCGCTATGCCGCGCGGGGCGGCATGAACGCGCTAGCCAAACGGCTGGCGGGCGCTCTTTCAAAAGGGGGCGCTGCCGTGCACACGGGCGTGCGCCTGCAAGCCATTTCGCGCACAGACGCAGGCTGGTGGGCGTGCAGCGACGAGGGCCATGTTTACACGGCGCAGATTCTGGTGCTCACCGCGCCCGTACCGCAGTCGCTGGCGCTGCTGGCCGAGGGCAGCGTACACCTCAACCCAGGCGACCGAGAGCAACTTGAGCGCATCACGTACGCACCCAGTCTCTGTGCTCTGGTGCAGTTTGATGCAGAACTTGACCTGCCGGCGCCGGGTGCGCTGCAGCGCCCGGCTGCGTTGATCCCCTGGATTGCCGACAACCGGCGCAAGGGCATATCCCCCGGTGCGACGGTGCTTACGGCGCACGCCTCGGCGGACTTTTCGGCAGCCCACTTTAATGACGCCGATCACCTGCTCGTCAACGCGTTCCTGGCGGAGCTTGCGCCCTTGCTTGGCGGCGCACCCGCCCCCGTTGATGTGCAAATCAAGCGCTGGCGCTACGCGCTGCCGACAACCCTCCATGGCCAGCGCTTTCTGCGCGCGGCCGACGTGCCGCCCCTCTTTTTTGGAGGTGATGCATTTGGCGGCCCTCGCGTCGAAGGCGCGGCGCTCTCCGGCATGGCGATTGCCGATGCCGTCCGTGCTCTGGTTGCCGTCGACGCGACCTGATGAACGCGCTGCGCAGGTTGCAGCATGGCACAGCCCTGGCAAAGTTACGATCCGCTACAACACCAGGTTTATCAGGGTGCGCGTCGACTCGCCCAGCGAGCGCTCCAAATCAAAAAAGCTCTGCAAGTCGGGCAGCCGCCGAAAGACCGGGCGCACGTCGTAGCGCACGGATATCTCGCCGCTCGCCGCCATGGAGTGTGCCAGCGTTTTCGCCTCCAGACGCTCAAGGCCGTACTTCTGGGTAAAGCGCGGCAGCACGGCGTCGAGGCGCATCTGGAGGCCCGTAAGGTCGCCGGCAATCTGCACGGCGGGCACCGAGTGCGCGCGCGTGTAAAAAGTACCCCGCCCGTGGCCATTTTTGAAGAGCAAACCCGCCTCCACCATGCGCGCCAGCTTGCGCGTGGCCGTGGCTTTACTCACGTGACCGACCTCCATGAGCGTCGCCGCATTCACTCGGCCGCTGCGTTGGGCAATGTCGATTGCAGTTGTCTCGATCTCGTCGATCTGCGAGACCGGCATGCTGGAGTTCAATGGATTCCACTGACCCACCACGAAGGCACTGCCCCCTTCCCACGCAGCACCACCGGCAGCGTCGGACGGCATGGTGGCCAACTCGCTCTGCAGAGCCGGATAGCGAACGCAGAGTTCATTGAGGTAGGCGATTTCATCATCAAAGCCGGACTGCATGCTGAGCGCGTAGCCCGCACGCCAGTTGCGGCGCGCCTCGGCTTCGCGGCCCTGATCCATAAGCGCCTCACATAAATTGGAGCGTGCGCGCACTTCAGTCAAGGGGAGCCCCACTTCGTCGGCAAGCGTCAGACACTGGCGATAGAAGTTCTCCGCTTCGTCGAGTTCCTCGGAGAAATGATGTGCGGTGCCAATATTGAGCAGCGCCGTTGCGACCAGCGCCTGATTGTCAAGTTTCTCGAAAATTGAACGCGCCTCACGATAGGCATGAATCGCATTTGGATAATCGCCCATCATGCGATAAAGTATGCCCAGGCTGTTGAAGGATTTGCCCACGCGCATCAGGTCGCCCGATTGCTCCCGCAATGCGAGCGCCGCACGTGCAAATTCCAGCGCCTCCGCATAGTTGGTTTGCCCCCGACGTACACTCGAGAAAGCATCAAGGACATCGGCGCGCACCTGGTGGTCGTCAATCGGCAGCACCTCGAGCGCCTGCATTAGGTCGGACTCCCCCTCTTTCCACTCACGGCGCAAAATCCGCAGCCAACCGCGGTCCTTGTAGACGATCCCCAGTTCGGGGTCGCTGGCCGTCAGACGGTCGAGCGCCATCTGGTAGTATGTGAATGATTGCTGTTGATTCTGCTCTTCGTAGAGTTTGCCCAGTCGCCGATAGATGTGCGCCTGCTCGGCAAGCCCTGACGCAGTCTTGAGCGCCTCGCGACACGAAGCAAGCGCTTCGTCGGTTTGGCCGGCACGATGGTATAATTCGGCCAGCATGAGACTCAATTCGCGCCACTGCGATGGCGAAAGGTCGTCCCGCTGGATGGCGCGTGCGACCTGGGTAACCTCAGTCCCATTCTCAGCGCGTTCGTCATCATCGAGAGCAAGAAGTATACGCGCCACAAGCTGTGAGTTGCCTGCGCCCAGCGCATGGCGCGCCGCCGACAGCGGGCGCGATGACTGCAGCGCCAACCGTGCGACAAATTGGTGGCGGCGAACCTGCACCTCTGCCAACTGGCGCTGCTGCACATATTGGCGCAGTTCTGAAGACATCCACGCGCTTGTAGCGCTGTCGCCCACATGCAGACAGCGCCGTGCGACCAAAAAGTCCAACGCTGCCGCTGATCGGGAGAGCCCTTCTTCCTGAGCCAGCGCGAGCAACCAAGCGGAAGGAAACACGCCGCTGAATATGGTTGCCATGCCAAGAAGAGTCTCAGCCGGGCGGTTGTCACGCAGCGGTGTGTAGACGGCAGCGAGCGCCAACCCCTGAATTCGCTCGCTACCCAATCCCTCGTGCATGTGGCGCTGCAACCACAGTGCGGCATCGCGCATGGCACGAGTCCGCTCATCATAGTAGACGTCCACCGACGGCATGCCTGTGAGGGCAAGCAGCGATTCCGTAAAGCGGCCGCCTTCGACGAACTGATCAGGCGTCAGCGGTTCCATGTAGCGATGGCGCAGAATGTTATAGCGCCACCAATGCGGGTCACGCCAGGCCGGGTCATCGAACGCCCGCTCCTCCCCAAAAGGAACTGAAGCCGGCTCCGGCGCCAATTGCTCTACAGCCCACTGCAGCGCGAGGCGAAGCGCTTGCCCCCGCTCGTCGAGCGTCGGCGACAGATCGTCCAGCACAAGCCCGGCCGTGACCACTGGCCCATGCGCAAGGGGCGAGCGGGAAAGCGCGAGAACGCTTGCACAATTCTTGAAGGCCTCACCAACCTGGAGGACGAACGAGCCATCCACTTGAATCACGGGACGTTCCTTATCGTGTCAGCTACGAATTATCGATAACGTTGAGCCGCATTGAGCCGATTATAGCAGGTAGTGGCCACAAAGTACACCGCATCATCGGTTATTCTATGCATGCGGCCGCACATCACCCCCCCACAGATGTGAGAGGACGATAAAATTATGAGGAAGCAATTTGCTGCCTTCCAAATTGTGCGCGTGAGCACAATCCTTTTTTTTGCAGCCGCAATCTTGTCGACGTCACCGCTGTCCATCATGGCCGCCCCAAACGCCTCGGATAGCGGTGTATTTATCGCTGCCTCAGTTCGTGAAGTTGCCAAGACGCTCCAGACCAACCCGCGCGAAAAGGACATGACCGCCGCCTCCCAGGACGTGGCCCGCACCCTTCAGACCAACCCGCGTGAAAAGGACATGAC
>CAYRVP010000107.1:0-14265 GCA_964427845.1 uncultured Caldilineaceae bacterium
CCGCGTTTCCCTCATGCTCCCAGAACATCGGCGGGCGCTGCGGCTGCATCGGCCGCCGGCGCGGCCGCAGGGGCGGCTGGCGCGGCGCACGCGGTGAGCACCAATAGCATGGCCACCACGAGCAACAGCGAAATCACTCGGAAATTGCGCATAGACACTCCTTTGTGGGTATTAAGGGAGACTGCGGGTCCGACCGAGGAAAAGAGCACGGGTCGGCTGCAGTTATTGTAGCAAGCATGCGCTCATGCGGGAATGGAATTTCGTACGCTGAACGTGCGATTATGGGCGACGCCGGCGTCGCGCATGTGGGCGCAATCCCCAAAGAGGGGCAACTTCTTGTGCAAAAGGGGTGATTTCTTTGCGTGTCACCCATCCGTGCGCGGAATAACGACGCGCACGGTCGTTCCCAGCCCTGGGCGACTGTGAAGCTGCAGCCCATAGTCGGCTCCGTAGTAGAGGCGCAGCCGCTCGTGGACGTTGCGCAGCCCGACGCCGCCTTCGCAATCGGCGGGCATCTCGGCGCCATCCAGCGCGGCGCGCACCTGTGCCAGCCGCTCGAGCGGCATGCCCGCGCCGTCGTCGATTACCTCAAAGAGAATGTGGCCGCTGTCGGGCGCGCTGCCACGCACGTGAATGGCGCCGCCGCCGCGCTTGCCCTTGATGCCGTGATAGAGCGCGTTTTCGACCAGCGGTTGCAGTGTCAACTTCAGCGTGGTTGCATCGGCAATTGCAGGGTCAATTTCCACGCTGTAGCGCAGAATGTCGCGATAGCGCATCTGCTGCACGGCCAGGTAGCTGCGCACATGGTCCACCTCGTCGGAGACGGGTATCCAGTCCTCGCCCTTGCTCAACGTGATACGAAAGAAACGCGAGAGCGCCTGCACAAGCGCAATGACCTCATCCTTCTTGCCCGCTTCGGCCTTCCAGATGATGGTGTCGAGCGTGTTGTAGAGGAAGTGGGGGTTGATCTGTGCCTGGAGCACCTTGAACTCGGCTTTTTTCAGCTGCGCCTGCTCATAGACTTTGGAGTCGAGCAGGTCGCGAATCTGCCCCACCATGAGGTTGAAACTGACACCCAGCTCCGTCAGTTCGTCGGCGTTGGGGTCGCCGACGAGGGTGGCCACATCGCGCTGCGTAATTTGCGTGGCGGCGTCGTGCAGCCGTTTGATGGGCAGATAGATGCCTTCGGAGATATTCCAGGCCGCCAGAATGGAGAAGATGATCACGATGACGAGCATCAGCACAACCGCCATTGCCCATACCACAAAGTCGCGCTCGATACCCTGCCCCTTGAGGCCCATACGGTCGACCTCAAAGATCATGTAGTCATTAAGCAGGTCTTGCACCAGGGCGGTAATGCCGCGGATATCGTTGAGCGTCACCTCGGTTTCGGAGACGAGCGCATTGGCCTCAATTTGGGCGCTCAATTTCTCCACTTGCTTGCGCAGCGTTTCGCTTGTGCGCAGGATGACATCAAGCTTGACGCGCCCACGATGCGAGTCTGTCGCCGCCATCAGTTGGCTGACGGTGGAGTCAAGACCTTCGATCAGATTCGCCTGGTTGCTCTCGGCGAAGGCCGTTTTGCCGGCCACAATGTTCCACACAGCCATGTCGAAATCGGTGCGAAACGCGCCGCGCAATTGGTTGGCGGTTGTGGTGCTGCTGAGCATGGCGGCATATTGGCGATTGAACTGGAGCGCGCGCAGCATGAACAGACCAGTGACCGCGCCAATCAGTACCACGACCACGAGAAACGAGAGCAGGATCTTGTCGCGGATGCTGAAACGCAGCCGCAAGTAGGGTGCTCTGGTTGAGTGCTGCACCCGGATGGGTGTGCGCCCGAGAGGCTGGAGTGGGATTGTGCTCATGGCATCCCCCGATAGGGGTCAAGATAGGGCGCAGTGCGGGATCAGGCGAGCACACTCTCGCCGGACGGCGGCCGCGCCTCACGGTAATCGCGCGGCGGCATGCCGGTGACGCGCTTGAAGGCGGCGCTGAAGTAGTGGGGATCGCTGTAGCCGCTACGCTGTGCGATCTCCACGATGGGAAGCGATGTGCCGCGCAACAGCCCTTGCGCGCGCTCCATGCGGATGCGCGTCAGGAACTCCTTGAAGGTCTCGCCGGTTTCGCGGCTGAAAATCGCGCTGAAGTGGCTGGGGCTGACGTTGACGTGCGCCGCCACAGTGGTCAGGCTCAGATCAACATCGCCGGCGTGCTGCTCGATGTAGGCACGGGCGCGCATCAGGCGGTGTTGGTGCTGCTGGCGTGCCACGGCGTCGCGGAAATCAAGCACCCTGTCAAAAATGGTGCGTGTCAGGCTTTGGAGTGTGCTCAGGGTGTGCACTTGCGTGGCAAGCTCGCTGGGGTGAGCCACTTCCGGAATCACGCCTGTCGGATTGCCACCCAGTTCGCGCACGCAGGCCGCAGCGGCCATGCTCATGTCCATGAGCAGGTAGTCGCGCACGATGCGTTGGTCGAAGGCAGCGTCATCGACTGCGGCCGTATACTCGGCAAAGAATGTATCGAAGTCGCGCTTGATGCCAAAGCGCAAGTAGCGATCCAACTGCTGCCGCTCGAGGTGAACCGGTGCGTCACCCAATGAACCATCAGTCGCCGCAGCGGATGCGCCGCGCTGGGTTGCGTCAAGTTGCGCCGCCTCATAGTGTAGTGCGTCGAGCGCCGTGGCGAAGGAAAGGGGCAGGTCACTCATGCGCGTCTGCACGCTGCCCACGCCGGCGAGGACGTGGACGCCTTGCGCACTGCCTGCGCGGTTATGCGGCGCATAATCGACCAGAAGCGATGGGTCGACGAGCCGCTGCAGAAGTGCGGCAATCTGGGCGCGCACGTGGGCCATGTCGTCGCCGAGCAACAGTACGACAACTTCCTCGATGTCCTTGCTAAAGGCTTCGGCGCCCGTCAACTCTGCACAGGCAGCATAGATGGTGCTCTGCAACTGCTGCAGACGGCGCGGCCCCTGTGCAGGGTCAAGCGACGCGATCGGCGGTGCCGGCAGCACGCCGCGCGCAACCACTACGGCGTAGCAGGCGGCGGCGAGTTCCAGGCCAATCTCGTGGCTGCGCTCAAGCGCCTCAAACGGGTCCAGATCACCCAGGCAGAGGCGCTTGAGAAGTTCGCGCCTCTGCAGCGCGCGCGTGTCCTCCACCTGGCTGACCAATTGCCGTTGCTGTGCAGCCAGGGCGCGTTCGCGGTCGAGCACGAGTTTGGTGGCAATCAGCGCCTGTTCGATGTCGTGTGCGCTCACGGGCTTGAGTATGTATTCGCTCACCCCCAGGGCGATAGCCGCCTGGGCGTAGGTAAACTCGTCGTAGCCGCTGAGGATGACGATGCGCGTTTGTGGCAGCCGTTCGCGCACAAGGCGGCTGAGCTGCAGCCCATCCATGAAGGGCATGCGAATGTCGGTGATGAGCAAGTCGGGTGCGCGCTGCTGGATGAGCGGGAGTGCCGCTTCACCGTCAGCCGCCTCGCCCACAAACTCGAAGCCGCACGCGGCCCAGGCCACCGTGTCACGGATGCCTTCGCGGGCCACAATTTCATCTTCCACAAGGAAGATCTTGTAGAGCGAATTTGCTTCAAGAGTCATGGGGAGCCAGAACCAATGCAATTCCGGGAATCGGCGCATGAGGTGCGACTGGTGTGGGCGGTGCGTCGATTGCCTGCATTATATACGCCGCGCCCGATGGGGACAACGAAGCGCACGCGGCGACCTCGCGAGACATTTTCATCAGTCAATCCGCCGGTAGCCAACCACGCCAATTGGTTAGGTAATGTGTTCCTGGTAAGCTGACCACATTGCGGGTCCCCAGCTCATTTGGCAGAGCAGCGGCCTGTTAAGCGGCGGGTTCCGGGTTCGAGTCCCGGGGAGCTCACACAGTCTCACCGCCGGTCTCGCCATGAGCCGGCGGGTTTGTTTGCGCCACCTGACCCTGACCTCGCTGCGCACACCCATGGATAAAAGGCTGCTTTCCTATGCTGTCATTGCCGCGGCCGTCGCGGTGATTGCGGTGCCCCTCGAGTATATTGCCTATGAAGCGGGCCTCATCAGTGGCAGCCAGGCGGCTGCGGCGTGGGGTATTGGCATTGGCGTCGCGCTGGCCTTTGGGGCCGTTTACGCGTGGCGGGGGCGCGGTTAGCAGAAGTGTCACACAGTTAGTTCATACGCCGGTGCGGCGCTACACTGGAACCGTCGCGTGTGCGCGCGGCGCGCTGATCCAAATCCCAAACCTGGAACGCTCCCCATTCTCATGCCCCAAATCGACTTCTCAACTGCCGAACTCATCCTTATTGCGCTGGCCGCGCTGGCGGCGGGCTTCATCAATGCCATTGCCGGCGGCGGCACACTGATCAGCTTTCCGGCGCTCACGGCTGCGGGCGTAGGCGCCGTGGCGGCCAATGTGTCCAACACTGTGGCTCTCACGCCCGGCTACCTCGGGGCTACGGCGGCGCAGTGGGGCGATATGAAGGGGCAGATGCGCCGTCTGTGGATGCTGGTGCCGGCGGCGATTGCGGGCGGCTTTGTGGGGGCTGTGCTGCTGCTGTCCACAAGTGAAAGACTCTTCCGTGAGATGGTGCCGTGGCTGATTCTGCTGGCAGCAGGGCTGCTGGCGATTCAGGACCGCGTGCGTGGCTGGGTTCTGCAGCGCAACCAGCGCGCCGGGCGCGAGCAGAGCAGCGAACTCTGGGCCATTCCCTCGGTCTTCGTGGCCTCAATCTATGGCGGCTACTTTGGCGCGGGGCTCAGCGTCATCGTGCTGGCGGTGCTTGGCCTGTCGCTCGATGACAACCTGACGCGCCTCAATGCCCTCAAACAGGCCATCGCTTTCGCTACGAATATCACCGCCGCGCTCTTCTTTGTCTTCTCCGGACAGGTGGTGTGGCTAGCTGCGTTGGTCATGGCTGTGGGCGCGCTGATTGGCGGCGTGCTGGGCGGGCGCATGGCGGGCTCAATCAAGCCGCGGACGCTGCGCTTGACTGTGATCATTGTGGCGGTGGTGGTGGCGATTGTCTACCTCGTGCGCTAAGACCTGCATACTGACCCGTTCCAGGACGGCTTGAAGCGGTCTGAGCGTATGCACCTGCGCCAAGGGCAGCAGCCCGTGTGCGCGCAGTGCGCGCCGGTTGAACGCGGTCCATGTTGTGGATCCGGCACGCAGTGGAAACCGGCTTTCCCGGCCGGTCGGCCTGCGCGAGCGAGATGGTGCAATAGCGACGCCCCGAAAGGGGCGTCGCTTTCATTGCGCGCCGACAGGGCGCGTGTGTGAGCCTTTGGCAAATGACGCGCGATATCCGACCGGAAAGATGATTGACAGGACGTATGGGCGGGTGTATAATCCTACTGTATGATGTAAGAGGTCAGGTGGTATACCAGTCCCCGATCATCCACCTTTCGTCTCGATCGTTGCTCGAATTGCTTCCCTTCCACCCATTCCCGATATCAGCATGACCGTTTCACGCGCCGAGGGCCAGGATCTCAGCCCGGTCGCGCTCCCAGAGGGCGCGCCACAGCGCACGCCTGCCTACGCGGCCGTCGCGCGCGTGGGTTCACTTGCGCAGCGTGTGATCAGCCAAATCGAGGAGATGATTGCCGACAGCCGTTTGAGCCCCGGCGACCGTCTGCCCTCCGAGCGTGAATTGGGGAGACAATTTGGCGTGAGCCGCACCGTAGTCCGTGAGGCGGTGCATGCGCTGACGGCGCGCGGGCTACTCAGCACCGAACAGGGCATCGGCACGGTTGTGTGCGGTCCTTCGGCGCAGGCCGTGGCCGAATCCTTGTCGCGGCTCATTCGCGCCGACGAGGGCAACGTTGCGCACACACACCTGATTGAGGTGCGTCGTCTGCTCGAAGTCGAGATTGCCGGCCTGGCCGCCGCCCGCCGTACACAGAGGGACTTGCTTGTGCTCAGGGCCAACCTTGCCGCAGCGCCCCCTAACGAGGCGGATTGCGAGGCCTTTGCGCACAATGACGTGGCCTTCCACTACGCGCTGGCCGCCGCTACGCAGAACGCGCTTTTTCCGCTCTTCCTCGATTCCATCGCACCCGTGCTCTTTGCGGCACGCGTCCTGGGTTACGCTGTGCCGGGGACGCCCGCGCGAGCCCAGTTTCACCACCGGCGCATTCTGGATGGTGTCGCCGCGCAGGACATCGCCGAGGCGCGCGCGGCGATGCAGGCGCACATGGTGGAGGCCGAGGAGACGATGCGCGCCGCTGTTGTCTCACTTGATTCGCAGCGCAAGCCGTAGCCCCCAGCATCTTGTTCTGTTCATGTACGCGACGGTTGACATTTTCCGTGTAGTGATGGCTGTTTACGTCCCACTTTCCACAATGTAACAAGGAGACTGACCCATGCTGACGAAGCGAATTTACGCAGTGCTGATGGTGCTCACGCTCGTGGCAATGTTGGCGGCCTGCACTGCCGTCGCACCCGCGGGTGAAGCCGCTCCGGCCGAAGGCGCAGCTGCCGCCAAGGTCACCGTTGGCTACGCCGCACCCGGCCTTTACGGCGGCCAGCAGTTCATTCTGCAGAGCCTGCAGAGCAACGCCGATGCCAAGGGCTGGGACGTTGTGGTGACCAATGCCGACTCGGACCCGCAGAAGCAGAACAATGACATCGACTCCCTCATTGCCCAGGGCGTTGACGCCATTGTTACCGTACCCGAAGACAGCGCCGGCATTTGCACCGCCGCCCAGAAGGCCGCGGACGCAGGCGTTCCCTTCTACACGATCGACCGCTCCCCCGCCGGCTGCGCTATCAGCATGACCGTCCTCAGTGACAACCGCCTGGCCGGCAAGCAGGCCGGTGAAGTCATGGTGGATGAACTCACCAAGAAGTATGGCGAGCCCAAGGGCAAGGTCCTCGAAATTACCGGCAACCTGAGCCAAAATGTGGGCCAGTTGCGCCGCGATGGTTTCCACGATGCCGTGGACCAGTACCCCAACATCGAAGTCATCCAGAAGGTGGGTGACTGGGACGCCGCCAAGGGGCAGCAGATTGTGATTGACGTGCTGACCGCCAACCCCGACCTCGACGGCATCTACATGCACTCCGACAACGTCTACGGGCCGGGCACAAAGGCCGCGCTTGACCAACTGGGCAAGTTCTTCCCTGTGGGTGAAGACGGTCACATCATCATCACCGGCGTGGATGGCGGCCCGTGGATGCTTGAGGCGATTATGAACAAGATCGCCGACGGCACCGGCTCGCAGCCTGTGAGTGACTTCGGCATCGTTGTCAACTGGATTGAGAAGCAGTTGAACGGCGAAGCCGTGGCCGAGGGCGACGTTGTGCAGGAGGGCGCCACCTGGTCGCCCGCGCGCATCGCCACGAATGCTGACGGCTCCATGGAGCTCTTCCTGGCCACGACCAAGGTTACCGCCGAGAATATCGAAAACCCGGTGATCTGGACGAACATGGACAAGAACTTCGTCATGCCGACGCCGGCGCCGTAGTCGATACGGTTCGTAAACAGTCATCACCTGTACCTTGCGGGTTGCGCATGCCCGCGGGGGCTCCTTCCTGATCGCGTGGGCGGCTGCATCTTCATCATGCAGCTGCCCACAGGGATGGACGCATGCACTGCCTAACAGCGCACGTCGACAGTCGCCAATAGCGCGCAGACGCGAAACGAAGACGCGAAACATGGTCTCCACGATTGACCAGACCCTACTCCAGCCAAATTCCGCAGCAGCCGCACCAGCCGAAGCCGGCGCTTACGTGGTTGAGATGCGCGGCATCGTCAAGAGTTTCCCTGGCGTGCTTGCGCTTGACCATGTGGATTTTCGCCTGCAACCGGGCGAGTTGCGCGCCCTCGTAGGCAAGAACGGCGCAGGCAAGTCAACGCTGATCAACGCGCTTACCGGCGTCTATTCCATTGATGGCGGCGCAATCATCTTGCAGGGGCGCAGCTATGCGTCCATGACGACCAGCCTTTCCACGCAATTGGGCATACAGTGTGTGCACCAGCACTCACAGCTTGTGCCGTCGCTGAGCATTGCCGAGAATGTCTTCTGCGGCAATTTGCCCACCTCACGCTGGGGCGTCGTGGACTGGACGCGCGCTTTCGCCGACGCCGAGGCCCGGCTTAACCAGCTTGGGCTGGGGATTGATGTGCATCGCAAGGTGGAAGGGCTCTCCGTGGCCGAACGGCAGATCATCGAGATTGCCAAGGCGCTCTTTGCCGATGCGCAGGTAATCATTCTGGATGAGGCCACTGCTCCCCTGCCCAAGAATGAAGTACGCATGCTCTTTGATTTTGTCGAGCAGCAGCAGCGCCGCGGCGTTGCTTTCATTTACATCTCGCACTACCTCGAGGAGATCTTCGAGTTGTGCGACACGGTCACGGTAATGCGCGACGGCCGCAACCTGGGCGATTTTGAGGTAAGCGCGCTGGATCAGCCCGAGCTCATCCGCCTCATCAGCGGTGCGCAGCTTGAGCAGTTCAGCCGCGTACGTCGCGCCCCGGCCGACACCGCGCAGCAGCCCGTGGTGCTTGAGGTTGAGCACCTCCAGCGCGACGGCGCCTATGCCGACGTCAACCTGACCTTGCGCCGCGGCGAGATTGTCGGCCTCACCGGGCTGGAAGGCTCGGGCAAGGATGCTATGGCGCGCGGCCTCTTCGGCCTGGAGCCTGTGGGCGCTGGCAAGGTTGCGCTGGACGGCAAACCTTATCATGCGGCAGACCCGCGCGAGGCGCTTATGCTGGGGCTGGCCTACCTGCCGCGTGACCGCCATGGCCTTGGCATCGTGGGGATTCGCCCCGTGCGCGAAAACATTACGCTTCCCATCCTGCGCCAGTTGCGCAACGGGCTTGGGCTCATCGCCGGTGCGCGCGAGCGCAGCCTGGTGCAGCAATTGATTGACAAACTCAACATCAAGACGCCCACGCAGGAGCAGCCGGTGGAATTCCTCAGCGGCGGCAACCAGCAGAAGGTGGTCTTTGCCAAGTTAACCAGCGTGAATCCCAGGGTGCTGCTGCTCGACGAGCCAACACAGGGCGTGGATGTGCAGGCCAAAGTGGAGATTTTGCGCATTGTCGACCACCTGGCACAGGAGGGCGCCGCCGTGGTTGTCATCACCGAGGAGATTCGCGAATTGCTTGACATCTGCGACCGCATCCTGGTCATGTTCAAGGGACGCATCGTGCGCGAATTCCCCGTGCCCCATGCCGACACGTCGGTTGAATCCATTCTCAACGCCATTGAAGGGAGCGCCGCCGAGGCGACCATTGCTGCATGACGAACGCAACGTCCGCATCACCCCCGGCGGTCCGGCCGCGCCGCAGTTCGCTGGCGCCCTTCCTGCTCGACAACCTCGTGTGGATTCTGCTCATCCTCACGCTGGTTGGCTTCAGCCTGCTGGCGCCCCGCTTCCTCTCCACTTTCAACCTCGTCAACATCCTCATCCACTCGTCCGTGCTGGGGATCATGGTGATTGGGCAGAGCTTCACGCTCGTGACCGGCAATTTTGACCTGAGCGCAGAGTCCACCTTGGGGCTGACGGCCGTCGTGGGGGCTTATTTGCTCACGGCAGCGGGCGACCCTGCCAACGGCAGCGGGCTCGAGCTGCATCCCGTTCTGGCGCTGGCGGCCATGTTTGGCGTGGGCTTGCTGATCGGCTGGATCAACGGTTTCCTGATTACGCGCCTCAAAATGAACAACTTTATCGTCACGCTCGCGATGCTGATTACGCTGCGCGGGCTGACGATGGTGATTACCGAGGGGAAGACGATTACGGGCATTCCCCAGGCCTTCAAGTGGCTTGGCGCGGGCAAGCTGGGGCCGGTTCCGGTGAGTGTGATTGTGCTGGGCGTCGCATTCCTGGTGGCGGCGCTGATTATGAACAGCACGCGTTTTGGACGTGACCTCTACGCAGTGGGCGGCAACCGCAACGCGGCACTCGTCTCGGGTATAGACCCCGACAAGCGCATTCGCCAGGTCTATTTGCTCAGCGGCCTGCTGGCAGCCTTTGCCGGGTGGATCATGCTGGGGCGGCTTGGCGTGGGTGCAACACGCATTGGCGAGGGGATGATCTTCGAGATTCAGGCGGCAGCCGTCATCGGCGGCATCAGTCTCTTCGGCGGCCGCGGCGCCATGCTTGGAGCGCTGGGCGGCGTGCTGCTTCTCTCTACAATCGATTCGGGTCTTAACCTGATGCGTGTCTCGGGCTTTGCCATCAACATGATCCGCGGCATCGTCATCCTGCTGGCGATGCTCATTGACGCACAGAAGAGCCGCTACAAGGGGCCCGCAAGCGTTTCGACGCGCGCCGTGCAGCCACCGTCCTCCGCAGCTTCAGCTCGGGCAGGAGGCAGCGCATGAGCCGCCAGAGACTTGTCTCCTTCATCATCCGCAATCTCATCTGGTTTCTGCTCGTGGGTGTGGTGGTCTTCTTCAACGCGCTGACCAACAGCTTTCTCACCACAGGCAATTTCGTCAACATCCTCTTTAATGCTTCGGTGATGGGCGTGCTGGTGGTTGGCCAGACTTTTACGCTGCTGACAGGCAACTTTGACCTCTCCATGGAGTCCACGCTCGGGCTGGCCGGGCTGCTTGGCATCTGGCTGATTACGGCGTCGGGCACGCCCTACTATGGCAGCGGCTTCATGTTGCCCGTGTGGCTCTCGGTGCTGATTCTGCTGACGGCGGGCGTTGTGATTGGCTACATCAATGGCTGGCTGATCACCGTGATGCGCATGAACAACTTTGTCGTGACGTTGGCCATGCTCATCATCATTCGCGGCCTCACCCTCGTGCTCAACAACGGGCAGACCTCCTACAGTATCAGCCCGGCGTACAATTGGCTGGGGCTGGGCAAATTCGGCCCCGTGCCCGTGCCGGTGGTGCTCATGGGCGTGGTCTTCGTCATCGCCTACATTGTGACGACCTATACGCCCTTTGGCCGCGAACTGTACGCCGTGGGCGCAAACCGCAACGCCGCGCGCGCCTCGGGTGTTCGCCCGGAGCGGCGCATTCGTCACGCCTACATGATCAGCGGCTTGCTGGCGGCGCTGGCGGGGTGGATGCTGTCGGCGCGGCTGACAAACGCCGCAAGCAACATGGGCGAAGGAATGGTCTTCGAGGTCTTTGCGGCGGCGGTGATTGGCGGCGTGAGCCTCAAGGGTGGACAGGGCAGCATCATCGGGGCCCTGGGCGGCGTGCTGCTGCTGGCGACCATCAACGCGGGGCTCAACCTGATGGATGTCTCGGTTTACTGGGTGCAGGCGATTCGCGGCATGATCATTCTGCTGGCCATGCTGATTGATGCGCAGAAGGTGCGTTACATTGCGCCGGCCGCACCGAAAGCGCTAACGACCTGAGAAGCGACCAGAAAAAGCATTGACACAGAGGCCACAGAGTAGACAGAGAAACACAGAGAACTACTTTGCTTTTCTCTGTGTTTCTCTTTTTACTCTGTGGCCTCTGTGTCAATGCTTTTGCTGTTCAGCGGCCCGGTTCGAGGATTACCTTCATCAGCCCTGGTTCGCCACGCTGCAAGCGCGCGAACCAGGCCGCGCCTTCGGCCAGGGGCGCCGTGGCGCTGATGAGCGAATCGACGTCTACAACGCCGTCGCGCACCATCTGCAGGCAGGCTTCCCACTCAGCGGCAGCGTTGGTCGTGCCGCGCAGTGTTAGCTGGCCGATGACGAACTCCTGCAGTGGAATCTCCACACGCGCGGCCAGGTTGCCGATGAGTGTGGCCGCGCCACCCTTGCGCAAGCAGGCCAGCGCCAGATTCACCGTGTCGCTGCTGCCCACGGCCTCAAAGGCCACGTCGGCCCCGCGCCCGTTGCACAGGTGGCGCACTGTTGCGGCCACGTCATCGCGCCGCGAATTCAGAACGTGCGTGGCGCCATTGCGCAGCGCCAGTTCGAGGCGACCATCATTGATGTCCACGGCGATGATGCGCCCCGCCCCCGCCAGCTTGAGCAGTTGCACCACCAGCAGCCCGATCATGCCGCTGCCTACAACCACCGCGGTGTCATAGAGCGCTGGCGGCGTACGGCTAAGCGCGTGGGCGGCAATCGTGAGTGGTTCCATGAGTGCCGCACGCGCAAACGAGAGATCGTTGGGCACGCGCACGAGGATTTGCTGCGGCACCGCCACGAACTCGGCAAACGCGCCATCCTTGCGAAAGCCGGGAATGGAGACGCCCAGCCAGCGGCGGTCCTCGCAAAGCTCGGGCTCGCCGCGCCGGCAGTGGAAGCAGCGGGTGCAGTGAATAACGCAGCCGAAGGTCACGCGCTCGCCCACTGCCCAGCCCCGCACAGCGCTTCCGCAGGCCACAATTGTGCCCGCCGCCTCATGGCCCATGATGATGGGCGGTACGCGCCGCCCCGTGCTGCCGTCCACGCCATGCACATCGCTGCCGCAAATGCCGCACGCAGCTACCCGCACCAGCACCTCGTCGGGCGCGACGGTTGGCTCGGCCACCTGTTCATAAACGAGATTGTTGTAGGTTTTAAGGACGAGTGCGTTCATAGGCTGATTCTATCCTGGCGGTCGTGCGCCGCAGATGGCGCGTGCGCAGGGCGGCCGTATCTGTCTAGGCGAATTCGCGTATGGCGTCCAGCGCTGCGCCCATGGCAGCATCCGTATCGCGCTCCACGATGATGTCGATGACGGCTGCTTTGCCACACGCTCGGGCGCGGGCAAAGGCGGGCGCAAGTCCCTCTGCGGTCGTCACCCGTTCGCCATACGCCCCAAAAGCCTCGGCCAATTTCACGAAGTCGATGCCGCGCCCCTCGTAGGTCAGGTCCACGGCATATTCATATTCGTAGGCGTAGCGTTGGTTCTGACGAATCAGGCTCAGGTAGCCATTGTTGACGATCAGCACGATGACCGGCGCCTTGTACTGCACCGCCATGGCCAGTTCTTCCATGGTGAAGCCAAAGCCGCCGTCACCGACCACCGCCACCACTGTGGCTTCGGGCCGTGCGACCTTGGCGCCAATCGCTGCGGGCAAATCGAAACCGAGAGTGCCGGCGCCGCCCGAGGCAAGATAGGTATGGGGCCGCGCAATTTCCTGGAATTGGCCCGACCAAATCTGCGTTAACCCGCAACCTGTTGTGAAGATCGTCTCCGGATCAAAGGCGCGGTTGATCTCCTCGTACACGCGCTGCGGTTTGAGGGGCGCATCATCAAAGTGCGTGCGCCGCGCGCCCGCCGCCCGCCGCTGGGGAATCTCGGCGACGCGCGCCGAGAGCGCACGCGCCGGCGTGCGTGCGTGCGCTTCGGCCAGCAGCGCTTCGATTGCCAAACCGGCATCGGCCACGATGCCCAACGCTGTGGGCACGATGCGCCCGATGTGCTCTGGTTCGATGTTGATGTGAATGAACGTGCGCCCGCGCGTGTAGACGTCCAGCTTGCCCGTGTGGCGGTCGTTGAAGCGACAGCCAATGCCCAGCACGAGATCGGACTCAAGGAAGAAGCGATTGCCGAAGGGCGTGCCCACCTGAATGCCGATGTGCCCCACATGCAGCGGATGCGCGGCGGGGATGCCGCCAGTCGCCATGTACGTCGTCACCACGGGCAGCGCGAGGTGCTCGGCGAGGGCCACAAACTGCGCCTGTGCTTCGGCCAGCAGCACGCCGCCGCCCATGATCAAGATGGGGCGTTCGGCAGCCATGACCATGTCCAGCGCGCGGCGGATTTCGTCGGCCGCGGGCGCAGGCCTGTGAATGGGCAGCGAGCCACCCGCTTCGTCATCCCACGGGATGTCAGCCATTTGCACGTCCAGCGGCAGGTCAATGAGCACAGGGCCGGGGCGCCCCTCGCGCGCCGTTTGGAACGCCTTGCGCATGATGGACGGCACCTGGTTCGGCTCGGTGATGCACCAGGTGGCCTTGCAGAACTGCGCGGCCAGCCCGGCGATATCCACGCTCTGGAATGCCTCCTTGCCCAACTGGCTGCGCACATTCTGGCCGGTGATGGCAATCAGCGGAATGGAGTCAATCTGCGCTGTATAGAGGCCGGTGATGAAGTTGGTGGCGCCCGGACCGGAGGTGCAGATCGCCAGCGCCATGCGTCCGCAGGCACGATAGTACCCATCGGCGGCGTGGAGGGCGCCCTCTTCGTGGCGCGCCAGATAGTGGCGAATCTTGCTGGATGTGCCGAGATACTCGTACACAGGGTTGATGGCGGCGCCCGGAATGCCGAACGCCGCTTCGATTCCTTCATCCTCAAGGATGCGGACGATCACTTCTGCAGATTTCATTATGTGGATTCTTTCGTTATGGGTGTGGCAATTTCCT
>CAYRVP010000108.1:0-14192 GCA_964427845.1 uncultured Caldilineaceae bacterium
TATTCTGCCGCTGGCCCTGGTGATTGGCGCGGCGCTCGCTGCGGCGCAGTGGCTGTGGCGTCCAGGCATCCCCAACATCATCGATTTGTTGATGAGCATCTATCGCATCACTGAGCTACAGGATGCGTGGCGGCAGGGCATCTTCTTTCCGCGTTGGGGGCTCAACCTCAACTACGGTTACGGTGCGCTGCTCTTCAACTTTTACCCGCCGCTTGTAAGCTATGTGGGTTTGGCGCTGCGCGGCCTGGGGCTGGGGCTGCTGGTAACCACCAAAATCATCCTTACCCTCCAGTTGGTGGTGGGCGGCGTGGGGGTCTATGTGTATGCGCGGCGGCTGCTGGGCGGGGCGCTGCCTGCCGCCGTGGCGGGCGCGCTCTATGCGCTCTCGCCCTATTTTCTCACCGTGCTGTATGAGCGGGGCGCCATGGCCGAGGGCCTGGCGCTGGCGTTGCTGCCCTGGCTCTTCTGGGCGGCCCATTCGCTGCTTGAAAGCGGGCGGCGGCGCGACCTTCTGCTGACGGCCGTGCTGGTGGCGGCGATGATGCTGGCGCACAACATTACCGCACTCTTCGTGGTGCCGGGGGTGGCATTGTATGTGGCGCTGCTGGCGCTGATCGAGCGCCGTTCGCGTGCGCTGCTGCCCGTGGCCGGCGGGTTTGCGCTGGGGCTGGGGTTGGCGGCATTCTACTGGCTGCCGGCGATTCTGGAGACAGGCGCAACTCGCGTTAATGAATCTATGCTGGGCGGCGAGCTTTCTCTGACGAACTTCGTCAAACCGTGGTTGGAGGTTGTCCAGCGGACGCCACTGCATCTCTACACTGGAGAGAGCCGCTTTGCCTTCTCAATCTGGCAGACACTTGTAGGCCTTGCCGGCACGCTGGCGCTCTTCGTGCGGCGCCCAGGGCGGAAGTCGCTCCTCCTTCTGGCAGGTGCTTGGGTGATCATTCTGCTGATGCAGACGAGTGCCAGCTTGCCGGCTTGGCAGTACGTCCCCATGATTCGCTATATCCAGTTTCCCTGGCGCCTCTATGGTCCTGCTTCATTTTGCGTCGCCATGTTGGGGGGATCGCTTTTCACGCTGGGGCCGCTGCGCGGGAGATGGGGCTGGGGAGTTGCTGTCACAGGCACTGTTCTGCTCTTTGTGTTAAGCACGCTGCACCTGCGGCCGGCGCAGCTCCCACTCTGGACCGTGATTGATGATGCGGCGATCAACACAACCTACCTGTGGGAGCGAGGTCGCGATGGTTTTCCGCTCTTTAACGATTATGCTACCCAGGGACAGCAGTTGGTGAGCAGCGGCATTGCGTCGTCACGGTCTGTGGCGGAGAACTCCACACTGATGCCTGTGCACAGTCCCGAACGATTGGTGGTGCAGGCGCAGGGTGCACAATCCTATGTGTTGGACACAGATTCCAGCCAGTCGTGGACCCTGCGCCTGCACCACCTCTACTTTCCCGGCTGGCAGGTGCGTGTGGATGGTATCCCGATTTCTACGCGTGCCGACGGCGTGATCGGTATTGTGAGCGCCGACATTCCTGCGGGCGCGCACCGCATTGAGGCAGCGTTTGGTGATTCGCCGGTGCGCCGAGCCGCAAACCTTGCTACATTGCTTTCGCTGGCCCTTGCACTGGTTATCGCGCTCAACCCGCGCCGTTGGTGGCTGCACGTGGCCCTGGTTGCGGGCAGCACAGCCCTCTTCTGGCTGCTTGTGGCTTATGGCGGCGCCGCAACCAAGGTGACGAATACGCCCATTCCCTTCCGCGCCGATTTTGCCAATGGCGTGTCGCTGCTGAGCTTCATTCTTCCCGATGCGCCCGTATGCGCGGGCGACAATATTCCTTTGCGGTTGAACTTTTTCGCAAGCGAATCGCCGCCTGAGGACAAAAAGTTCTTTGTGCACGTGACAACTGCAGATGATAGCACCAAGGTGGCGCAAGTAGACACGCAGCCGACGATGGGTTTCAATCCCATGACACGCTGGGAGGCAGGTGAGGTAGTTCCCCAAACGGTGACAATTCAACTCGACAGCATCGTGCCGCCGGGCGACTATGCGCTTGTTTTTGGCATCTATGATATCTATAATGGCGAAAATGTGGCTGTACTCTCCAGCCCCGACACGCTGCCGGGAGACCGCCTACGCCTGGGAGAAATCTCGATCTCCGCTTGCGCGCAGTAGTCCAGCAGCGGACGCGCAGGTAGTTCAGGGAGTTGGTCATGACCCGAAGATACACTCTTGGTTTATTGGTTCTCGTTGCGCATCTGGCCACGGTTGCATCTGGCTTCCTGGTAGACCGCGCTCACGCGCAGGAACCTGCCGCTCCTACGGGTGGCGACCGCATTCTGCTGCCCATTATTGCGGGGCCTTCCATATTCACCGAGCCCTGGCCCGCCAACGGCGCCGAGCGGCAGAGCCTGAATGCGTTTCTCACGTGGAAAGTGGATAGCCCCGAGTGGGCGGGTGCGACCTTTAGCGTGTTGCTTGAACCGGACGACGATTCGCCCGACCAATTGCTTGCGGCGGGCCTGCCCAAGGCTAACTTTGACCCCTACACTTTTGCCGAAGACACGATCTACTACTGGCGGGTGGTGGCCGAACTTCCCAATGGCCGGCGCAGCGCAAGCCCCGCTTGGCACTTCCGCACGGACTATTTTCCTGAAACGCCCGAGCTTGGATCCATGGTCTACGTCCCCGCCGGCGAGTTCCAAATGGGGTGTGACCCGCTGAACTCCGGCTTTGAGTGTTTCTACGAACAGTTGCCCTTGCACGTTGTGTACCTGGACTCTTTTGCTTTTGACAAGTACGAAGTCAGCAACCAGGAGTATCGCGCTTGTGTGGATGCAGGCGCCTGCAATCTCCCCAAGAAAACCAGTTCGCTACTCGGCACCTCTTACTATTATGCAGCTGCGTACGCGTCCTTTCCGGTAGTTTATGTTTCACATTGGGATGCGGACGACTATTGCCAATGGGCGGGCAAACGGTTGCCCACCGAGGCCGAATGGGAAAAGGCCGCTCGCGGATCAATCGATACGCGCCCCTGGCCCTGGGGCGATGAGAACTGGACGTGTGAAACCGTCAATCGCTGCACAAAGGACCCAGACTGGTTTCCCGCGCGGGTCGATGATTTCCGCCCTGGTCAGAGCCCATATGGCGCCCTCAATATGTCTGGAAATGTCTTTGAGTGGCTGCAAGATGACTACTCACCGTTGTACTATGGATCATCACCGTATGCGAACCCAGTCAATCGAGAGCAATATGATTGGGGTGACGGAAAGAATCATTCCTACTATGCGATTCGGGGTGGCAGCTACCACGACAACTGGTTCTACGCGCGCGTTTCGCACCGCAAATATGGCCATCTCTCGGATCCAGAGATCAACGATTTTCCATATTACCGGAGTCTGAGAGTGGGCATTCGCTGTGCAATGACCATCGCGCCGTAATGCACTGCGCTCGGCCTCTGCACCTATCTGGGTGCAGAGGCGACAGCGGAGCTAGGCGTCATATAGAAGAGTGAACGATGGCTTTAGTAAGTGTGGAGCAATCAGGCAGTTTGTCTCTGGCTCACCCCATTTCTGCCGCCGAGCGCATGCCTCGCTGGTGGGTGGAGACAGCCATTATCCTCATGGTGTGTGCGATTGGCTTATTTGTGCGCGTCTATGGACTGCACACGATACCGCCCGGGCTTTACAACGATGAGGCGGCCTATGCAATGGATGCGCGCGCTGTCGTCAACGGTTTGCGCGTCGTCTTCTTTGAGGCCAACAGTGGCCGCGAGCCAATCTTCGTCTATCTGTTGGCGGCAGCGTTTACATTGTCCGGGGACAACGCCTATACCGTGCGCCTGACTGCAGCATTGATTGGCGCCGCAACAATTCCGGCCACCTACGCTATGGTGCGTGCCGCGGCGCTATTCGCCGTGTCAAGCCGCGCGGGACGCACGGACAACCTGACACAACAAATCGCGCCCTGGGTCGCGCCTTGGGTATCGTTGGCGCTGGCGCTTTCCTATTGGCATATCTCGTTAAGCCGCCTTGGATTTCGCGCAATCACCTTGCCACTCGTTCTGGCCGTTGCGTCGGGCTTATTGTTTCGCTCGCTGCGCAGGCTAGGTGCGCAGGAGCGGCTGCCTTGGAGCGATCTGGTATTCGCTGGATTCTTTATGGGGCTAGTGCTCTACACCTATACGGCAGGGCGTTTCATACCCCTTTTTGTGGTGGTGGCGCTTGCCTTCAGTGTGATGGCGGCCCCACATCTTGGATTGCCGAGACGGAAGCTGATGTGTGCGGCCACTGTTATTGTGGTCATTATGTTATTCACCATGCTTCCCTTGCTGGTCTACTTTGTCGGCCATTCCTGGTTCATCATCGGACACGCATTCGATGTTTCGGTGCTGAATTCTCAGTTTGCAGATGTGAACCCCCTTTTCGCATTGCTGCAAAACGCGGGCAAATTCATTCTCATGTTCTTTACACTGCCTGATCCCGAAGTGCGCCATGATCCTGCTCTGCGGCCCGTCTTTGATATTGTGCTCAGCCTTTGGCTTGGCTTTGGCATCGTGCTTGGTCTTATCAACTGGAGGCGCCTCTCACTCTTCTACTTTGTGTTGTGGACATTCATCTTCGCCTTACCCTCCATGCTGAGTGCAATCAGTGTGCCTTCGTCGTTGAGCGCGATTAGCATGATGCCGGGCATCTTTGTGCTGCCGGTAGCGGCGATGCTGTGGGCAGGCACGCGCATCGCTCCACGCCACCCGAAACTGGCAGTTCTGGCCCCGTTGCCTTTTGTACTTGTAGGCGGAATCCTCGGTGTACGTGACTACTTTTCTATCTTTGCGACTACCCAGCGATTCCACATGCCCTTTCTGGTTGCATATGTCGAGTTGGGAAACGCAATACGTACATACCAGAATGATGCCCTCTGGATCGTGCCTCTATCGGCGCAAGGCATGCAGATGGAAAACCGTATGGAAAGTGTTCGATTTGTCGTTGATGATCCCAAACGTGTAGAGTCGATACCGCTTGACCCTGCACGTGTGAGTGATGCACTTCAGAGCGCTACAGCGGGTGTACAGCGGGTTAACGTCATGGATCTCTATGGCTTAAGCCGCTTTGAGGTCAACAGCTCCTTCTTGGATAGCAAGAGGATACTTGATTTCCTGCTCGGCAGAAACTCGGTGGAGGAGCAGCCGCACCCTGGGGAGACAAATGCCCTTGCAACACATCGCGATGATGGGCAGCTAAGCGGTTGGATTCCTTACGAGACCTATTTCCTGAAGGATTCCACCGATTTCTCATTGCCTGCGCAATTGCGTTCAACCGATATTCAGTTCGCGAACAACGTGCAACTGACGGGGCTGGCGACCGCCGCCACCGGCAGCACAGTCGACAGCCAAGTTCTGCAGGTGCACACCGATCAGCGTTTGTGGGCTGTGCTGGGATGGAAAGCCTTGCAGGACATTGATTACATCCTGAAGACAAGCCTTGTCTTGCTAGATGCAGGGGGCCACGTGGTAGCGCAACAGGACGGAATGCTCGCTGGAGACAAGTATCCCGCTCCGCGTACTTGGTATGCTGGCGAAGCAACACGCACCTACCACCTGCTGCAGCCACTGCCGGGCACGCCGCCTGGCGAATACACGCTCGCACTATCTGTCTATGAGGACCAGAGCGGGCGCGTCTACCCGGCATCGATGGCGGGCGGCGCCGCGTCGCAGCGTGCACATTTGGGTGAAGTCACGCTCCTGCCGCCCCTGACGGCGCCGCAGATTGCGCCGCAGCACGCGCTCGATGGGGCGATACTCGGCAGTGAGATCGAGCTCGCCGGCTTCGACTTGCCACGCACGACGCTTTCGCCAGGCGAAATGCTCGGGCTTACGCTCTACTGGCAGGCTGTGTCGGCGCCGACGCGCGACTTCACGGCTACGGCGGACCTCGTGGACGACGCGGGCATCGTTGCTGCAAGCAGCACGCTTGCGCCGGGCGGCAGCGGCTTTGCTACCAGCGCATGGAGGCCGGGTTTTGCTGTGCGCGACCCACGCGCGCTGCTGATTGATCCCCGCACGCCTGCAGGGACTTATGCGCTGCGTGTGCGGCTGCTGGATGGAGATACGCAAGTGGGGGTTGCACAACTGGGCGAAGTGACTGTCGAGGGACGTTCGCGCCTGATGACGCCGCCCCAAATCGAGCAGCCGCTCTCTGCCACCTTTGGTGACAACGTGCGCTTGCTCGGAGCAAGTGATATGCCGGCGGCGTCGCTCAAGCCCGGCACTACCCTGCCGCTTACCTTCGTCTGGCAGGCGATGCGCACTGCAGATGCGCAGCTCGTTCGCTCCGTGCAATTGCTGGACGCAGCTGGTGTATTAGTGGCGCAGCAGGACGGCATCCCGTGCGCCGAGGAGTGCCCGTCCACCTCATGGCTGCTGGACGAATACCTGCTTGATGCGGTCACGCTGGATATTTCGCCGGCGCTGGCGCCCGGTTCCTACAGGATCATTGTGGGCTGGTATGATGCCAATTCGTTGCAGCGTCTCCCAGCCGTGGACGCCGATGGGAAGCCGCTCGCCGACAACATGGCGCTGCTGCCTACCGTTGTGATCGGTGAGTAAGCAGCATATGCTGTGGCGCGATGTTCGGCGCGCAAGCAAGGTCAATCGCCGCCAGTTGCGGCCCACTCTGAAATGTGAAGCCTCCGGTGTCAACCTCCCTTGAGCCATCGCCCGCGCCCGCTGCCGGCGTGATGCAAAACGCACCGGCTGCAGCCACTGCAGGCGCTGTTGCGCGCCCGCGCCCCTGGTGGCTGGAGCCTGCACTGATCGTGGCAATCGTCGCCATCGGTTTTTTTGTGCGTATCTATGACCTGCGCACGATACCGCCCGGCCTCTACAACGATGAGGCCGCCTATGCAATGGACGCTCTCGATGTAGCGCAGGGCACACACTATGCGATCTTCTACGAACGGAACAACGGGCGCGAGCCGCTTTTTATCTGGATCACCGGTATGGTCTTCCGGCTGCTGGGCGCAAGCGCCTACACGCTGCGGCTGACAGCGGCCCTGATCGGCACACTGACCATCGCGGCAACCTACTGGATGGTGCGCGCCGAAGCGCGCTTTGCGGCGCACATGGCACTCCCAGGCTCACTGTGGGCGCGTGCCGACTTTTCAGTGTGGGCGGCGGCGTGGGTCTCGCTCTTTCTTGCACTCTCCTACTGGCACATTAGTTTCAGCAGGCTTGGTTTCCGCGCGATTACGCTGCCGCTGCTGCTGGCAATCACCGTGGCCTTCTTCTTTCGCGCATGGCGGCGGCTGCGCGATTCAGAGAGATTCGCCTGGAGTGACGTGCTGCTGGCGGGTGCAGGCGCCGGTGCCGCCTTCTACTCTTACACAGCAGGGCGCTTCGTGATCGTGCTGCTGGGGCTTGGCGTCGGGTTGAGCCTGTTGCAAGCGCGCCACCTGGTTTTGGATCGTAAGCGTGTCTTCTACGCGGGGCTTTTGATGCTGGCTGCGTCGCTCATTGTGGCCGCACCCATGCTGGCCTATTTTGTGCAGCACCCGGCGGCCTTCGCCACGCGCGCCGTGTCGATCTCCATCCTGAGCCCCGAGTTCGCCACGAGTGGTCCCATTGCGGCCTTCTTCAACAGCGCCGCCAAAGTGGCTCTGCTCTTCTTCACCACGCATGACCCCAACCTGCGCCACGATCCCGCGCAGCGCCCCTTGTTTGATATTTTCCTGGGCCTCTGGCTGGCTGCTGGCTGCGTCATGGCGCTTGTACAGTGGCGACGCTTTACCCCGCTCTTCTTCCTCATGTGGGCGCTGCTCTTTGCCGCGCCCGCCGTGCTCACCGCTGAGGGCGTGCCCCACTCGCTGCGCGCCATCGGCATGATGCCGGGTATATTCGTGCTGCCTGTGGCGGGTATGCTCTGGGCAGGTGGCCGCTTCTTTGCCAAACGCCAGCGCCTGGCATTGCTGTTGCCGCTGCCATTCCTCCTCGTGACTGGCTATTCCAGTGTGCGCAGCTACTTCGCCGCGTTTGCCGATCCCGCCCACTTCCGGGATGCTTATTTGACGGACTACGTAGATCTCGGCAAAGCCGTCAGCGTGTACCAGGGCGAAGGCGCCTGGGTGTTGACCTTGTCCCCAGCCTATACACTTGCTGATTCCAAAATGAATGTGATGGATTTCTATGTTCGCCAGCCGGGGCGCTACGCAACGATCCGAATGGATGAAAACGCACCAGCGGAGCTTGACAAGATTGTGGAGAACAGCCACATCATTCATGTTCTGCGGCCCTACAGCAAGCCGGACCTTACAGAGACTTCATACGTCTTTCTTGACGCCAAGCAGATGATGAGCTTTCTTCTGCGACGCGATGCGTTGAATGTCGCGGCGGTGGATGACTCGAACGTCATCGGAATCCCTTTCACCACCTTCACGCTTGATGATGCGCCGGATTTCCGCCTGCCCTCAAGCTACCGACCTCTAGAGGTCAACTTCGTCGACCGCGTGCATCTCGTTAGCCTTGCCACTGGTGCCGCGGGGATGGTCGAAGATGCCAACCCTGTGCAGGCGAACAGCAACCAGTTGATATGGGCCATTCTCAACTGGCAGTCAGAAGAGAATATTGACTACGACCTCAAGTCAAGCCTAGTCTTGCTTGATAATGCGGGCAACATCGTCGGCCAGACGGATGAACTGCTCACAGGCGATCGTTACCCCTTCTTCCGCAACTGGAAGGCGGGCGAGCCCTCGCGCACCTACCATCTGCTCGAGGCGCAGCCGGGCACGCCGCCGGGCCGTTATATGCTTGCACTCTCTGTATATGAGGATGTGAGTGGGCGCGTCTACCCGGCCACAGCAGCAGGCGCCGCGCCGGAGCAGCGCGCCGTCCTGGGTGCGGTTGAACTGCTGCCGCCGCTTGCGCCGCCGCAGATTGTGCCGCAGCATCCGCTCACCGGCACGCTGCCTGGTGCAAACATCAGCCTCGCCGGCTACGACCTGGCACGCTCGCAAATCGCGCCCGGTGAAACGCTGGACATTGCGCTCTACTGGCAGGCAGAGATCACGCCCACGCGTGCACTTTCGGCCGTGGTGGAATTGGTGGATGATGGAGGCGAGGTCGTCAGCAGCGTGGTGGGGCCGCCCGGCGGCAGCGCGTATCCCACTAGCGTGTGGCAGCCCGGCTTCATTGTGCGCGACCGGCGCGACCTGCCGCTCGATGCCAAGGCCGCCGAGGGTGTATACGTGCTGCAGGTGCGCCTGGTGGATGGTGAACGCACCCTTGGCGCGGCCGACCTGGCAAAAGTTGCCGTGGATGGGCGGCCGCGCCTGATGGAGAGACCGCTCATCCAGCAGCCGCTCGATGCCACCTTTGACGCGAACCTGCGGCTGGCAGGTGTCAACGGTCTCCCCGCAGCGGCGCTTGCGCCGGGCGCATCGCTGGCGTTCACCTTTGTTTGGCAGCCGCTGCGCACGCCCGATGGGCCACTTGTGCGCTCGGTGCAGTTGCTTGATGCCGGCGGCGCACTCGTGGCGCAGCAGGACACCATTCCGTGTGACGAGCAATGCCCGTCCACATCATGGCAGCGCGACGAGTATCTGATGGATGACGCCACACTCGCGCTTCCCGCCGATCTGCCACCGGGCGCCTATCGCTTGATTGTGGGTTGGTATAGCCCGGAGACGCAGCAGCGCCAGCCCGCCGTGGATGGCGACGGCGCGCCCCTTCCCGACAACATGGCCCCGCTGCCCGAGATTGTAATTGGGAAATAGCGGCGTGGATATGCGGCGGCCAGCTATGTCCCGCCCAGCGCGGGGAGAATGACCCCCCACAGCCCGTAAATACCCAGCACGGCCGCGCCTGCGATCAGCAGCGCTGCCGATGCGCGTTCGTGCCGCGCGGCCCGCCCCAACTCAAGCCAGCCAGCCGCCAGCAGAATCGCAATGGCGGCAGCCGCCGGGTAGAGCAGCCGCCCCTGGTCTGTGCCCAGGGCGATGAGCGAGTACTGTGCCATCGCCAGGGCGACAGCCGCCACCGCCCCCGCGAGTAGAAGAAGAGGCCAGCGCACCGCAGTCCATCCGCTCCGCCACCAGAGCACGACCAGCCCGGCCAGCGCCAGCAGCACAAACGCGGCAAGCAGCGTGTAGAGCCAGTGCGTCATAGCAATGTGCCCGGCGCCGCCGAACTTTCCCCAGAAGGAGACAAACCAGCCGCGCAGCAGCCACACTGTATCGGCAGAGGTCCAGGGCGTCGTGCGCTGGTCAATTGTCTGGCGCGCCATGGCCATGCCCATGGCGTCGCCGTAGAGACGCTGGTTGCGCAGGAGCCACGGCGCGACCAGCAGCGCGGCCGGCGCAAAGACGGCCGCGCCCGCCGTAACCATGCGTCGCCATGTGACCCACGCGCAGCGCGCGGCAGCCGGGGCGGCTGTGAGAGCGCCTAGCGCAATCGCCAGCGCCACCACCGGCCACAGCGCCGCACTGCTGGCCTTGGTGAGGAATCCTGCGGCCAGGGCGAGGCCCGTCCACCACGCGCCCTGCACGCGCCCGCCGCTGCGGTAGATGCGCAGGCCACCCCAGAGCACCAGCGCGCCGCAGCCGGCGGCGCCCACATCGTTGCTCACCGAGCCGCTCAGGAAGAGGAATTCTGGTGCAAAGCCAAGCAGCGCGACAGCGGCCACAGGCAGAAGTCGGCGGCCGGGCAGCGCCACGCGCGCCAGCGCCGACGTGGCCGCCAGCGTCAATGTCCCCAGCAGCACGGACCAAAGGCGCGCGAGGTGAAAGGCGCGCCACGGTTCGCGCCACGGTGGTGCTTCGGCAGGGCCGTGCTGAAAGAAGTTGGGCGAGTAACCTGGACCCGGTGTCAGGTTGACGGCGGGGTTGGGGCGAAAGAAGCTGATGGAGGGCTCACCCAGCGCGGCGAAGAGCGCGCCGCCCATATAGTAGAGGGGCGGGTGTTTGGCCTGCGTGAGTTCGGGTCCCACCGGCAGCGTGCGCGCGGTGGCCAGGTGCACCACATAGGCCCAGTGGTCGGCCTCGTCGGGGGCCTCACCCAGGGGATTGCGCAGGCTGTACTGGAGCGCCAGCGCGAAATGCGCCAGCAGCAGCACAAGGAGCAGCAGACGCATGCGGCCCGTCATGGCAACACTTCCAGACGAAGCGCCGTGCTGTAGGGCGTATCACTGCCGACGGGCTGGAGCGGTGCATCGGGCTGCCCGGCAGGGTAGAGGCCCACGCGCAGCGCATAGACGCCGGGTGCGACCGTGTGCGGCACGTGCAGGCGTTGCTCAATACGAACGAGGGTGCCCGGCGCGAGCCGGTCGGCTGGTGCGTAATCCCCCGCCAACGGCGCATCCACCTGCGCCAGCAGCGCGCCGTCGGGCGCAAGCAGGTGAATAAAGGTGACGAGGTCGCCGCTCTGCTCCTGCACCAGCCAGTGGAACGCCAAGGCAGCATCCGCGCCGGCACGCGTTGGGACCGCCGCCATGCCCGCCAACTGCACGGGACCGAAGTCGGCATCCGCCGCCTGCACGGGGAGGCTACGCGCCGTGATACCGCTGCTTCCCGCCAGCAACAGCAGGCCCACTGCAAGCCAGCCCACCAGCGCCGCCATGCGCCACGCACGCAAATGCCAGATGTACCAGAGCCCAAGCAGCCAGCCAAGGGCTGTGAGCACGCGCCCCAGCCAGACCGCGGGGGTTGCGGCCCAACGCAGCGCAACGGTGCGATCGCCCGACGGAATGGGTGCGGCCAAGAGCCCCAGGTTTCCAACCGGCTGTTTGGCCATGCGCGCCCCATCGACGCTGATTGCCCAGGCTGGGTAGTAGAAGCGATTGAATCGCAGTTCCATTCCAGTGGGGCTGCGCACCTGATAGGCGGCGTGCAAATAGCCATCATTGACGAGCGTGGCGCGTGCGTCCACCGGTAGTGCGGCAGACGGCGCGCCATCCGACGGCTCGCGCCCAATCGCCCAGCGCTGCTCAGTCACCCAGCGGGGCAGGAATTCGGCAGTCCAGGTCGCGCCCACCTGCCCCTGCGCGGCGTCAAAGGCCCACATGGCGGCGCGAGTAACGTCAGGGATGGTTGCACCATTGGCCCACGGCGCAGCGGCCAGCGTGTAGGTTGTGACGAAGATAGTCCCAGCCAGGGTGACAATGCGCACCACGATGCGTGACCTGCCCTTGAGCAATGGCTGCAGGAGCAACGCCAACGCCACGGCAACGGCCAGCGCGAGAATCGCCTGCCAGCGCCACGGGAACTGCAATCGGCTCAAAAGCGGCGCAAACACACGCCAAACCCACGCGCTGCTCGCAGTCGTCAGCCAGAATGTCACGAGCAGCAGGCCGGTTGTGGTGACGGCCGCGGTCTTCAAAATCACGGCTCCGCTCACCCCCTTGCGTCGCTGGAACAGAATCAGGATGACGCCCAGCGCAGGGATGACGAGCCATGCGGGCAGGGGCACTGTGGGATCTGCGGCCGTCGGGTAGATGTAGGGAACGCGCCACTCGAGGAGATTGCCCCATTGCGCGAAGTGATTCGTGTAGCCAGTTGTGGCATCCTGGCCCAGTGCGACGTAGCGCGTCTCGAGCAGCGCAGGCGCCCAATACCATGCGCTGAGCAGCAGCCCCAGCGCGAAGGCCCACATCAGCCGTAGCAGGGGCGCGCCAGTTTCGCTGCGTTTGCCCTGCGCGGCTTGCGTGACAACGACTGTAGCCACGGTCACGGCGCACGCGCTGGCCGCCATGAGTGCAGTGAGGTTGTGCGTGAGGATGAGCCCGGCCCAGCAGAGCCCGGCTACGAGCACGGCGGCGCCGGAACGCTCGCGCGAGCGGGCGCGCGCCACCGCCAGCATGCTCCACGCGATGCAGGGCAACCAGAGGAATGCGGCGAACTCGGGCAGTGCGCCGCGCACCAGGTAGTCATAGATGCGGTAGGGGAAGAGCGCGAAGACCAGCGCACCGAAGCGCGCCGCCGCAGGGCGCAGGCCAAGCGCACGCAGCAGGCCAATCATGGCCGCAAGCGAGAGCAGCACCGTTGCCAGCAGCGTGAGCCGCGTGGCGGTGATGATCTCAACACCCAGCAGGTGCAGCAGCGCCGGTGGGTAATAGAAGGCGGGCGCGTAAAAATTGAGGACGGGATAGCCGTAGCCAAACGCGAAATCCGGGAAGAGACGGGGGAAGAGGACGCCTTGCGCCAGCGCCTCGCTGAGGGCGCGCACGCGCTGCACGTGGAAAGCGCCATCGGGCGTGTTGGGCCAGCCCTGCAGCATACTCAGCCAAAGCGCAGCGCCGCCACCCAGCAGGATGACGAGCAGGGTGCGGCCAAGCCGTGACAATGGCTGCCCGAACGGGTTGCGCTGCATGGGGTGCCTGTACTGCGAAACTCGACTAAACAGCTCAACACAGAGGACACCGAGCAAAGACAGAGAAACACGGAGAGAAGCAAAGAGGAGCAAAGAACGTCAAGTCCCGAGTCTCGCACGCGCGAAATTCAGCAGTCCGTTATGTCTTGTCTTTCTCCGTGTTTCTCCGTCACTTCTCTGTGTCCTCTGTGTCAAGTTCTTGAGGCATCTGCGTCGGCGACTTCATCGGCGTCGCCTTCGCCCGGCTGCAGGCTGCGCAGGTGCGGGAAGAGCAGCACCTCGCGAATGGTGTCGCGATCGGTAAAGAGCATGGTCAGCCGGTCAATCCCCATGCCGAAGCCACCTGCCGGGGGCATGCCGTAGGCCAGCGCCTCGATGTAATCCTCATCAATGGGGTGAGCCTCGTCGTCGCCGTGGCGGGCGCGGTAGCCTTCATCCACAAAGCGCTGGAGCTGGTCAATCGGGTCATTCAACTCGCTAAAGGCGTTGCAGATCTCCATCCCCGCCATGAAGCCCTCAAAGCGCTCAACCTGGCGCGGGTCATCGGGCGATCCCTTGGCCAGCGGGCTGACATCGCGCGGGTAGTCGATCAGAAAGGTGGGCTGGATGAGGTTGGGCTCCACATACTTGGCCATGAGGCTGTCGACCAGTTTGCCCCAATTGCTGCGCGGGTCCGGCTCATGACCGCGGCTGCGCATCTCGGCGGCCAGCGACGCGGCGTCGGGGTAGGCCTCGTAGTCGATGCCTGTGGCATCAAGGATGGCCTGGCGCAGGGGCAGCCGCCGCCAGGGGGGCGTCACATCAATCTCGTGTCCCTGCCAGGTAAGCACCATGCCG
>CAYRVP010000109.1:0-14154 GCA_964427845.1 uncultured Caldilineaceae bacterium
GTAACGCTTTTCACCCCTCTCCGCATGGAGAGGGGCCGGGGGTGAGGTGTAGTTTTGCCGCGCGATGACTTTTGAATCGCCCTGTTGCCGCGTTTTCTCATACGCGCAGCGAACGGCATGAGTCTGCAAGCCAATTGCAGGACAGTTGACTGGTTAACCGATCAACCAATCTCATGCCTCACCCAAGCCCCAGCCCCGGCTGCAGCGCATCACTCTGCGTGCGCGCCGCCTGCTTGAAGGAGATGTTCATGGAGGGGTGGCGCGCGTGCGCCTGGCCCGTGAGCAGGTCGTTGACGGTAAGAATCTGAATGCGCGGGTAGTCGTCGTTCCATCCCGGCGAGTGGTAGAAGCCCGCCGCCGCCGCCGCCGTCTTCATGGGCTGCGACGGCTCCTCTAGCGTGATCAGGATGCCGATGGCCGCCTTTTCATTGTTGACGGTGCCAATCAGGTCGCGGATTGTGCCGGCGTTGACGTGGCCCGACTTCACCTGCACGAGCGCGCGGTTGGCCTTGCCCCCGGCCTCGTCCTCAAAGACGATGACACCGTCCACGCCGCCATCGGCCCCCTTCTTGCCCTGCTTGGAGCCGGCGCTGCCCCCCTGCGGTTTGGCGCGAATGAGCGAGAGCGCCCACCACTGGAACTGATAGCGGTCGTCCTGTGCAAGTTGCAGCGCGCCCGTATAGTCCACCGGCTCGCCCACAATTGCATACTCCTTGCCCGCGGTAAGGCCGTGCGTATTCTCCAGGCGGTACTTGAGCAGCGCAATCGAAAGATGGGTAATGTCGATGCCGATCCAGCGGCGGCCCAGCTTCTGGGCAGCGTCAATCGTGGTGCCGCAGCCCGCAAAGGGGTCGAGCACCACATCGCCGGGGTTGGAGGAGGCGTTGAGGATGCGCTCGAGCAGCGCCACCGGCTTCTGCGTCGGGTAGCCGAGGCGTTCGGCGGCTTGGGAGTTGATGGGCGAGATGTCATTGATAACATCCTGCAGGGGAGTACCAAGATTCTCGTCAAGGTATCGCTTGAGGCGAATGCCACCCTTCTTGGTGAAATGCAGCTTGCCCTCGGCATCAAGGCGCTCCATCGTGGTTGGCGGAACACGCCACAGTGAGGTAGCGCCCTTGTACTGGTAGGTGTACCCTCCCCCAGCCAAGCCTTTTGCGCTAAGGTTGTCATCGGCCCACAATCGGCCATCGGCATCTTTGGAGTGAAAGCGTGCCTTGTACTCTTCATCGTGCGGCGTGTATTGGGGAACCCAAGTAACACTCTGCGACTTGCCGTAGTAGAGCAGGATGTCATGCACACGCCCCCACTTGGTCGGATCATTGTGGGCTGTCGTACGCTTCCACGTAATCTCGTTTCGATATTTCTCAACCCCAAACACCGTATCCATCACCACCTTCAAATAGTGGCTGGCGGTTGGGTCGCAGTGCAGGTAGATGCTGCCCGTGGGCTTGAGCACGCGGTGCAGCTCCACCAGGCGCGCCGCCATCATCACCAGATAGGCCATCATCTGGTTGGGGCCTATGAACTGGCGCATGGCCTCAATCATCTTCGAGACAGGCTCATCGGCCAGCCGCACCAGTTCGCTGTACTGCGCCTCGGCCTTCTCGTTCCAGTGCCATGTGTCCTCAAAGGCGGTGATCTGCGCGTCCCCCTCCTTGCCGCTCTCGTCCTTGAAGAGCACGTTGTACGAGCGGCTCGAGTTGAAGGGCGGGTCGAGGTAGATCAGATCCACCGACGCGTCGCCTATGTGCTCGCGCAGCACATTCAGGTTGTCGCCGTAGTAGAGGGTGTTGTGCCAATCCTGCATGAGTGTCTCCGTCCGCCGGCAAGTATTAACGCGATGATTGAAGATTGACGATTGATGATTGGCGGCGTTCTTCCATGTACGCGGCCAATCATCAATCGTCAATCATCAATCATCGCTTCGCACAACTTCCCCTCTACTTCCCTACCTTCACCGCAATATGCAGCTCATCAAGCTGCGCGGGCGGCACACTGCTGGGCGTGTCCATCATCAGGTCGGTGCCCGCCGCCGTCTTGGGGAAGGCAATCACCTCGCGGATGCTGGCGCTTTCGGCATAGAGCGCCACCAGGCGGTCAATGCCCAGGGCGATGCCGCCGTGCGGCGGCGCGCCATACTGGAAGGCCTCGATCAGGTGGCCAAACTTGGACGCAATTTCCTCGGCGTCCATGCCGATTGCCTTGAAGAGGCGGTCCTGGTTCTCGGCGCGGTGGATACGAATGCTGCCGCCACCCAGCTCCCAGCCATTCATGATTACGTCATACGCCTTGGCGAGGACGCTGCCGGGGTCACTTTCCAGGCGCGCCCAGTCCTCGTCGCGCGCGCTGGTAAAGGGGTGGTGCACCGCCTGCCAGCGCTTCTCGTCCTCGTTGTATTCCACGAGCGGGAAGTCCACCACCCAGCAGAACGCGTCCACCTGCGTGTCGATGAGGTTGGCGCGCTTGCCGATTTCCATGCGCAAATTGTGCAGCGCCTGCGCCACCACCGCGGCCTTGTCGGCCACAATCAGGATCAGGTCGCCCACGTTTGCAGCGGATGCGCGCACAATCGCCGACATCTCGGCGGGGGAGAGGAACTTGCTCACCTGGCTGCGCAGCGCATCGGGCGCATAGTTGCCCGCGGCGTCGGGCGCGCCGCTCACGCCAATCCACACCAGCCCCTTGGCGCCGTAGCGCTTGACGAACTCGGTGGCCTCGTCCAGCTCGCGGCGCGCAAGCTGCGCACCCCCCGGCCAGACCACGCCCTTGACTTCGCCCCCCTGCGCCAGTGCGTTGGTAAAGACGGCAAAGCTGCTGGCCGCCGCAATTTCATCCAGCCTGAATAGCGTCTGGCCGAAGCGCAGGTCGGGGCGGTCGATGCCGTACCGTTCGATGGCGTCGGCATAGGTGATGACGGGGAAGGGCGCCTGCTGCATCTGCTTCGTGCTGATGCGTTGGTGCAGCGCAATCATCATCGCCTCGATCAGCGCGCGGATGTCCCCGCTCTCCACAAAGCTCATCTCCAGGTCGAGCTGCGTAAATTCGAGCTGGCGGTCGGCGCGCAAGTCCTCGTCGCGGAAGCAGCGCGCAATCTGGAAGTAGCGCTCAATGCCCGCCACCATGAGCAGTTGCTTGAGCTGCTGCGGGCTCTGGGGCAGCGCGTAGAATTCGCCCGGGTGGAGACGGCTGGGCACGACGAAGTCGCGCGCGCCCTCGGGCGTCGTCTTGAGCAGGATGGGCGTCTCCACCTCGAGGAAACTGCGCTCGGAGAGATACTCGCGGATGAAGCGCACAATGTTGTGGCGCAGCTCGAGGTTCTGCGCCATCCTCGGGCGGCGCAGGTCCAGGTAGCGATACTTGAGACGGATGGCCTCATCAACATCCTCGGCGGCCCCACCGATGGCAAAGGGCGGGTTCTTTGAGGGGTTGAGGACCACGACTTCTTCGGCGTGGATTTCGATTTCGCCCGTAGGCAGGTTAGGGTTGGCGCCGCCCTCGGGCCGCGGCTGCACCGTGCCAGTCACCTGGATGACGAACTCGTTGCGCACCTGCGCCGCACCTTCGTAGGCTGCACCTTCGGCATCCACCTTCACCTGAGTCATGCCAAAGCGGTCGCGTATGTCAATGAAGATCAGCCCACCGTGGTCGCGGCGGCGGTTGACCCACCCCGCGAGTGTGACGCGTTGGCCTGCATTCGAGAGATTCAATTCGCCACAGGTGTGTGACTTCAACATGACCCGGTTCCTTCCATGGGGATGGCGCAGCGGCTGCGAGCCGCCGGATCGCCCTCCTTGTGTGTCGACATCATTTGACGTAATGCTTTAAAGCTCTAGAATACACGTAGACTGCACTGTCCTCATGCGAAGCAGTCGAGCGCCGCCCGGCCGTTCTACTGGCCCGATTGTCCAGTGCGCGTCCGGACATTATACGGAGAGACGCGACCGAGGTGCAACTCGTGCGCGTGCGCGTCATGCTCTATCGCGCTTTGGGTCTCATGCAGTCGACTCGCCGGCTTCTCGAAGGAGTCCCCATGTCGTCACCCTCCATTCCGCGCGAACCCATGCGCAACGTGGACAAAGCCTGGCTCGACATGGACACGGCCACCAACCGCATGATCATCAACGGTGTCATGCTCTTTGATACACCGATTGAGTACGCGCGCTTTCAGCAGGTGCTTGAGGAGCGCCTCGTGCGCCCCTACCGGCGCTTTCGCCAGCGCATTGTCAGCCGGCCCGGCCCCGGCGGCATTGCCTGGGAGATTGACCCGCGCTTTGATATTCGTACGCACGTGCGCCACATTGCGCTGCCCGCCCCCGGTGACATCCCCGCGCTGCAGGCTTTTGTCAGCGACCGCTTGAGCGAGCCCTTCGAGATGAGTCGCCCGCTTTGGCGCTTTTACCTGATTGACAATGTGGAGGGGGGCTGCGCCATCTTTGGGCGGCTGCACCACTGCATCGCCGACGGCATTGCGCTTGTGCAGGTGCTGCTCTCGCTCACCGATGCGCAGCCTGACGCGAACGCAGCGCCAGCGCGCAGGCGCCAGGCTGCGCCACAGGCGCCGATTCTTCCTGTTGGCGTCGAACCCACAGCGTCGCCACCGCCGCCGCAAGCGAGCCCGCTGGGATCGCGCGCGCTGCGCACACCCTTTGCTCTCTTGCGCGGGGCCGCGGGCGTCGCCACGCAACTCGTCAAATCAGCCACGGCGTTCACGCTGCAAGAAGCGGTGCAGACCACCCTCAACCCCCGCCATATTGTCGAGACGGCCTACACGGCTGGGCTGGTCTCGGTTATGGGCGCGGCGATTCTCGCCAAGCTGCTGGTCTTGCCGCCGGACAATGATTCGGTCTTCAAGGGGGCATTAGGCGTGCGCAAGCGCGTGGTCTGGTCGGAGCCGGTGGCGCTCGACGATGTGCGCGCAATTGCGCGCGCGGCGGGCGCAACCATCAACGACATCCTCGTAACAGCCGTGGCCGGCGCCTTGCGCCAATATATGCTGGAGCATGGCGGCGCGGTGGAAATCCGCGCGATGGTGCCCGTGAACCTGCGCGACGCGGAGAAGCCGCTGACCAACCTGGGCAATGAGTTTGCGCTCGTCTACCTCACGCTGCCGCTGCAGGAGCCAAACGCAGCGTTGCGCCTGCGCGAAATCAAGCGTCAAATGGACATGCTCAAACAATCGCCCGAGCCGCTGCTGATCTACGAGATTCTCAACGTCATCGGCATGTTCCCCGGCGAAATGGCCGAGTGGGCCACGACCTGGTTCAGCACCAAGGCTTCGGCCGTGTTGACGAATGTGCCGGGGCCGCGCACGCAACTCTACTTCTGCGGGCAACGCATGCGACGCATCATGTTCTGGGTGCCGCAAACAGGGCGCATCGGTCTGGGCATCAGCATCATCTCGTACTGCGGCCAGGTGTCTCTGGGCGTCATGCTGGATGAGGGGCTGGTCGAGGAGCCGAGCGCGATTCTTGTTGCATTTGCTTCCGAACTCGCCGCGCTGGCCGCTGTCGCCCCGGCCCCACCCTCTGCGCCGCGCACCGTTGACCTGCAGGCGGCGCCCGCGGTCTAGGGTTGCGCGCTGCAGTGCGAGGCCGCTGCGTCGCGGTCGCGCGCGCTGGTCGGCGCGGCCCGCCTGCAAGCCCCCCTTTCAGGCTTGCGCCGATTCCGGAAGGAATGCGGCGCGCCTCTGTCGCACCGTGGCGTCCATTTCGCCGCGCATTGCGCGACAGAGGTCCAAACGGTGATACTTGATGACCAACCACACCAGTCAGGCGCAGCCTCAAATGGATTTCGGTCGTGCCAGCGCGTCCCCTCTCGACCCGGACGCTGACGCCATGCTGCGCGCCCACCACATGCTCAGCCTCGTCACGGATACAAGCCTCATCATTTACGCGCTGCAGGGCGACGTTGCGCTGCTCGCGACGCCGGGCGCAGGCATAGGCAGCCGGCTCACGGATGCCGCACCCGAGTTGTCCACCCGCCAGCGGGACCTTGAAGCCCTGCTCAGTGGCCGCATGCGCGAGATTGACATTGGGCTGATCCAGCGCAGCGATGCACCCGTCGGTCGCTATGTGTGGGTGCACACCGCAGCCATCCATGACGCGCAAAACAACGTAGTGGGCATCAACCACCTCCTGGTCGACGCCACGAGCTTTGGCCTCAACTGGGAGCGCAATGAACGCTACCGGCGCGAGTCGGGCGAAATGCGCCACCGCGTCGCGCAGCTTACCATGGAGGTCGCACTGGCCCAATCCGAACTGCAACGGCTGGATGACGCCAAGTCGCAATTTGTCTCGGCGGCGGCGCACGAGATGCGCAACCCTCTCGCCTCGCTGATTGGCTTTCTGGAACTGCTCGAAACCGACGATCTGCGGAGCCTCGAAGAGGTGCAGCGCCGCTACCTGGAAGGAATCAGCCGCAGTGCCCAGCGGCTGCGGCTGCTCACCAACAACATGCTTGACATGACCCGGCTGGACGCCAACCGGCTCGAGCTCGTCATGGCGATGGTGGACCCGCTCGAGTTGATGGAGCAGGCGGTGGGCGAAATGCAGCCGCTCTTTGATGCCAAAGAGCAGAGCGTCTACCTCAAGGCCGAGCCCAAGCTGCCGCTGATCTGGTGCGACAAGTTGCGCGCCATGCAGATCCTCTCCAACCTCCTCTCCAACGCACACAAGTACACACCGACGGGCGGCTCGATTACCGTGCAGGTGAGCCGCCTGAAGCAGAAGCCCATGGTTTGCATTCGCGTCAAGGATACGGGCATCGGCATACCGATTGACGACCAGTATCGCCTCTTTGGGCGCTTCTATCGCGCCGGCAACGCGGGCGCGGCGGATGGCGCGGGGGCGGGCCTGGGGCTTGCCATCACACAGTCACTGGTAAGGCTGCATGGCGGCAAGATCTGGTTTGAAAGCAAGGTTGGCAAGGGCACAAGTTTCTTTGTCACCTTTCCCGTGGTGGATTAGCAGCGGCTTGCGCAGTCTGGCTGCAGCGGCGCAGTTGCGCCGGGGCGCCGACTGAAGGCAAGCAGCAATAAGGCTCTACCCGCTGTGGTTGCTGCGTACGTTTCCTCTGCGCCTTCAACACTGCTCTCGGTGCGCGCGCCGCGTACAGGCAACGCAAAATTGTGTGCGGCCAACGCCTGCCGCAATTTGAACTGCGCACGCGTCGGGCATACAATACTCTTTATGCCTTTAATCCTGCACGCGGCCTGGCTGCGTATTGACCCCCAGCTTCCCGACGGATCCTTGTTCTTTTGGGCCGAAAATCAGGCGGAGAACGCGCCGCCCACGCGCGCACAAACGGCCTCAAGCGCAGCCGTTCAGGGCGCTCGCGCACGCGCCGCCAAGGTGCCCTCGCACCCGCTGCAGGCGCCTGCGTCACAACTGCGTACGCTCCTCATCGAACAGATGCCTGCCCTGGCAGCTGTTGAATTAAGCCCCACCAGTGCATCGGTCTGGACGCCCACTGTGGATGGGCTGCCGCTGCTGCAGCGCACACTGCTCTCGGCGGCGGCGGGCCGCACCACCTCGCCCGAGCGCGCGAGCACGCTGGCCCCCTGGCAGGTGACAGGTTTTGCACTGGCGCCGCTCGACGCCCTACGCTGCCTGACCCAACTGAACAACGGCAGCGGCGAGAAGAGTTCGGCCACGGCAACCATTTACCACCGCCTGCGCATGGGCAAGGACCTCCTCTTCTGGAGCCATGTTGCCAAGTTCGCGCTTGAGCTGCTGATCAACCAGGACTATCTGCCCGCGCTGCACGCCCACGCCGACGGCTATCTGGTGGCAGCGTGGCAGCCCTATGTGGGTGACGAGCGCCTGCAGTCGCGCTTTGATCACCTGGTGCGCATGATGCCGCCCGTCTGCCGCTCGTACAATTTGGCGGCGCCTGTCGACGCGCCATCCGCAGGCCAACTGGTGGAACATTTCGTGGCAGCCGTTATGGATGCCTCCATTCGCAACTGGGGCGCCGAGAGCGCGCCGAGCGCCGGCAATGCGCCGGCGCAGCGCTGGTTGGGCAACCTGCTCAACGGCAGGCGCCGCCTCAACCTGCCCCCGCAGGAGGCGTACACCTTCTATCAGCAGTGGCAGGGGTGGACCGAGCAACTTCAATATACCAGCGAAACCACCTTCCGCGTGGCCTTCCAGCTTGAAGAGCCAACCGCCGAGGCGCTGCGCAAGGGTGCGCCGCAGTGGACGCTGCGCTATTTGCTGCAAGCGCGCGACAACCCTGAATGGAAGATCTCGGCGCACACGATTTGGCAAGCGCAGACCGGCGCGGTGCGCGTGGGCAATCGGCGCGTGGATCAGCCACAGGAACGGCTGCGTGCCGGCCTCAACGCCGCGGGGCGCCTCTTCGCGCCGATTGTGCGCAGCCTCAACCAGCGCGCCCCCGAGGTCCTGCAATTGAGCACCAGTGAGGCCTACGACTTCTTGCGCGAGGCCGGCCCCATGCTCGAGAGCAGTGGCTTCGGCGTCATCCTGCCCACGTGGTGGAATGCCGAGCGCCGCAGCGGTCTCGGGCTGCGCCTGCGCCTTTCGCCGGGCGACGAGGCGCGCGTTGGCGGCGCCGGCCGCAGCCAACCCGGCAACCAGGCAGGGCTGCTGGGTGAGGTCAAGTTCGAGTGGGAACTAACGCTGGGGGGCAAACGGCTTGGCCGCAGCGAATTCGAGCAGATGGCGGCCATGCGCACGCCCCTGCTGCGCATGGAGAACCGCTGGATTGAACTGGACCCCGAGCAGGTTGAGATGGCGCAGCGCTACATTGTGGAGCGCCAGCCAACAGGCATCATGTCGCTGCTGCAGGCAGTGCGCGTGGTGCAAAGCCTCAACACCGATACCGATGCACCCGCGCCGCCCACATCACCCGCTGTGCTGGGCTTGCCGGCCAGCGTGCCCCAGGTGCTGCCGGTGGATGCCGTGGACGTGGAGGGCTGGCTCAGCGACGTCATCGGCCAACTCCAGCAACAAGAGCCCGAGGCTGTTGTCATGGAGCCCGAGGGCTTCATTGGCACGCTGCGTCCCTACCAGCGGCGCGGCGTTGGCTGGCTGGCCTATCTGCGGCGACTTGGCCTGGGCGCGTGCCTGGCTGACGACATGGGGCTTGGCAAGACAGTACAGGCGATCGCGCTGCTGCTCCACGAGCGCACGCTGGCGGCCGCAAATGGCGGCCCTGCCCAACACAATCCCGTGCTTCTCATTTGCCCCACGAGCGTTGTGGCCAACTGGCGGCGCGAGGTGGAGCGCTTTGCACCCAGCCTGCGCGTCCTGGTCCACCACGGCGGCAATCGGCTCACGGACGATGCCTTTGTGCGCGCCGTGGCCGAGCACGACATCATCATCACCTCCTATGGCACCGCACGTCGCGATGTGGAAATCCTCAAGCAGTGGCGCTGGAGCGACCTGATTCTGGACGAGGCGCAGAATATCAAGAACCCCGTGGCCAAGCAGACGCAGGCCGTACGCAGCCTGCCTGCGCGTAACCGCATCGCGCTTACGGGCACACCCGTCGAAAATCGCCTCTCCGAATTGTGGAGCATTGTGGAATTCCTCAACCCCGGCTACCTGGACACACATGAACGCTTCCGCCAGCGCTTCATTGTGCCCATTGAGCGCTACAACGATGACGACCGCGCCGCCGAATTGCGTCGCCTTGTGCAGCCCTTCCTGCTGCGTCGCGTCAAGTCCGACCCGACAATCATCTCCGACCTGCCCGAGAAGAACGAGATGGTGGTCTACTGCTCGCTCACCGAGGAGCAGGCTACCCTGTACGAGCAGGTTGTGCAGAAAACACTGGCCGAACTGGACCGCAGCGAGGGCATCCAGCGGCGCGGGCTGGTGCTGGGACTGCTCACGCGCCTCAAGCAGATTACCAATCACCCGGCGCATTACCTCAAGCAGCCGGGACCGCTCCCCAGTCGCAGCGGCAAGCTGGAGCGTCTGACGGAAATGCTGGACGAGGCGCTGGCCGTGGGCGACCACGCGCTGGTCTTCACGCAATTTGTAGAGATGGGTACGCTCCTGCGCAACCACCTGCGCGATATCTTCGGCGTGGAGGTGCTCTTCCTGCACGGCGGCACGCCCGCACCGCAGCGCGACGACATGGTGCAGGCCTTCCAAACCGAGGACGGCCCGCCCATCTTCATCCTCAGTCTGCGCGCGGGCGGTGCGGGGCTGAATCTGACGCGCGCCAGCCACGTCTTTCACTTTGACCGCTGGTGGAATCCTGCCGTGGAGAACCAGGCCACCGACCGCGCCTTTCGCATCGGGCAGCACCGCAATGTGCAGGTGCACAAGTTTGTCGTCGCAGGCACGCTGGAGGAGCGCATCAACGCGATTGTGGAGGGCAAACAGAATCTGGCCGACACAATTGTGGGCAGCGGCGAGCAGTGGCTGACTGAACTAAGCACGGAGCAGTTGCGCGAGATGTTGACACTGCGCCGTGAAATGCTTGACGAATTGTAGGCGGAAACGAGCATCTGATTCATGGCAATGGGCAACTGGTGGGCGCGGCGCTGGGAAGCCGCGATGCAGGAGATTGGCATCGGCACGGAGAAGGCAGGCCGCGGCGCATACCGCGTGAAACGGCTGGAGGTTGTCCAGGGAGGTATCAGCGCGGTCGTGCAGGATAGGGAGAGGGGGGCGTGCGCTGTTGATGTGCGTCTGACAACACTGACAAGCGAGCAATGGGAGCGCGTGGCGGAGGTTCTGAGTGGCCAGCCGCTTGTCTCCACGCAACTCGTCTCCGGCACGGTGGCGCCTGAAATGGAGCAACTCTTTGCCGAGGCGGGCGCGCACTTGCTGCCCACGACATCGAGCGAATTTGCTTGTCAGTGCAGTTGCTGCTCACCTGCGCCCTGCGTCCACCTGCCTCTGGTCTTCAGCCTCTTTGCCGAAATGCTGAGCGATGACGCGACGTTGCTTTTGCTGTTGCGCGGGCGCGACCGTCAGCAGTTGCTGCGCGCCACCAACGAGGCGCGCCCTGCACCTGCGCCATCGGCGGCCAACGGCGCAAGTCCCGCGCCGACGCGTGACGCGCAATCAAGCGCGAACGAAAGCGAGCAGAGCCTGACGGCCGACCTTGACCAGTATTGGGGCAATCGAACGCTGATCAAGCAGTTTCATCATCACATTGCGCCGCCCACTGTGGAGCTGTCACTGCTACGTCGGCTTGGGCCAATCAACGCATCGGAAGATGCAATGGCGCTATACGAGCAGATGGTGAGCCTCTACCGACGCATCACCGAAGAGGCGCTGGCGCTGGCGTATGCCGTCGACGGTGACGGCGCCGACGCGCAAACATACGGGAGCGGGCACACCACCGGCAATGGCAATGGTGAGAGCCGCAACGCATAGCGGCGGCTGAAGCCGCAGCACTCCCGCACCTCACCCTGCTCGTCGCAACCTCCATTGTCCGCCGCCAGCGCCCTCCGGTTACGCGTCCTGCAGCCACGCGCCCGCTCCTCGACGCTTGGCACGCACCCTGCCAGTGTGTACAATGCACCACCTACCGCTGCCGACTTTGTGCGCAAACACACATGCGCCTACGACGCGACGGCGTCGACACGCCATGACACAACCCGACTATCTGGCTAAACCAGCCTATCTCCTCGCCGAGTTCCAGCGGGATGCGCACGCGCTGCCCGTGCGCCTGCGCGTCCTCAACATGCTCACCTACGCGCTGGACATGGTCTACATCCACAACCTGCCCGGCTTGATTGAGGAGGCGCGCAGCGACAACGCCGCCGCCACGCGCGTGCGCTCGCTGACGGCCGTCACCATGCAGATGCTCAACGATGCCGCCGATACAATGCGCGCAGACATTCAGCCGGCGCTGGGCGCGCGCGGGCTTGAGTTGCGCACCGTGGAGGAGTGCTCGCCCGACGCGCGCCAGTGGCTGCGAACCCACTTTGCGCAGCGCGTGCGACCACTGCTCACGCCCCTGGCCGTCGACGCGGGCCGCCCCTTCCCTCAGATTAGCGCACACAGCCTCAACCTGCTGGCAGTTGTGCAGCAGCCCAACAGCTTCGATGTGGACATGCCCTCGTTTGCGCGTCTCAAGGTGCCGCGCAAAGTGCCGCGGCTGATAGAAGTCGGCGCGGCCGGCCCTCTTGTGCAGTACGGCAATGGCGATGGTGCGCATCGTGGCAATGCAGCGGGCGCCAGGCGCACCTTTGTTCTCTCCGAGGACATTGTGCGCGCCCACGTGCAGGATCTCTTCCCCGGCGTGCTCGTGGAAGGCGTCTACCAATTCCGCATTCTGCGCGGCACGTTGCCCAACGGCTCGGACGTGGTGGGTCGCCACGCCGCGCTGGCACGCCAGAAGGCATGGCCCGTCGTCCGCCTCGACGTGGAGCCGGACATGCCCGCGTATGCGCTGCGCTGGCTGTTGGAAAACATGGGCGCAAACGAGGCTGTGGTACTGCGGCGCGTCTCGCCGCTGGGCATAGGCAGCCTCGCCGCCGAATGGGCCAACCGCGCCGCACTCCCGCAGGCTGGCCTGCACGCTTGAATGTAGGTTGAGTGGTGGAGTGGTTGATTGGGGTGGTTTGGCGCGATGGGGTGCATATTGTAGAATTGCAGTGACGGTAAATAAATACGCTGATGCATTGACAGCGGCCACGCAGGGTGGATACGCCGTTCAGAGAGCTGCCGGCTGGTGCAAGGCAGCCGGACGCCGCCCTGTCAGCACCACTCGAGCACCCGGCAGGCAATGGCCGGGCGATCTCGCCCCGTTACGGCGCAATGAGGCGGGCCCTGCCCGCAAACTCAGGTGGCACCACGAGTCTCTTCGTCCTGGAATGGAGAAGGGGCTTTTTTGTTGCGATTCACTGGAGCAAAGAGAGTGATAACAGATGATTGATGATTGATATCTGGCAATGGTTGAATAACCACTGAGGTATGTGGCTTGCGGTTGCCGATGACCAATCATCAGTTGTCAATCATCATTCATCAATTGTCTTTGTTCTCCTCCAGTGCTTCATCTCGAGTCACCAACTTCTCGGAGGATCACATGCTGGACATTCGCTGGATGCGGGAGAACCGCGAGGCGCTGGCCGAGGCCATGCGCATACTCAACGCCGAGGACGCGCCGTGGCAGCGCGCCCTCGAACTGGACGAGGAACGGCGCGAAATCCTGACACTGGTGGAGGCGCTGCGCGCCGAGCGCAATACCGGCTCCAAGCACATGGGCGCGCTTTTCCGCGAGAAGAAGAATGATGAGGCCAATGCCCTCAAGCAACGCATGAGCACGGTAGGCGACGAGATTGCCGCCCTCGACGAACGGCTGCGCTCTGTGGAGGCCGCGTTTGAGGACGCCATGCTGCGCATTCCCAACACACCCGAACCGGATGTGCCCGTGGCCACCGACGAAACGGGCAATGTGCCACTGCCCGAGTGGGGCGTGAAGCCATCGTTTGACTTTGCGCCGCTGCCCCACTGGGAGATTGGCGAGAAGTTGGGGATTCTGGACATGGAGCGCGGCGCCAAGGTGGCGGGCAGCCGCTTCTATGTACTGCGCGGTGCGGGCGCACGCCTGCAGCGCGCCCTCACCGATTGGTTTGTGGATGTGCACGTAGCCGAGCACGGCTATGAGGAAATCTACCCACCCTTTATGGTGCGCGAGGCGTGCATGGTGGGCACTGGCAATCTGCCCAAATTCGGCGAAAACCTCTATCACGACGCCGAGGAGGATTACTGGCTCATCCCCACCGCCGAGGTGCCGTTGACAAATCTCTACCGCGACGAGATTATCGAGGTGGGGCGGCTGCCAATCAACCTGGTGGGGCAAACCCCCTGCTTCCGGCGTGAGCGCGTGTCGGCAGGCAAGGACGTGCGCGGCATCAAGCGCGTCCACCAGTTTCAGAAGGTGGAAATGGTGAAGTTTGTCGAGCCGGCGCATGGGCGCGAGGAGTTGGAGCGGCTGACGACCGATGCCGAGGTGCTCCTCCAGCGCCTGGGTCTGCCCTATCGGCGGCTGCTGATTGCCACGGGTGACCTCTCATTTGTGGCAGCCATCAAGTACGACCTGGAGGTGTGGGCTGCGGGCTGTGAAGAGTGGCTCGAGGTGTCGTCCTGTTCGTACTTCCGCGATTTTCAGGCGCGGCGCGCCAATATCCGCTATCGCCCCAGCGAAGGCGCGCGGCCGGAG
>CAYRVP010000110.1:0-14050 GCA_964427845.1 uncultured Caldilineaceae bacterium
GGTGATGCCCAGAATCTCGCCTGCACGCACCTGCATGTCAATTGGGGCCGCAAATTGCTTGCTCTCGAGCGCCTCAATGCGCAGCATTTCCGCACCCAGCAGCGCATTGTCGGCGGCGCGCGGCAGTGCAAGCTCCTTGCCAATCATCAAGCCAATGACATCTTTGAGCTCGGCGTCACGCGCGGGCACGGTGGCCACGGCCACGCCGTCGCGCAGCACTGTAATTCGGTCGCCGACAATCTTCACTTCCTCAAGCTTGTGCGAGATGTAGATGATGCCCACGCCCGTTGCCTTGAGCTCGGCGAGCGTTTTGAAGAGCAGCTCCGTCTCCTTGCGGCTGAGCGCGGCGGTCGGCTCGTCCATAATCAGGATGCGCGCATTCTTGGAGACGGCGACGGCAATCTCAAGCATCTGCTTTTGCGAGACGGGCAGGTCCTTGACGCGCGCGCGCAGGTTCATGGGAAAATCGATCCTGTCGAGTACTGCCTGCGCGTGCGCGTAGACTTCTTTCCAGCGGATGAGGCCGCGCCCATGCGTGAAGAGGCTGAGCGACAGATTCTCGGCCACGCTCAGGTGAGGTATCAGGTGGAAATTCTGATAAACGGTGACGATGCCCAAATCCTCGGCGTGCTTGGGCGTGTAGCCCGTCATGTGAATGGGTGCGCCATCCATGAAAACCGCGCCCTCATCCAGCGTATATGCGCCCGAGAGAATCTTCATAAGCGTGGACTTGCCAGCGCCATTCTCGCCAAGCAGCACATGCACCTCGCCGTGCTCCAGCTCAAAGTCAACGCCTTTGAGGACGCTGACCCCGAAGAATGACTTGGTGATGCCCTGCATGGAGAGGAGCTTGGTCACGGGTGTTCCTTATCTCACAGCATGGCCGAGTGAAGTGCTGCGCATGAGAGACGAGCGATCGGCCGACAACCTACCCGCTGCAACTGCGGATGGCGCACACATGCGCCGGCGCGCGGTCGGCGGATGTGGGGAGGCCATGTCGCAGCGCTGCGGGGCGCGCGCCGGCGCTGCGATCGGGCTTCTACAGTGCACGCGGCGGCGCGGTTGATGCGCGCGCCACCAGCGTTGGTTCAATCACAATGCGATTGCTGTCGCGCCGCCTGCCCGCCAACTCATCCAGCAATAACTCAACGCCCAGTGTGGCCATGGAGGTAATCGACTGGCTGATGGTCGTCAGCGGCGGCGTGAAGTAGGCGGCGAGGTCAATGTCATCCAGCCCCATCACCGAAATGTCATCGGGAACGCGCATGCCTTGCTCGGCAAGCGCGTGGGTTGCGCCAATTGCCAACAGGTCACCCGCGCAAAAGACGGCTGTGAAGCGGCGGCCGCGCTTGAGCAGCGCCTGCATGGCTTCATAGCCGGAGCCTACGTGCCAGTTGTCGGCGTGGAGAATGGCCTGCGACGGCAATTCCACACCTGCCTCCTCGGCCTGTGCGCGAAAGCCGTCAAGCCGTTCGCGCGCGATGTGCACGTTGGCCGGGCCGCCAATGTAGGCAAGCTGCGAGTGGCCCAGGCCGGTGAGGTGCGTGGCCGCGATGCGCCCGGCGGCATGGTTATCCAGCACCACCGCTGCGCCCACGTAGCTCTTGGGCACGCGATCAATCACCACGGAGGGGATGCCCGCGGCCTCGAGCATTTCGTGCGAGGTGCTCTCGTCACTGGTCGAGACAAACATCACGCCGTCAACAGAGCGCTGCAGAATCGAGTCAATGCAGAAGCGCTCGCGCTCAATGTCGTCATGCGTGTTGTAAAGGACAAGGCTGTAATGCTCGGCGTAGAGCCGCTCTTCGGCGGCAATGGCCATCTTGCTGAACATGGGGCTGGCCACGTCGGTAATGACGAGCGCCATGGTGTAGGTGCGGCCGGTGCGCAGGCTGCGTGCGCGCAGGTCCATGCGGTAGTTGATCTGCGCAATTGCCTCGAGCACGCGCGTGCGCGTCTCGGGGGTGATGCCGGGCTTGTTGTTGATGACCGCCGAAACCGTCTGCTTGGAGACGTTGAGCATGTCGGCGACATCCTGCATGGTCGCGCCGCGACGGCGTGTGCTCGGGTTGGCGGGAACGGTCATGGCAGCAGCCCTACCGCGCGCAGCGGGCGCAATGGAACGAGGTTGATGGATGGTTGGATGGATGGTAGGAGAGCGAGTGCGGCTAATATGACCGGTCATATGACCGATCACATTATCGATAAACTATCACACGCTGGGCGGCTTGTCAATGGGGTCGCGCGAATTGAAGATGCGGCACACGGATTACACGGTTGTTGCGGATGGACGCACATGCCACCTGTTCTCCCTAAACCCTCGATACTGTTCGTAGCGGAAGGCCTCCCGGCCTTCGTTTTGCGCGCACAAAACGAAGGCCGGGAGGCCTTCCGCTACGAACAGTATGGAGTAGTCAGTGTGGATAGTCGTGCCGTTGGCTATTTTTCTGGCAGCGTATCGGCAAGAGTGCGCACTTCGGCCAGCAGCCTGCCAAAGTCTTCGAGGCTGAAATGCGCATTGAGGCCACTGGGGTTGGGCAAAACCCAGACCGGGGTATCCTCAATCCTCTCAACCTGCAAGCCAGGCGCAGCTTTGGGCCGCTGAAAGCCGGTGCGGTATGCGCCCAAACCCAGGAAGCAAAGCATACGCGGCCGGTTGTCGCGCACCGTCTGCTCGAGGCGGCGCGCGCCTGCCTTGTATTCGGCAGAGGTCAATTCCTGCGCCGTGGCTGTGGCACGCCGCACCATGCCGGTGATGCCGTAGCCAAGCGCAAGCAGTTCCTGCTCTTCGGCAGGCGCCAGACGGCGCGGCGTGATGCCCGCCATCTCCAGCGCCGGCCAGAAGCGGTTGCCCGGATAGGCGAAGTGGTGGCCCGTCGCGCCCGAGTAGAGGCCCGGGTTGATGCCTACGAAGAGCACCTTGAGCCCCGGACGCACCAGGTCGGGGATGGTGCGTCCGGCAGCAGCCTGCAGTTCGGTGGCCGTGGGGCGTGGGGTGGGCGTCTCTGTCATTGGGCAATTGTGGACTGATAATTGATTGAAGATTGAAGATTGGCGCCTCGCTCCAGCAGTGTCGCCAATCATCAATCTTCAATGATCAATCATCGGTCACTAATCAGAGAGTTTGCTGCATGGTTTTTACGGCGCTTCCAACTCCACCCCCGATGTCACCGTGACACTGGGTTGGCCCTCCTCCCAGCGCAACTCGTCCATGTTCATGCGCCGGTAGCCCATGGTGTCGGCCCACGAGTGATAGACGAGGTAGGTGCGCCCGCTGGGGCCAATCACCACATCCTGACCACCCGGGCCGGTGACAACGCCATTCTCCTTGGTGGAGTAGGCGAGGCGACTGGGGTTCTTGGTGAAGGGGCCTGTGGGCGCATCAGCCACAGCGTAGCCAATTGCGTAGCGGTTGTCGGCATAACTGCTGGCCGAATAGAAGAGGTAGTAGCGGCCATCCTGCTTCCAGAGCGTGGGCGCTTCGACCAGATTGCCCTCCCACGGCAGGTCCTGCTTGATGAGCCGCGTCGACTCGCCGACCAGGCTCAAGCCGTCGGGCGCAAGCGACTGGATGGAAATCCAGGTGTCCATGCCGCAGCAGTTGCCGTCGTTCTTCCAGAGCAGCCAGGCGGCGCCATCATCGTCCACAAAGGACGAGGCGTCTATGTCACCACCTTCCTTGGCGTGGCAGATGAAGGGCGCCGTGCGCGCATCGACAAAGGGGCCAAGTGGAGTGGCCGCCGTGGCGAGGCCAATGCACTGGCGGTTGCTCGCTATGTCGCGCGCCACGTAATACATGAGGTATGTCTTGCCGCCATCGAACGTGGTTACCTCGGGCGCCCAGGTAAACCCGGCACGCGCCCAGACCGGCATGTCAGGCAAAGCATCAACGCCCAAAACCCACGTCACCAGATCGGTGGATGACGCCACCGGGATATTCGCGCCGGCGGCATTGGTGGCATAGGCATACCACGTTTCGCCAACCTTGAGCAGGTCGGGGTCGGTAAAGTCCTTGTCGAGGATGGGGTTCTGGTAGGTAGGGCCGGCGGGCGCTTGCTGTACAGGCGCGGGCGTGGCTTGCGCCGCGCAGCCGGCAAGCAGCACGAGGCCAACGGCAAATATGGCGAGGCGCATGGGTTGGTTCCTCTACGAGGTTGCGATGAGCCGAGTACGCGGGCGGAGCGTGCGCCCGCGCCAGGTCAGGCCGATGCGCGCACAATCAGTGTTGCGGGCAGCGTTATTGTCCAGGGCGGGCCGCTGTTGCCGCTCATGCGCATGATCAACCGCTGCGCCGCTGCGCGCCCCAGTTCGTGCTTGTCGAGGTCCACGGTGGTGAGAGGGGGATCTGTGAAGCTGGCGATTTCGTAGTTGAAGGTGCCCACCACGGCGATGTCATTGGGCACCTGCCGGCCCACCCGGCGCAGTGCGCGCAGTCCGCCCACCGCCATGTCATCGTCGCCAAAAATCAGCGCATCCAGGGTAGGACACGCCTCGAGGATAGCCTCGGTCATCTCATCGCCGGACGAAAAGGTGAAACTAGCTATCATCAATTGTTCAGGCGCAAACGGCAGATTGTGGAGTGCCAGTGCCAGACGATAGCCATGCAGGCGCGCAATACTTGAAGCCGCCGCCTCCGGGCCATTGACAAGGCCGATGACGCGGTGGCCGCGCTGCACAAGGTGGTCCACAATTTGCAGCATCGCACTCTTGAAATCAAGCGTAACGCTGTCAGCCGTAACATTAGGCACGGGCGAGCCGGCGATGATAATGGGTACGCCATCGCTCTGCAATTTGCGCAACAGATGGGGATTGCTGATGCTGCCGATGTTAATCGCACCCACCAGATTCGAGACGCGCGGCAGTTCAAAGCCTCGCGTCTTGCCGAATTGCTTGTGCGCGAGTTGTGTGGCATAGCCCTCGGCGCGGAGTACGGAGTACACGCCGGCCACAATCAGCCGTTCAGCGTCCTGGGACATGGTGCCGTCGCCGGTGCGCTCGCCCGATCCCTCGTGAACGATGAGAAGCACCGTTTCGAGGTTCTCCTCGCGCCGCGCATCCTGTCGCGAATAACCGAGGAAGGTGACGGCCTCGAGCACGGCCGTGCGCGTGCCGATGCTGACGTGCTCCTTGTTGTTGAGCACGCGCGAGACCGTGGAGAGAGAGACGTCCGCGCGTTTGGCAATGTCTGCAAGTGTGATTGGCATGGCGTGAAGGAAATGGGTGATTTGATGCAAAGCGCTGGCATGAAGTATGCCAGCGCAAAGCAAAACGAGCAAACACGTGCGCCACATGGGGTGCATTTCGCGCGCGCCACAGGACTTTGGCAGTCTATGCGCCTTTCCTTTTACCGGAGGGTATGCTATGATCACGCGCAGGCGCACCGCATTCATTGACCTTTCATCGCCGCAACCCATGCCCAAGCCGATTCCGCACGATCCCTCGCTGCGCGTGCCTTCGCCACGCCTGCTCCAAACAACTCCTCCCGCACCGCCTGTGGAAGCCGGCGGCGCTATGCTGCCCGCCGCACTCGTGCGCGCAGCCCTGCACCCATTCCATTTTATGTTGAGTCAACTCTGGACCGCCGCCGTCCCGCTGGTCGACCTGCTGGGGCTGCCCACGGTCGCGCCTTTCGCCACGGACGGCCCGACGCCGCAAGGCGAGGTGTACGCTGCGCCTGATCGTGAATTGACGCGTCTGGGTTAGTGCAACCGTGTCCATATGGCCGCTCTCGCAGCAAGACGCCGACGCCGATTCCATTGCCGTGAACGAACGCATCGCAGGTGCGCAATTGCATCCTGATTCATCCAGATCATCGCCGCATTCATCGTTGCACCTCTGGCAAGCATGGCTCCAAACCGACACGCCGCGACACAGGACCCCATTGTCGATCGCTGGCAATCCCATCTGCAGTATGCAGTCGAGGCGGGCACTGCCCCGCAGATTGCGCTGGGCCAAAGCAGTGATGCGCTGACGGCGCTCATCGGCCTGGCTGCCCTGCAACTGCTCATCGAGACGCGCAGCGACATGAGCGCCCCCCTGCTCACCGCGGGGGGCGCAAGCGGCGCGTGGCTTGGTGCGCTCATGCAGCCGCAGAACGGCGCTCCCGCGCACTCGCCTTCAGCTCTTACCATCTACCTCGGCGCAGACGAAGCCAGCGCCATCGCAGCGGCGGGCACGTTGCCGCGCCCGCCCTTCGGCCTGCGCGCACCTGCCGACCGCGGGCTGCCTGCGGGCTTCCGCGCTGCAATCGCGCCGCCGCTGCAGCCCGGCGCCCCTTTCACCTGGGAGAGCCTGCCGCTGCGCACACTTGAACCCCTGGGCGGTCTCTCCGGCGTCAACGCGCGTGGCGCGTGGCTCGCCTGGCTCGGCTTCCTGCTTGCCGTTGCTCTGGTGGTGGGGGCGCTTGTCTCCTCATGATCTCCACGCGCATGCCCCTCCGCAGCGCCCTGGCATTGGGCACCATGGCAGCGGTTTTCGTCCTTGTCCTGGCTGACCGCACGGAACTGTGGCCGGGACTGGCGCCCTACTCGCTCGCACTCTACGAGTGGGCCATCTTGCTGGGTGGCACAGCACTCCTGCTCGGCGTTGTCAACGTGCTCTGGGTGCATTGGCGGCGCATTCAGCACGGTGAGGGCGAGTGGTGGCTGAGCGTCGTGCTCGTGGTGACGCTACTTGCCGTCCTCCTCGCCGGCATCGTCAACCCGGCGGGTGACCGCAGCCCACTGCTCGAGTGGAGCTTTGACAGCGTGATTGCGCCCGGCTACGCAGCGCTCTTTGCGCTGATGATCTTCTTTCTGGCGGCGGCGATCTACCATCGCGTGCGCGTGGGCAGGCCGGGCGGCGGCTGGGTGCTTGCGGGCGTGCTGCTTATGGTGCTGGCGCAGACGCCCGCCGCGCAGACGCTGCTCGCGCCCGTTTGGTCGGCCACAGTTGCATGGATTGCCAACGGCCCTGTCACGGCCACGCTGCGCGGCGCGCTGCTTGGTGTGGGGCTGGCGCTGATCGTGGTCGCAGTGCGCGCGTTGGCAGGGTGGAGAGCGTCATGAGCACGCCAGACGCGCCAGGCGCCGTCATCTGCCCCCATTGCGGCACGCGCAACCCGCCCGCGGCCAACTTCTGCAACCGCTGCGGTGCAGCGCTGGCGGGCGACATGGAGCCACACTCCAGCGACCCGGCGGCGCCCCTTGCGCAGAGCCCTTTCGAGACCGATGCCGCCGAACGCGGCGCAATTTCGGGGACGCGCGCCGAAGAAACCGTCTCACCGGAACGCGGTCCCGTGGTTGAGCAGGTGAACGAGAAAGAACTCGACCGCCTGCTCGCACAACCTGACGCAGGCGTGCCGACGCCCAGCGACTTGCCCGACGCTGCGTCGCCGCCCGCCCTGGATACGGTGCTCTTCCCCGACGAGCAACTGTTGGGCGGAAGACAAGGCTATCTCGAGTCGGTGGCCATCGCGGGTGATGCGCCGGGGCCCATGGCGATCGGCGATCGCGTGCCGGCCCGCCCGGCCGCTGTTGACAACGAGCACTGGCGTATGCTGCGCAGCCTGTTGCGCGAGGAGCCCATGCTCGCCACCGCAGCGGCCACAGGCCCGTCGCAGCCCAACTACCGCCTCCTGTGGGTTACGCTGCTCATTCTGGCCGCGGCGCTGACGCCCTTTCTTATTGGCGACCTCATGGCGGTGCTTGGCGCGCCGCGCGTCGGACCAGGCATCGCAGGTGCGTTCGACGCAATCAGCGGCCTGCAAGTCGACGATGAAGTCATCGTCTACTGGCAGGCCGATCCCGCGACGACGGGCGAACTGAACGTGGTCGCGCTGCCGGTGATCTCGCACCTGCTCGAGCGAAGCGCACGCTCCATTGTCGTCAGCGGGCTGCCTGCGGGCATTGCTGCCGCGCGTCGCCTCTACAATGACGCCACGCAGGGCATGGACAACAGCGTCATGGAAACCGTGCTGCAGGGGTGGGTGGGAAGTGGGCTATTCCTGAGCGGCGGCACGGCGGCGCTTCCTCTTGTCGCGCGCGCGCCGGCGCGCCTCCTCTCGTTTGCGTCCACGAACGCACCGACGCCACAACTGGCCATCATCGTGGCAGCCCAGGCCGATGATGTGCAGCACTGGCTCGAGATCGTGCAACCGGTGAATCGCCTGCCCGTTGTCGCCATTACCGCCGCCGGCGCAGAGCCGGTGCTGCAGCCCTATCTCGCCAGCGGCCAGCTTGCGGGCCTTGTGAGCGGCTTCGACGGCGCTGCCACCTACCAGACGCGGCGCAGCGAGCCACTGGGCGCCGTTGCCCAGCGCAAGCAGATGTTGGCAGTGGGTGCGCAGAACAGCGGTGCGCTGGCACTGCTGCTCATCCTGGCGGCGGGCAACATGGCACGCCTCTTCCGGAGGGAACGCCGTGGCTGAGACAGGCGCACTGCCCCCCCTGCTTACCGACGCGGGTCTGTGGATAGGCCTGCTGCTTACGCTTGCACTCTTCAGCATGGTGTTGGGTGACAATGTGCTGGCGCGCCTGGCGCAGCACCTGTTGGTGGGTGCGGGCCTCGGCTATGCCGCCGTGATGACGATTCAGCATGTCATTGTGCAGCGGCTCCTTGCGCCGCTGGCGCAGGGGCAATCGGCCGTCATGGCATTGCCGCTGCTGCTGGCGCTACTCCTGAGCGCCGCCGCATTTGAGCGCATGGCGGCGCAGAGTCGCCCGGCGACTGCCCTTTCGTTGGCGCGCCGCAGCCTGCAGACCGCCGGCGTTGTGCCGCTCGCGCTGCTGCTGGGCGTAGGCATCTCCGCAGGGCTCATCGGCATCATCCAGGGCACGCTCTTTCCGCAGATCACGGTTGTGGTTGCCGGAACCTTCAGCGCCGGGCGCACGGGTGGGTCATTGTGGGGTGGCCTGCTCACGTTGCTGCTTACAACCGCCACGCTGCTCGCGCTGACGGTTGGCCGCTCGGTGCGTGCCGAGCCGCTGCCCCGCCCTCTGCGGGCGCTGCTGCTCGGTTGGGTGTGGCTGGGCGAGCGTGCACTCTGGATTGCCACCGGCGTCATTCTGGCGCGCCTCTTTGCATCGCGCCTGACGCTGCTGGTGGACCGTCTCGACTACCTCGTGCTGACACTGCAGGCCACAGGGCTGTGGCAGTGGTTTGCGGCGGTTTGGCAGAATGTCGTCAGTTGAGATGGGATTGGTTGATTGGTTGACTGGACTGTAATTGGCAAGTGGCAATTGGTAACTGGCGCGGCCGCCCGACACCCGACACCCGACACCCCGACATCCACCCATGTCCACATTCCACCGCCAGACAACAGAGACGGTTGACGCAAGCACAACTTCACAGCGACTGCTCGCGCTCAGCGCCGAAGTTGCCGGCACACGCGCCTGCCTGATAGAGCCGGTGAGCGGCGTGCACCGGCTCGTGGGCTGGCTCAACCTGGCACGCTCGGGCGAGGTCATGATGCCCCTGCAGGTGGCCGAAACCTGCAGGCGGCTCGGCCAGCGGCTGGGCTGCGCGCTGTGGGACGAAGAACTGAACATGCCTTTCATGCGCAGCATCAACCCCGTACGCTTTCCGCCCGTACAACTCGCCTCCACCACAATCAGCGCACGCGGACCGGTGCGCGTCTTCCTTGCCGTGCTCACCGCCGACCTCAGCGGCGCAGCTGCGCGCGCAGCCGTGGCGGCCAGCCCCGGCACGATTGTGGGCGAAGTGGTATACGACATTGATCTGGATGTGAACGCCGTCTCCACCATGATATCCAACAGCCAGGCCGATGTGGTGGTGCTGGCCGGGGGCTACGACCGCGCCGCCGACGAGGCGGTTGGCGCTATCCAGACGCTTGTGCGCACCCTGGCGCAGGCCGTGGCGCGGCTGCCTCGCACCGCCCGGCCCGTTCTCATCTACGCCGGCAGCGTGCAGCTTGCCGAGCGCGCACCGCTGATCGTGCGCGCGGTCGACGCCACCCTGGCCGTCGAGGTGGTGGAAAACGTGCTGCCCGCACCCGAAATAACGCACCGCGCGGCACTGGCACGCGTGCTCAGCTACCAGTACTGGCGACTCACGCAGCGGGTCATTGGCTTCAAAGAGCTGGCGCGCTGGGCCACAAGCCCCGGCCAGCCCGTGACAGTGGAAACCAGCTTTGTGCAAATGATGCAGGCATGGGCCTATCACCAGTCGCTGCCCTATCTTCATGGCCTCTACTGCAGCCCGCTGTGGTGGCTGCATGTGTGGACAGGCAGTGCGCGGCAGGGTGCGCAACTGCTCTTCACCGAAGCCGGCAGCCGCCCCGCAAGCCTGGACCGCTGGCCACCCCTTGCGCTTGTGAGCGGCGACTGGCCCACCGACTATTGGCCGCGTCCTGCCAACGCCTGGTGGGATCGACGCAGCCTCGCGCCCGTTGTGGCCGCGCTGGGGCAGGTTGCCCCCCATGCCATGATGGATGTTCTGGAGAATGATCTGCTCGTCAGTGAGGAGTGACAGAGAAACGCATCATTGATGACTTGAGAATGATCATTGGCGCCCGTCGCGCTTGCATGGCTGCGCGACGGGCGCCAATGATCATTCTCAAGTCATCAATGAATGGGTACCTTTACGGCATCGGCCACTGCGACAGCGCCTCTGCACCCTCGGTAAGCGGCAGATCCTCGAGCGCCCCTTCCACCTCGTGGCCGTCGCGCAGCAGGAAACGCTGCTCGGCAACCAGAATCGCACGGTCGGACGACCAGAAGAAGTTCTCGCTGCCAATCTCCGCGTCCAGGCCGGCACGCTCAAGGTACTGGTTCACGCGCGGCTGCGTGCCCGCCAGCATGAGCACTTTGCCCTCGGCGTGCATGCGCTCATTGAGGGCGCGCAGCGCCTCCACCCCGCTGATGTCGATGAGCGGTACGGCGCGCATGGAGAGGATCAACGCCTGCGCGTCCTCCTCCTTGGCAAATGCCTCATTGAACTGGCTTGTGGCCGCAAAGAAGAGCGGCCCTGTCAGGTAGGCCACGCGAATCGCCTTGCAGTCGGTGCGAATCGCCACGCCGCGTGCACGCATGCGCTCCACATCAACATCATGCACGTCAACCTGCATGTTGGCCACGTCATTAATGAAGATTGCCGCCGACAGCACGCCGCCGATGATAATTGCCTGCGTGAGGTCGAGTGTGACGGTTGCAATCATCGTCACGATGTAGGTGATCATCGCAGTCTTGAAGCCACGTCCAAACATGAAGCGAATTGATTCCCACTCGTTCATGCGGTAGGCGGTGACCATGAGGACGCCTGCCAACGCCGCCATGGGCACGCGCGCAATCACCGGCGCAAAAAGCAGCGCCGCTGCCAGCAGCGCAAGCGAGTGAACGATGGAGACCATGCGCGTCTTTCCGCCCGCCTTGATGCCGACGGAGGTGCGCGCAATTGCGGCAGTGGCCGGCACGCCCCCAAAGAAGGGAATGACGATGTTGCCGATCCCCTGCCCCACCAGCTCCTGATTGGCCTGCAGGCGCACGCCCGTCATCTTGCTGGCAACCGCGCCGCAGAGCAGCGATTCCACCGCGCCCAGGGCGGCAATCGAGATCGTGGGCGCGATCAAGTGGCTCAGTTGGCCCCAGGGAATGTTGTCGAAACGCAGACGCTCATCCAGCAGGACAGTGCGCGGGATCGCGCCAATCATCGGGGCACTCCAGTGCGCCACAAGTGCGAGCAGGCTTGCCAGAATGATGCCCACCAGTGAACCCGGCACGTATTTACCCAATCGGCTTGGCCAAAAGAGCATTGTGGCGACGACCAGCGCACCCAGCGCCACACTCTGCCAGTTGGGCACGAAACCACCGCGTATGAAGCCAAGCAACTTCAGCGCCGCTGAGTCGGCAGCCGGCGTCTTGACGCCAAGAAAGTTGTCTATCTGCCCAACAAAGATGATGATGGCAATGCCCGTGGTGAAGCCGCTGATGACCGGCGCGGGAATGAAGGCGATAAAGCGCCCCAGCCGGAGAATGCCGATGATGAGAATCAGCACGCCCGAAAGCACACCGGTAATCCAAATCGCCTCGACACCGTAGCGCTGACCGACGACGATCAGAATGGCGCTCATGGCGCCTGTAGGGCCGGAGATCTGGTAGGGAGCACCCGAGAGCGCGCCAATCACCAGACCCGCGAGGATGGCGGTCACCAGCCCCGCCGCGGCCGTGGCGCCCGATGCGACACCAAAGGCCAGCGCAAGCGGAAGCGCCACCGCGGCCACAGTGAGGCCCGCAAGCAGATCCTGGCGGAAGATGGCGGCGTTGTAGTTGGTAAACTCGCGCGCCCACAGTTGGGGCAGGCTCAATCGTTGCATTGGGGGAAGGCTCTCTCTCCGACGGTGGCGCCCGCATAAGGGGCATTGACTATTGCTGCGCAGCGTGCAAACTGAGGATATCCCCGGCGCGCGGCGCGCATTCAGCCGTTGTACGCCTGCCCGCGTTTCTTGTCAAAGTGCATGGTGGCTGCATGGCATTTACATTGGCAACGCCGCAGGGCGCGCTGCACCTCTCCATGGCGGCAGGGGCACTGACGCTCAGCTTCGGCGGCCTGGAGAACTACTCCTTTGATGGCGAAGGACGCCCCATAGGCATCTGGCGCGAGGGCATTACCTGCCGGCGCGCGCTCGACAATCGCATCCTCGCCAAGTGGATCGACCCGCAGCGCCCTGGCAGGCGGCTACGGCGCTTTCTGCATGAAGCGGAGCGGCGCACCGTGCTCGAAAACGTGCTGGCGCGCGCGGCCGCCGCGCAACGTGAGCTTTCCGGCCATGGCCCTGGCGACGCTGCGCGCGATGGCGCGCGCCTCTGGCTCGAGCAAGTGGCTGGGTGGGATTGGCCGCGCCTTGATGCAGAAGCGGCGCGCTTTGCCGCCGTCTACAAGCCCGTGCCCATTCTCCCGCCCGACCAGTACCTCTCGCTCGTCATCCAGGCCACCGAGGGCTGCTCCTACAACGACTGCAACTTCTGCACCTTCTACAGGGACCGCCCCTTTCGCATCAAAGGACTCGATGCGCTCGAGACGCACATCGACGGCGTAGTCGCCTTCGTCGGGCGCGGCATCAGCCTGCGCCGCAGCATCTTTTTGGCCGACGCCAACGCCGTGATCATTGCGCAGGAGACGCTCCTGCCCATGCTCGACCTCATCAATGCCCGGCTGCCCGTGCAGCGGGGCGCGCGAGATGGCATTTACGCGTTCATCAGCGCGCCCGACGCGCTGCGCAAGGATGCGGCGGACTTTGCCGCGCTCAAGGCGCGCAATCTCGTCCGGCTCTATGTGGGGCTGGAGAGTGGCCACGATCCGCTGCGCCGCTTCCTGCGCAAACAGGGGGACGCCGCCGATGTGGCGGCCGCCGTGCAGAGCATCAAAACGGGCGGCTTGTCGGTTGGTTTGATTGTGATGGTGGGGGTCGGCGGTGCACTATTTCGCGACGCGCATTTGCGCGACACGGTGGCGCTGATCGAGCGCTTGTCGCTGGGCGCAGGCGACATTATCTACCTGTCCCCCTTCGTCTCCGACGGCACAACGCCCTATGACGAGGCTGTTGCCGCGGCGGGCATCCCACCCCTGGACGAGGAGGCAATTCGCGCCGAGGAAGCGCGCTTCAAGGCGGCGTTGCAGCCGCTCGCCAAACGCGCAGGCTTGCGCATTTCCCACTACGACCTGCGCGAGTTTGTCTACTAAGCGGCCATGGAAGTGGGTGGACTGGCAACTGGTGGGCTGGTGGACTAGTTGACTAGTGGACTGGAATCTGGAGACATCACCAATTCCGACCACCAATTACCATTGAGTCTCCTGAGAATACTCGATCTAGAGCAACCTTACGGGTCGTTGTAAAGTTGGGTGGGACGCAGAACCGATTATTGCGCCGATTCTGCGTCGCTCTCCCTATATTGCTCTGCTATTTGCCCCAATGTGGGGAGGTTTCCTCCCACCGATTTGGCTTTTGCAGGGCCCGACCCTTTCTTCAGTGGACTCACCATTCAACTAGTGCACGAGTCCACCAGTCCACCAGTCAACCAGTCCACCAGTCAACCAGTCCACCAGTCAACCAGTC
>CAYRVP010000111.1:0-14004 GCA_964427845.1 uncultured Caldilineaceae bacterium
TGAACTCGACCCTAACTACGAAAAACTACTGCTCTCTACGTGATTCGAGTTTAGTTCGCATGAGGGAGTCTCCTCAGGTTAGGGGAGAGACAGCGCAAACGGGGAGGATACTTTCCCGTCTATTGTGCGCCTGTTCGTGACGCAAATCAATGGTCAAACGTCGTTAACTTGTTGCGAATGCTGCAGATTCCGCCTTGCTTCCGCCGAACACGTGTGCTACACTGACTCCAGCAACCGGTGACGGGTCGTACGCGGCTTCGGCAGCGTCACTCGGGGGAGTCCCGTCACCGGTGCGCTGTGCATAACGCATCACCCATATCTCATTTCTCAGAGCGCGAGACGCCAGCAGAGAGGATTCGTCCTTCTCTGCCTGGCGTCTCTTTTTGTTGTGCATCCCCGGCAAGGGGCGGCGGTGAACCGCATTCAACGCTGGCTGGGCAGACGGGCAGAGCGCAAGCAGGCGGGCGACGAAACGGTGGCAGGTCATTGAAGCTCTCCTCGGTACCGAGCGTGAGGCAAGCATGTGGTGGCGAGTTGGATCGACATTGCGTATCATTTGCTGCTTATCGGAGGATTTCCTTTGGAAACGGAGGCTGCTATGGCGCAATGGGTTCAGGCGCAGCAGACGGCGACGCAATGCGAGGCTCCTCCGCAGGCGGGCCGATAACAAGGCCGCCTGCCTCGGCTGCCGTCACATCTGTCATTGCCCCTGTGGTGAAGTGCCATTTCTTCTCAAAGGCTGCATCCGCCAGCGTGCCACGCACCGTAACCGTATACGTGGTCCAGGGCCGAAGGGGCGCAACAGGAATAATTGCATAACAGTACCAGGCTGTGCAATCAGGAGGGTTGGGATAGACGGGTGTGAGTGCATCGTTTTTGTCGCGCAACTCTCCAGACGTGATCTTCCATGCCCCGTTCATACCCTGCACCGTGATGGTGTAACCAACGGGCCCGTGGGCGCCGGGGGGCAGCGGGTTAGGCCACTCACCGCCACTCCACTGCGTGGGCACATTCGTCTGGCCATCAAACGGGTAGACCCACAAGAAAGGCAGCGCCGAGATCCAGCCGCCTGCCTCTCCGCTGCTCATGTTGAGCACATCGACGTCAAAGTTGTTGAGATGCGAGAGGCCATAGCCGCCGACGGAATAATAAGGGCTGATGAGAGAGAGGCGATGGTATACAGTTGCCATCCAGCCATCTACGCTTGCGACAGGGTCGCCCAGATAGTGCTTGACCTCGCCGCAGCCATAGGGATAACCAGTGGCCAGGCAGCGGTCGCCTGGTGTGCGGCCGGTGAAGCCAGGCTTGCCACGCACTTCGTAATGGGGGTTGCCATCCCAGGCGCTCGGATCAAAGTGATTGAGGCTGTCGTAGCGAGCTGCGTTTGTGGCGGCCTGGCTGATGCGGGCGTCAAGCGCCATGGGCAGCAAGCCCATTGGCGCGCGCAGCGCGTTGACACGCGCAAGCGCAATTTCGGCGTCGGTGCGGGCGGGCGCAGCCGGCGCGCCGGCTATGATGGGCAGGTGTACATTGATGGCAGGCGGTGTATAGCGCCAGAACTGCCCCCTCTGGTCTTCAAGATAGAGCAGCGTTGGATCGTTCTGGCTGCGGTAGAGTAGCGAGGGCTTCGCAGGTATTGTCCACGTGCGGCGGGTCCAACTCTTTGGGCCCAGCTCCCAGAAGGCGCCGACATAATCATTCGCGGCGGGGTCCCACTGGAGCGCGGCCAGCCCATTGCGGTTAGGCCATGCGACGGCGTCCCAGAAGTACGCCGAGCGCGCAGGTGCTTCCCAGGTTGCGCCGCCATCCTGCGATCGCGCAATCCCTTTGTAGCTGGAGACGAAGACCTGATTGGCCGCGTAGGGGTTCATGACGATGCTGCGCACCGAAGCCAGCTCAAGTACGCGTTGCCAGGTTGCGCCTCCATCCAACGAACGATAGACGGCGCCGGCGTTGGAAATCATGAGCACTTGCGGATTCGTCGGTGACACGGCCAGTGCGCGTAACGGTAGGCCATCGGGCAACACACCCTGCTTCCACGTCTCGCCGGCATTGGACGACAGATAGAAGCCGAAGCCGTTGGCGCTGAGAGACTCGGTGCACTGGCGCGCGTAGATGCGGTCGGGCGCAGAGGGGGCCACGGTCAGGTAGCAGAGGCCCGCCGGGAGGGGGAATTCCGTCCATGACGCGCCGTCGTCGTCACTGCGCATGAAAACGGTCTCGTAAGTAGTGGGGCTTTTCCCTACGGCATAAATGCGGGTCGGCAACGAAGGCGCATAGGCGACGTCCAGCACAGTGGCGCCGAGAACGCCCGTCCAGGTCTCCCCGCTATCGTTGCTGCGGTATAGTTCGCCATGCTTGGCCAGAAGCAGCGTGCGCGCAGCGCGCGGGTGAACGGCGAGTCGGTATGAGTAATTCTCTTCGGCCGGAAGCCTTAACAAGCTCCAGCCCGGCGGCGCGGCGGCTTCGTCGGCGCGTGGAGATGCCACGGCGTGGGTTGAACTCCCCAGCACAATTATGAGGAGAACAAGCAGTGCTGCGATAGCGTACGCGGTCCCAGAAGGAACAACGCACCGCGGACCGGCTCGCATGTGTACGCCGCCTTGCCGCGCAGCGCGGCGTCGCGAGGATTCGCCCGCAATACCTTGGGCTTGCGCATGTTTGCGTGGACGCGAGGAGATCATGGGGCCTCCGGAGGAAGGAGCGCGTGAAGGGTAGAAGTGACAACGTGCTTGAGAATACTGTGCGCTGCAGAGTGCACACTGTCAAGGGGCAAATGTCACGAACTGGTTGAATTTGCAGAAGTCGCAACAAACGGGTCGTGGAAAGAGAGACTCTTCACAACACCAAGCACAGGAATAGGCAATGGACCAGACGCTGCTTCAGTAGCGTCACTCGGGGGAGTCCCGCCACCGATGCGCTGTACATAATGCATCACCCCTATCTCATTTCTCGGAGCGCGATACGCCAGGCAGAGAAGGACGAATCCTCTCTGTCTGGCGTCTCTTCTTGTTGTGCATCCTGGGCCAGGGGCGACCGTAGAGCGATGAAGCCTACGCAGGCGTAACCTGATAAGCCAGGTTATGCCCTCACGCGCCGATTAGGGAATGCACCGGCCGGCTGTCCATCAGATCTCAACCTGGTGCTCGCGTGCGCTCACTCCGTGCTGGCGGACTCAATCACGACGGCGCCCACCCAGGCGGTTTCGCCACTCGCCAACAGCACCGGCACCCAAGGGTTGTTGTCGATGCCCTGGCCCTGCAGGGTCACCAAGCCATCGTTGCCCGGCACCTGCAATTCAAGCGGATTGGTGACGGTGGCAGCGGTTGCGGCGTCGTAGATCACCTGCATGCCGGCTGTTGCATTGCCTTGGATATCACCGGCAGGTGTGCGGCGCAGATTGGCGCCAGTTGAGATTGTGAGAAGAATGATAGGTGCGCTCCTTGGCGCCAGCGAGGCGTCACGCGGCGCCACCGTCAGCAGCGCGATTCTGGGCAGTCCGCCGCCCTGCTGAGCAAGCAAAGGCGCCGTCTTCGTAAGAATCAGATCCACGCCCGTGGAGATGGGTGCGCTCGTTGTCAGCGCGGGGGCTGACGAGATCTCGATGCGGTAATAACCAGGTTTCGCTCCTGCAGTATTGATGAATAGGGAAGAAGCGCCCGACGCCGTTGCCGTGATCGGTGTTGTTGCCTTGAGCACTTTGCCATTGACGGCAATGCTGACATCCTGCTCTGGCGCGAAGTTGAAGGCGCTGAGCGTGAGGATCGAACCCGGCGCGGCCGTCTGCGCCGACAGCAAGGCATCTGTGACTGGAGCGGCCTCCACAGGGCTGGGCGATGCCAGACGGCCGGTAATGCCAAGGCCCAGTTGGCCGTCGCCGTCGCTACCCCAGCACCAAAGGTTGCCGCCATCGAGAATTGCGCAGGCGTGTGTCTCTGCGATGGCGATTGATGCGACGCCGCTCGACATACCGATGACCGGCGTCAAGCGATTTGCCAAGGAGTCCGCCTGGCCGTTTCCAAGAAGGCCGAATTCATTGTCACCAAGGCACGCCAATGCACCCTTGCTGGAGACGGTGCAAAGGTTGTCGCCGCCGGCTGCGAGTGACTGAATGTCGGTTGGAAGGTGGCTGACGACGGTTGGCGTCAAACCGTTGGATGAACGCGAGACTGGCTGCATCCAGACTGAGGACCCACCCCCCCAACAAGTTGTGTCAGCGTTGGGCATGAGGGCGCAGGTGAAGTCAACGCCCAGAGCCATGGTCGCGGGCGTCGCATCCAGCGCGACCTCTGTAGGCGCAACCAGGTCATAACCCTGCTCGCCATTGCCAATTTGCCCGCTGTTGTTGCTGCCCCAGCAGAGCAGAGCGCCATCTTCCAGGAGAGCACAGGCATGGCCCCCACCACCAACGATGTGCTGAACGCCTGTCTCGAGTCCTGCGGGTGTGACAGGGGTCATCGAGTATTTGACGGCACGCCCATTTTCCATACCGGGCACAATGGCGCCCCAGCAGCGCACGCTGCCATCCTCAAGCAATGCGCAGGTGTAGCGGTCGCCTGCGCTGATGCTGCTCACCCTGCCGCCCAGCCCTGTGACCTGGAGTGGTGTCAGGGCAAACTCAACACTGCTTCCCAGTTGACCGCTCCAATTGGCTCCCCAACAGGAGACTTCACCGTCACTATTCAGGGCGCAGACATGCTCCTGGCCCGCGACTACCTGCACGATGCCGGACTCCAGCCCCGTCACAAGCGTCGGCCGGCTGACGGTAGCAGCTTCTTCGCCCAGACCGAGCGTGCCTGCGTCGTTGGCACCCCAGCAACGAAGTGCGCCTTCGGGGGCGAAGACGGCGCAGGTGAATGACTGGCCATAGCCTGTGCCACCCACAGCAACCTGCGTTACGATAAGTGGCTGGGCAACGGCAACAGGAATTGGGCGCTCGGCCTGGCGGTTGCGGCCAAGCTGTCCACGCTGATCACTACCCCAGCAGTGGATGCTGCCGTCTTCAAGCACTGCACAGGTGTGGTGGTCGCCCACGCTGACGTCAATCGCTTTCCCTGGCAGGTCGACGGGCGCGCCAGCGTTCCACACTGGCTCCGAGGCCGGCACGCCCAACTGGCCGGATTCATTCTCGCCCCAGCATTGTATGGAGCCGGCACTTAAGGCGCAGGCAAACCCGCGCCCGATGGACAACTTTTCAACAGGTTCAACGAGACCTTGAATTGCAATCGGGCTTGACTGCGGGTACTCCACGTAACCCCAGCATTTCACGCCGCCGCTCTGCAGCACAGCACAGGTGAAATCTGAACCTGCCTGCACTTCAGATGCGGATTCGGAAAGGCCAATCACAGTAACGGGTGAGCTGCTCGCCTCCTGCGTGCCGTCGCCAAGTTGGCCTGCCCAGTTCTGGCCCCAGCACTTGACGGTTCCCGATTCGAGAACAGCGCATGTGTACCCCCCGCCCACACTCATCTGTTGGATGGGTTCATCAATACCCACAACCTTGACGAGGTTGTCACTTGTATCTGTGGTGCCGTCGCCCAGTTCGCCGTCGTAGTTCATGCCGAAGCAGTAGGCATCGCCGCCGCTCAGTGCGCAGAAGTGCGAATAGTTGAGTGAGACTGCATCAAACGCTATGTTGAGATCGCGGTCGAAGAGGGTCGGTTCCGACATCCAGGGCAGAAGCATGACATTGCCCCAATGCCAAAGCCCACCATCGGCGGTGACGGCCATGCTGCCGAAGCTTCGTGCGTCGAAGTCAACAACATCCGTGAGCACATTGGCAACGGTAACCGGCACATGGCGCGCAACAAATGTCCCGTCGCCCACCTGGCCCAGTGCATTCAAGCCCCAGCAGCGCATGAAGCCGTCGCTGCCGAGTGCGCAGGTGTGCGCACTGCCGGCAGCCACGCGCGTGTAGGTGACGGAGGCCGGTGTTGTGGCAGTGATGGCGACCGAAGCGGTTGTGACGGCAGTCGGCGCGACGTCAGGCGCGTCCTGCGCTAACGCCACGGGTGCAACGAGAAACATGAAGAAGAGTGTTACAACTGCAGCAACTGTGAAACGCACGACAGTGTGTCTGCCAGACATGTTCATTGCCTCTTCCTGATGGTGCCGTTGATTGACAATGCTGGACGCGTTAACTCGGTTGCGTTTTAAAGCGATCGACCCTCCTTGCCCCAAAGCGCAGCGGATTCATTCTCCGGCGTGTTGGTGACGTCGTACTGCATACGGTATACGAGCTTGGCAAGGGAGCCGGCCGGATCGCTGCGCATGAAGGGCAAGCTCTTGCCGTCAGGAGAAAGTGCGCCCAGATTGTCAAAATCGTCTTCGATTTCGTTGCTATCCACGACGGCGCTCTCGAGCGTCGATGAGGCCATCGCCATCGCTGTTGAGCGGGTTGGCCAGGTTGTAGAGTTTGGTGGTGTCGCTGATCTGGCCGCAGTCGGTGTCGAAGAGCCACGGGCTAGTGCCCAGGCGCAACTCGTTGGCGTCTGTGATGTACCAGTCGTTGACCCAATCGCGGACGTTGCCACTCATGTCCATCGCGCCGTATGGGCTGCTCCCCGTGGGGTATGCGCCGCCCCGACGGAAGCCACCGGCGCTCGAAGAGGGGGCCGGTGACGTTCATGAGGGCGTGGTGAACGACACAGGCGCGGAAGGGCGCGGCGGAGATAAGCCGGCGCTTGGGGTCGTGCACAAGGAAGTTGGTGTAGCCGGCGGGCGCGTAGGAACCGTCGAGCAGTGCGCTGCGCAGGACAAGCAGGTTCTCTTCCACATTGAACTGGAACGCGCCCACGCCGGGCTCGCTGCGCTTGCCGCGCGCTGCCTTCTTGAAGGCGAGCAGCAGGTTTTCAAACGAGGTGATGTCGCGCCAGAGGTGGCGGTAGGGCTTGCCCACAGGAACCCCCTGAAAATTTGCGGCGATCCGCTGCTGCGCAGCGTGTGGGGGCAAAGCCCCCACACCCCCGCGAACGGCAACAACAGCCAAAGAACAGAAAAGCAGAACAGCAACGACCTTCAAAAAGCCATAACAACAGCAACCAGACCAACAGAATCACTGCGAGCGGACACACCGGAACCCGCTGTAGTTGACCCCGCGGCCAGGATAGTCGCCGTACCGGCCCGAGGCACGCACGAGCCTGAAGTCGTCGACCAAGGAACCGCCCCGCAAGACGCGGTAACTGCCTGTAGCGGGGCCCGGCGGGTCGTTGGCGGGCGAGGTGGCGTAGTAATTGCTCTGGTACCAATCGTTCACCCACTCATAGACGTTGCCGCTCATGTCCATCACGCCGTAGGGGCTGGCCCCGGTTGGGTAGGAGCCGACTGCGGTTGTTTCGCCCACACAGTACGGACTGGTTGCGTTGTTGTAGAAATTGCCCAGTGTGCAGTCGGGCGTCTGATTGCCCCAGGGGAAGATGCGCGTGTCGGCGCTGCCGCGCGCGGCCTTCTCCCATTCGGCCTCGGTGGGCAGCCGCTTGTTGTCCCACGCACAGAAGTCGGTGGCCTCGTGCCAATTCACGTAGATGACCGGGAAGTTGGCGTACTGGGCGACGCCGTAGTACTCATAGAATCCGCGAGAGTGTGAGTATGCCTGCGTGGAGCCGGGCGCGGTGCAGTTGCCGGCGGCCACGCAGGCGGCGTAGCGCGCGTTGGTCACCTCATAGGTGTCAATCGCGTAGGCGCTGAGGGTGACGGTGTGCAGGGGGCTCTCATCGCTCCAACACTTCGTGTCGTCAGGCGCGCAGCCCATCTGGAAGGGGCCGGCGGGGATGAGCTTCATGTCGGTGGCGCTTAAGAGCGTGGCAGTGAAGTTTTTGTTCTGGGCCTCAACGCCCACGATCACAACCACCGGCTGTGTAAAGGCGGGCGTCATGGTGTAGCCGCTCTTCTCGGCGGTCACCTCATAGTTGCCGGCAGGAAGATTGGCGAAACTGTAGGTTCCGTCGGCAATTGTGTATGCCGTCCATGCAAGTGCAGGCGCAGCGACGACGGCGGGCTCTGCCACCGCAGCGGGCTGCGGGCCAATGGGGAGCGGGGCAGCCTCCGGTGCGGCGGGTTCAGACTGCGTGGCAGGCTGTGCGGTGGCCTGCACGTTGGGGCCGTGGATGGCGGGCAGGAAGAGCTTGACAGGCGCAGCGGCGAAGGCGAGCGGCTGCTCCTTGGGCGGGTATTCCTGGTTGCCCGCCTTGTCGGTGGCGTAGACCTGGACGGATGTAGCTGCACCGGGCGGCACAACGACGGGCGCGCTGTACTTCTGCCATGTGCCGCCCCCATTCAGGCTGTACCAGCTTGCCAGCAGGCCGGAGCCGCCGGCATTGTCCTGCGCCGCCACAGTTACCGTGGCGTTGGCTGTGAAGCGCCCCTGCGCGTCCTTCGCCCCCGCCAGCGTGATGCTGCTGCTGGGCATCGTCACGTCCTGCGCCTGCGTGGGGTCTATGAGCACGGCGTCGGGCGGGAGTATCTGCTCGGGCGTGCCGTCGGCGTTGGCGTCGAGGGCAAGGGTGAGCTGGGCGAGCGGTGCGCCGGCGGCGGGGAGGGTGAGAGTCCCGCTTGGAGCGGAAGGCACGCCCTCAAAGAGCGACTGCGCCTGGGCGGTAAACTGGTCGACCGTGGCTCCCAAACCGAAGTCCGATGCGACCACCTGCATGGGCTGGTCGCCTTCCTGGACGATCTCAATGCGATAAGCGGCATTGAGCGACAAGGTGATGAAGACGCCGCCGTCGGTGAGTGTGTAGGTGACGTCGGGCAGGTTATTGACCACAAGCCCTGCGTCATCAATGCCGGCGAAGAGACCATCGCCGTTGACCACGCGCACGCGGCCCTGACCCCAGACGGTCAGTTCGCGAAAGGCCGGAGCCTCGACCGCGACCTGGGCTCCGGAGACAGCAGCAGGCGCGCAGTATTGAAGCGGATCGCCCTTGATTGCGGCAAAGACGTTGGCGATGAAACGGTCATCCTGAAAGAGACCACCGTGCTCTTTGGCATCGGCACCAGGCATGACGTTACAGAAGGTGACACCGGTGCGGGTGTCGGCGGCGAGCTGGTCCAGCGACGCGCTCTTGAGGGGAACGGTGGCGTCGCCACGCATATAGAGGCTCGTCACGAAGCAGACCTCGGATTCTGCCGACGAACACGGTTTCTGCACGTAAGTCATAGGGGTCCGATACGCTGCCGAATACAGCGCGGTGTACCTGCCCGCGGCGAAAAACGGTTTGTTGAAGCCATCAAGATCATTGTGGAAGCCGGTCGCCTTGCCCATGATGTCGCGGTTGATGTGGTTCCAGTCGACAAGGTGATCGACGGTGGCGCCGTAGGAGAGGGGACTGCCGTCCTTCACGATGTAATAGTCGGGGCTGCCACTGAAATAGGCGGGCGAGGGGAGAAGCTGCTGGATGCCTGGCGAATAGCGGGCGATCTCCTTCATCTGGTACTGCTTCAGATATTTGTCGGCCCCGGACCCGGTCTTACCGTCCACGATACGCTGGGCCATGACTGGTGCGCCAAGGTAGGGAGTGCCGGCGGTAACGACTCCGGCAATCTTGCCGGCGCGCGCGGCATTGGAGACGAAGGCGCGGGCAAGCAGGCCACCCATGGAGTGCACTACAAGGTAGATAGGGACAGAGCCGGTGGCGTTCGCGCTGATCCATTTATCCAGCTTCTCGGCTTGGACGCGCAGGTCCAGCCGCCAGTCAAATCCCGGATAAGAGAGCACGCTGTAGCCGGCAGCGGTCGCCTTGCTGACGAACTCGCCATAGGGATTCTCAAATAGCGCAACCCAGGTGCGGCCTGCTGGCTCAATCTTGTTGCAGGTGTCGCGGGGGCCGTTGCCGTTTTGGTTCAGGTAAAGGGGATCCAGCTTGCCCAAATTGATGAGGGGCAAGTCGATCCAGAGCTTGCCTGTCGCACCGTCGCCGCAGGACTTGGTATTCTTCAGCTCGGTACCCATAACACCAGGCAGCAAAATGATCCGCGGCTTGCCTGCCAGTGTGGCCGTCACCTTCACGCCGGAGAGTGGTGCGCCGCCAGTTGTCACCTTGCCACTGATGGAAGAAAGCACATCGGGGCTGGCAGGCGCAACCGGTGCGGGCTCCTGCGCCCGCGCGGCGGGTGTTGCTACGGGGGCCGCAGCGAGCAGCAACGACAAACAGGCCAGCAGGGCGAAGACGCGGGCAAACGGACGTCTGGATTGCATGGGGAAGTCTCCTCGGGGAAGAGAGAACACAACGTATGGGAGGGAGGGTGCAGTTCTACCCATTTTGCGCCTGCGGCGGGCGCACGTCAAGGGACAAACGACCCCAATTTGTTGCGATTATTGCAACAAGTTCCGCCTTGCGCGTACCGAACACCTGTGCTATAATCTTGTCAGTGCAAGTTGGGGTGTACACGCTGTTGCGATGGCGTGTGTCGGGGGAACGCCCCAACCGGCGCTGGCTGCGTTTTCAATTTACTGAACTGAATATCCGAGAGCGCCTAGACGCCATGACCATTGAGTCGTGGCGTCTTTTTTTGTTGCGGGAGCAAGGATGGGCTGGTGGCAGCGGTTGCTCGGTATCGAGCCTGAAGAGAAGCGGCAAAGCGCACCCGGCAGCGTGGAGAGCGCCGTGCTCGCGTCGCTTGACGGGATACGCACGACGACGGCGGGCGTGGCCGTCTCGGAAGAGGGTTCGCTGCGCCACACGGCGGTGCTGGCGTGCGTGCGCATCCTGGCCAACTCGGTGGCGATGCTGCCGCTGCCGGTGTACAGGAGGCTCTCGCCGCGCGGCAAGGAACGCTCACCCGAGCATCCGCTCTACTCCCTGCTGCACGAGCAAGCCAACCCCGAGATGAGCGCGTTCGAGCTGCGCCGCTGGCTGATGCAGGGGGTGCTGCTGTGGGGCAACAGCTACGCCGAGATCGCGTGGTCGGATGCGGGCACGGTGACGGCGCTGTGGCCGCTTCGGCCGGACAGGGTTGAGGTCGAGCGGCGCGGCGGCGCACTGGTCTACCGCTGCACTCTGCCCACAGGGGGTGTTATCTGGCTCCCGCAGTGGAAGGTGCTGCATCTGCGCGGCCTCAGCGGCAACGGCGTGACGGGCTACTCGGTGGTGCGGCAGCTCATCAACGAGTCGGTGGGGCTGGGGCTGGCCACACAGGAGTTTGGCGCACGTTTCTTCGGCAACGGCGCTCGGCCGGGGGTGGTGCTCAAGCATCCCGGCACACTCAGCGACAAGGCATACGCCAACCTGCGCGCCGGCTGGGCGGGGGAGCACGAAGGCTTGGCAAATGCGCACCGCGTGCGCATCCTGGAAGAGGGGATGGATGTGATTCCGCTCTCTGTGCCACCCGAGGAGGCGCAGTTTTTGGAGAGCCGGAAGTTTCAGGTGACGGAGATTGCGCGCGCGTTTGGCGTGCCGCCGCACCTGATTGGGGATATGGAGCAGGCGACCTTTTCCAATATCGAGCACCAGTACATGGAGTTTCTGCAGTTCAGCCTGGGGCCTTACCTGCGCCAGATCGAGCAGGTGATCCACGCCAGCCTCATGACGGCAAGCGAGCGCAAGGTCTACTTCGTGGAGCATGTGCGCGACAGCATCCTGCAGGCGGACACGATGACCCGCTTCCAGGCGCATGCGCTGGGGCGGCAGTGGGGCTGGCTGAGCGTCAACGATATCCGCGCACTGGAGAACATGAACCCGGTCGAGGGCGGCGACGAGTATCTCGTGCCGCTCAACATGACACCGGCAAACGGCCAACTGCCTGACGCAAGGGCGCAAGGGACTGCCGAAGGACGCAAGGAACTGCAACTGCAGGGAACGGCAACAGCCGAGCTGAGTGGCGTATATGCGCACCTGAATGGACACAGAGCGAGGACTGATGCGGATGGAGAAGCGGTGCTTTGAGGCGGCGCTGGAAGTGCGGCAGGGAGAGACAGGTGCGGCCACGCTGGCGGGCTATGCGGCGGTCTTTGGGGAGTGGTCGGAGGACCTGGGCGGCTTTCGCGAGCGGATTGCGCCGGGTGCATTTGGAACTGCACTCACGGGCGACGTGCGCGCGCTGTGGAACCATGACCCGGCCTTTGTGCTGGGCCGCACGACCAACGGCACGCTGCGGCTGGCCGAGGATGGCAGAGGCTTGCGCGTGGAAATCGACCCGCCGGAGGGATCACTTTACGCAGGATTTCTGGAGAATGTGCGGCGCGGCGATGTGAGCCAGATGTCCTTTGGCTTTTCGGTCATCGAGGACGAGAAGAGCTATGGCGAGAAGGGTGAACGGCTGCGTCTGCTCAAGGAGGTGCGCTTGTACGAAGTGTCTCCGGTCACCTTTCCTGCCTATCCGCAGACGGAGGTGAACGTACGTGAGTGGCCGGGGCGGGAGGGGACGGACAGAACGGAGGGAGCACGAGACGGGGAACAGGGCGCAGACGAAATCGTTGCATCAGACTTTGGCGAAGCCCCAGCACCGGAAGACATAAGCCCGGTAGCCAAAGCGCCGACTGAACAGACCGCCGCTCCGGAGTCGGTAAGCGCGCAGCCGCTGGATGCGCCGGCGCACGGGCAGGCAGAGCAGCAACAGGCAATCAGGGTGCGGCGGCTGCGCCTGGCAGCCGCGTGAGCGAGACAATACTCAACAGTCAGGGCTGAGGAAAAGGAGCAAGGGACATGCGCGTGATTGAACTGCGCCGCCAGAAGGCGGAGCTGGTGGCCAAGGCGACGGAAATCAGCGAGAAGGGCGTGCTCGAAGAGGAGGACGAGCGCGCGTTTGACGAGACCATGGTCGAGGTGGAGGCGCTCAACCGCCAACTGGCGCGCGAGGAGCGGCTGGCGCTGGAAGGGGGTGGCATATCCGGCTCCTCCGACTCCCTGCCGGCGCAAGTGCAGTCGCCGGTGGTGGCGGTCGAGATTCCCAACCTCAACCTGCGCACGCGCCGGGGTGACAGTGAAGAACGCGCGATTGCCCACTACGTGCGCACGGGCGATGCCGGTTCGGTGCGTGAGCTGCGCGCATCCAACGACACGGACATGAACATCGGCACCCCCGCCGATGGCGGCTACACCGTGCCTGTGGGCCACTACCAGGGCATCATCGCCAAACGCAACGAGGGCATGCTCGCGGGCGCGCTGGGCGTGCGCAGGGTGCCGGGCGTGGGCACGACGGTCAACGTTCCCTACGACGCCGGCACGGCGAATGTGTTCGTGAGCTCTGCCGAAGCGGCGGCCTTTGACAGGGATGCGCCTGTGCTCGGCCAGCATGCGCTCACGCTGCAGAAATACACCAAGAAGATCCAGCTCTCCGACGAGATCCTGCAGGACGAAGACTCGCGCCTGGTGGAATTCCTCAACGACTACGTGGGCAGGGCGCTGGCGCTCACGCACAACAACCTGCTCGTGACGGAGGCCCTCGCCAATGGCACGAGTGTGACGCTGGGTGCGGCTGCGGCGGTGCAGGCGACCGATGTGCCGCTGGTCATCCGCAACCTGGAGGGAGGCTACGCCGACGGCGCGCAATTCCTGATGAAGCGCGCCACGCACTACGCCTTCCTCGCGCTCACGGGCAACAACTGGCAGTTCGTGAATACACCCAACGGCAATGTCAATGCACTGTGGGGCTATCCGGTGCAGAACAGCGACTGGGTGCCTGGGGTGGCGGCTGCAGCCAAGAGCCTTATCTTCGGCAACTTCAACTTCGTGGGCATGCGCGAGGCGCCGGGACTGACCTTTCTGCGCGACCCCTTCAGTGCAGCGGGCAGTGGGCAGGTGAACCTTTACTACTACTTCCGCGCCGTCTACAAGGTGCTGCTGCCGGCGGCTGTGCTCTACGGCAAGCACCCTGCGTCCTAACGGCGACCATCGGACGCAAGGGCGCAAGGGAACAGCTGACGGGCGCAAGGTTGGCAATGACGCAAGGTACTACGAAGGACTACACATCGGAGCGAATGTTCTTCGACACTGAGTGAGAAAGAGGATGGAGGCACTAAACTCGAATCACGTAGAGAGCAGTAGTTTTTCGTAGTTAGGGTCGAGTTCA
>CAYRVP010000112.1:0-13887 GCA_964427845.1 uncultured Caldilineaceae bacterium
GCAAGACCACGACGCTGCGCATGGTGGCGGGCTTTGAGGCGCCCTCGGCCGGGCAGGTGATGATGGATGGCAAGGACATCACCAACATTCGCCCCAACCAGCGCGAAATCGGTATGGTCTTCCAGTCCTATGCGCTCTTCCCCAACATGTCGGTGGCCGACAACATCGGCTTCGGCCTCAAGGTGGGGGGCAAATCCGCAAATATCATCAGGGAGCGGGTGCAGGAGATGCTCGCGCTGATCAAGCTTGAGGATCTGGGTGGGCGCTATCCTTTTCAGCTTTCGGGCGGGCAGCAGCAGCGCGTGGCGCTGGCGCGCGCGCTCGCCATTCGCCCCAAGCTGCTCCTGCTGGACGAACCGCTCTCGGCGCTGGATGCCAAGATCCGCGTATCGCTGCGCAACGAAATCCGCGAGATTCAGCGCAGGCTGGGCATCACCACCATTTACGTGACGCACGATCAGGAAGAGGCACTCTCGCTCTCGGACCGCGTGGTGGTGATGAACAACGCGCGTGTCGAGCAGGTGGGCACACCCTTTGAGATCTACAACTTCCCCAAAACGCGCTTTGTGGCCTCATTCGTGGGCACGCTCAACACGTTGACGGCTGAGGTGGTGGACCCCGACGCCGGCCTTCTCACGGTGCAGGGGCAGCCTGTGCATGCCGTGCCGCCGCTGGCGCACGCAGCAGGCACACAGGTGGCGCTGGCATTGCGCCCCGAATTGCTCATGATGAATGTGGAGAATGCGAACGAAAGCGTGAACGGAGCGGACGACGCAGCGCCGGAGAATCAGCTCGCAGGAATTCTTGAGAGCATAACCTTCCTGGGCTCCATCGTGCGCATGCAGATTCGCGTGGGCGACTCAATTGTGCTGCTTGACAAGTTCAACAACCCGCATCTCAGCCTGCCCACGCAGGGCGAAGCTGTGACTATCGCGTTCGGTCGCGAGGCGTGCCTGGTGCTCGACAAGGCCGCGCCTGCCGTGGCCAGCGCGCCGGCTTAAACCGAGTTTGCGGTGAGAGCGGCAGTTTCAACGCAAGGGCGCGAGGTGCGCAAGGACGCCAGGAACGACAACAGCAGGATAAGCAGCTGCGTGCGAGTGACAAAGCACCTATGCAAATCCTGGGATTGGGCTTGTACATGCCCTTGCTTTTCCTTGCGTCTTTGCGCACCTCGCGCCCTTGCGTTGAAACTGCCGCCCTCAATACGTTTCGAGTATAAGCGGCGCAATCGGCAGCGCGCAATCACGGCGTGGCGCGCCAAACCTCGAAGATCGGGGCACCATCGCGCTGCGCGAAACCCTCAACAAGCACCATCTGCAAGCCACGCGCCGCCGCCACCTGCTCGAGCACGGCGCGCCGCCCGCGAAAGACCTCCTGCCCCGGCGCGTGCAGCAGGTAGACGTTGTGTGCATCGCCCAGATAGGGCGAAAGGCGCGCCGCCAACGCAGCATCAGGCGCTGCGGGCGAACCATAACCAAACACCTCGATGGGCGTGACCGCACCCTCGCTCAAGAAGCGCACGCCGGCATCCATGCCCCAGTCCAGTGCAATTGGCGCGCCCATGCCGTTGTATTGCAGAAAGTAGGCGAGTCCATAGGATGCGTCGGAGTGGTCGGCCAGGCCACCGCTACGTGTCAGTGCGCTGTGATAGCGCACCGTAGCCACCGCGCCCCCTGCGCTCCAGAGCAGGATGGTGAGTGCCACCAGCGCCACCAGTGTGCGCCGCACCGGTGCGCGCAGGCTTGCGCCGCGCTCGAGAATGGCGGCTGCGCCAATCGCGGTCAGCCCGGTCAACAATGGCAGCAACAGCGCAAAGTGGGTGATGAAAAGGTCGCTCACCGTAACGAGGCTGCTGACAAAGGCCAGCGCAACCAACAGCAGCGGCGCGGCCAAGGTGCGCCACGACGCGACAAGCCCGCCCATCACAAGCAGCAGCGCAATCCACGGTGCGGCGCGATTGGCAAATGTCGCGCCAAGGTACCAGAACTGGCTCCCGGCCAGCACCTGCGCAAGTTGGGGCAAGCGTACACCCAGGTTGCCGAGCAAGTTGGCGTTGTCCACCCCGTAATAGCTTATGGCCGCGTTGCCGCCAATCGTGACCAGCGTGCCACCCGTCTGCAGGTTGAAGATGAGCAGCGGCAGCAGCGGCAGCGCCAGGGCCACGACTGCGCCCGCAAGTGCGCCGAAACCGAGACGTGGTGCGCGCTCATTGCGCTTTGCCATAAGCCAAGCCCCTGTCGCAAGCAGGAAAAAGGGAGCGATTACCCAGATGGCCAGCAGCTTGGCATAGAGCGCCAGCCCTGCCGCAAAGGCCGCCATCCACAGGTTGCGGCGCGTGCCCACCTGCAGCCAGCGCATACCCTGCCAGAGGCAGAACAGCACAAGCGGTTGGGTCAGGTTGGTCACAAAGATGCCCTGACGGCTCCAGAAGATGAAGCTGGGCGCGGTTGCTGCCAGCGTCACGGCGATGAGGCCGCCTGTGGTGAGCGGAACACGCCGGGCCGGGTGCTCGTCGCGCCGATGCAGCCACGTGGATACCACACGCTCGAGCAGCAGTAATGCCGCCAGCCCCGTGAGGATACCAAGGGCGCGCAAATTGGGTACGCCAATGCCGCTGAGGGCGAGGAAGGGAAGCGCCAAATAGACATTGAGCGCGCCAATGTAATCCTGCACCATGAGCGGCAGTTGCACGCCCGCAAACTGGATCGTTGCGTCGCGGAATGCCGTCACCGGCGCGCCGGTCAACAATTCCATCGCGTTCTGGCCGGCCTCGCGCGCCTCATCATAGTGGAGACCAGGCAAACCCAACTGATGGAAAGTAGCCGCCAGGTAAAAGCAGATCGACGCGACCAGCCACAGGGCGCGCAGACGCGGCGCGTATGCAGGCACGCTGCCCTGCGTGGATTGGATTGCTGGAGTGAGTTTTGAGGATGCCACAGGAAGCGGCGCGCCCGCACCGCAAATGTTATTCAGCCAGCAGATAGACTTCGCTGGCCATGCTCTGATAATTATGGCCGCTGGCGTAAATGCGAAGGCTGTTGATGAACGCAGGCCGTGTGCCCTGCGCCGACAGCACATCAATCAGGTTCGGTGACACGTAGGTAAACCACTGCCCCTGACGCACGCGTGTACCATCCACCACTTGGGGATAAGGTTCGCCTGCTTCCGGCTCGCGGTAAAAGAAGCCGTGCCCCCAGGCGAGATCCTTGCCGTAGACGTCGCGATAGGAGAGTTCGACGCGCAGCGGAAATTCGGAGTTGAGGCTGCCCGCGCCGGGCAGGCTCTGGAAGAGCGCCTTCACGTCCAACTGAATGCGCAGGTCATCATAGACATTGACGGCCTTGTTGACCTCCTGGCTGATGCCCACTTCGGTGTGCAGTTTCTCGTCGCCCATGCGGATGAACTGCGCCACCTGACGGCCGTCCTCACCCTCGCTGAATTGCACCTTGCCCGGCGTGGTGGACGCCTCGGCAATCTGGTAGCTGGGCCAACTATCAAGAACAGGCGGCGTAAAGTTGCCATTCTCCACCAGGTTGATTTCGGGCGTCGCCGCCTGGCCCGTGTCGCCGCTGGCCAATAGCCACGCACGCTGACCCGCGCCGGTTGTCAGCTCATCACCCGCGACATGCGAAAGCATTGCCTCACCTGAGCGCACCGTCAGCTCGGTGCCCTCCTCCGATACCGAGACCTGGTAACTGCCCGGCGTGAGCATGATTATGCCGTGCGGCGTCTCCAACGTAACCTCGATTGCGCGGTGGTCGCTTTGGCTGGTGAAGATGCGCGCCTGGCCACCATTCAGCACAATTTGCGTGCGGAAGGGCTCGCGGCTGCGGTCAAATACGGGCCTGCGCAGCCGCGTAAGCGTCAGGTCCGTGCCGGCGTAAAGCTGGACGCTGCCAAGCGTGTCGCCCGTGGCTGGATCGCTGTTGAGCGCAAGCGTCGCCTGCGTGGCCTCATCGGCCGCGACGATGCGCGCACCCTCATGGATGTTGTCGCGCTGTGCAGAAATTGCCACGGGTTCGGATTCGCCGGGGCGGTCAAAGAGCAGCACCGTGCCCTGCGTGGGCTCGAGCTTGGCCACCTGCGCGACGCTGGCATAGCGCACGGTGTAGAGCGCCGCCGCAGGAACGGCGACGGCCAGCACCAGAAAGATGGCAAAGCAGACGAGCAACACAAGCCACGCGGTGCGCTCGGAGTTCTCGCGCCAGCGGGCTGTAGGTGTACGCCAGGTCGTGCCGTGGGTGGACATGGGATCAGTTCAGTGAAAAAGGGCTCTCGCCATCGGCGGCGGTGCCGCGACCCGTGATCGACGGGCCGGACGAGGCGGTGCTTGCACCGTCACCCGGCTGCGCGTCGCCGGCGGGCCGCTCGCCCTCCATGGCTGCCAGCCGCTCGATCCAGCGGTGTGCGTCGCGGTCGGCTGGATTGACCTCCACCGCACGCTGAAAGAACGCGCTGGCGCGAATCGACTCGCCACGGTAGGCGTAAATCAGCCCCAGGTGATAGTGCACGTTGGGCGCGTTGGGGTCGGCGGCCAGCGCTTTCTGATAGGCGTCAATCGCAGTCTGCTGCTGCTTGGGGCCGGATGTCTCGAGCGCGCCCAGTTCGGCGGCGCCCAGGTTGGTCCACAGCATTGCGTTGTGTCGATTGGCAGCCACAGCGCGCCGCAGCACCTTGACGGCACGATTCCATTTGCGCTGCAAAATGTACGCGCCCCCCAGGTTGATGGCTACATCAGCATTGGCGGGGGCCGCCTCGTGCAACGGCAGCAGCCGCTCGACGGCCTCGCCAGGACGATTCTGCCCCAGCAGGCGCGCGCTCTCATTCAGAACGCGCAGGAATTCGGCGCTGCGCTCAAAGTCACTCGCCTCGTACTCCTCCGGCTGATTGTCGTCCGGCTGATTGTCGTCCGGCTGATTGTCGTCCGGCTGTCCGTCACTCATAAGCATTCTCGTCAGCACGCCGCGCTCTCTGCACATTGGGCTGCGGCGCAATGGCCCATGCGCGGCCATTCTACAGCATCATGGTCAGAATCACCGAGAGCGTCACCATGCTAATCAGGGTCGTGGTGAGAATGACCATAGCCACAAGGCGCGGGGCCGTATTGTATTCGGTGGCAATGACCGACGTGATGACGGCCGTGGGCATCGAGGCCTGCAGAATGAGCACGTTGCGCTCCATGCCTGCCACGCCCAGCAGTGCGCAAACGCCCAGCGCAAGCACGGGCGCACCCAGCAGCCGCACAACGGTGCTGCGCCAAAGACCCGGCATGGGTTCGACGCGCGTGACGCTGCGCAGTTGCACCCCCAGCATCACCAGCATGAGTGGCACTGCAGCGCCGGCGAGCAAATCCACCGCGCGGAATACGCCCACGGGCAGGCTCCACTCCATGCGGTTGAAGGCGAGGCCCAGAATGGCGGCGTAGAGCACAGGTACGCGCATGATCTGCGCAATCGCGCTGCCGATCGGCAGCGTTCCCGCCGAGGCAATCACCGAGCCCACGGTGTTTGTCATGAACGAACTGGCTACATAATAGACGGTGCCGAGCGACAGACCTGCAGGACCGAATGCAAAGAGACAGAGCGGCAGCCCCATGTTGCCGTTGTTGGAGATGCCGCTCGTCAAGGTGATGGCCGCACGCTCGCGCCGCTCCAAATCATACGCCGCCAGCCAGCCCAGCACCGCCGTGCCCACCATCACCACCACTGCAACGATGAGCGTATTGCGCACCGCAGAAGCAGTGACCTGCATCTGGTAGAGACTCCTGAAGACCAGCATGGGGGTTGTGAGGTAGAAGAGCACGCGCCCCAGCGTGCGCCCATCCAGCTCGATGGAGCGGGCCAGCACCCACCCCGCCAATGCCACCAGAAAGACGGGAAGCACCGTCTCGGCAAAGACGGGGAGCAGCCCTGCGAGCGTGTTCACGGCGGCCTAGTGGCGCGCCGGTGCGCCCTGGAGCGCGCCCGGCCGGACGGGTTGCGGTGCGGCTTCGGCGGTCACGCCCTGAACTCCATTCAATGCTTCGCCGTCCGGCCCTTCCACCTCAACGTTGTGGATGACCTCGTAGTGGTCCAGCGTGGGTGCAAAGAACTCGACGACATACTCGTTGGGCACACCCATGGGCTGCGCCAGGTCGGCCAGCAGCGCGTGGACAAAGTCGCGGCGGAGATGCGGCCGCATGTTGCGGATGGTGTCGTCCCACAGCAACAGCGTGCCGTACATCCCCTCGCCGGTGTAGTGCAGGTCAAGCTTGCCGATGGTGGCGGGTTGGTGGTCGGCGTCAGCCTGGTCGAGGTCAAAGAGGGCGTACTGCTCGGAAGAGGGGGTGCGCACCAGGCGCTTGAGCTTGAGGTTCACGAGCGATCACGCGTTCCGGTCGTCGTCGTCGAAGTCATCATCGTCGTCATCGTTGTCGTTGTCATCGTCACTGCCTGCCTCGTCGCCGCTTCCATAGCCCCTGCTGATCGGGTCAAGATCGTCAAGATCGATCGCTTCCTCGTCGTCGCCTTCGACAAGGGGCAGCGCCCCGGGCTCGGCGTAAAAGAGCATTTCGTCGAGAGCAGTCTCGGCGGCTTCGGCTTCTTCGGATTCGCCTCCAGCGGCCAGTGTACGCAACGCGGTGCGCGCCGCCTTGCCGCCCAGGTGGCCCAACGCGTCAATCGCAGCGAGGCGCACGGCCAGTTCGTCGTCATCCAGCATGGCAACGAGCTGCCGGGTTGCGGATGTGATTTCCAGTTCGCCCGCTGCCAGCGCAGCCTCCACACGCATGGCAGCGTCGGGGCTGGTCAATTCGGCCCGCACCATCGATCGCCAGCGCGTATCGGCGCTGCGCCCCATGGCGCGCAACGAAGCCAGGCGCATCTCTTCTTCCGCCGCATAGTAGGCATCCTCTATGAGCTGGCGCAGTCCGGCCTCGCCCGAATAGGCAACGCTCTCGAGCGCACGCGCCTGAACCTCGATGTGCTCACTCTTGGCATGGACGACGGCCAGCAGCGCCTCTTCGGCGCGCATGGCCATTGCAGCATCAATCTCATCCAGCTCGCCTGCCAGCACAAAGGGACCCAGGGCCGACGCTGCCGCGGCGCGCACGCTGACATCAGGGTCATTGTTGAGCATTTGCACGTAAGGGCCAATCAGCGCCGGATCTTCCTCTTCCCACAGGCCATCGATGGAAAGGCGTCTCGCCTCGGCATCGTCGTCGCGCAGACCGATGCGCAACAGCCGCCCCAGATGCAGTTCCACGACTTCGTCGGCAGCTGCCACTAACTCACGCAGCAGGCGGCGGCGGCGCGCAACCGGAATCGCGTGCCAGTGCGCCTCCGTGGCGTCGGCCTCGGCGCGCGAGAGGTCCGAAAGCACGAAGAGGTCGCGCAGGGCCACGTCATCAGCCTGATTCACCAGACGGCCGAGCAGTTCGTCCACAGTCAGGCGGGTGCGCGCGGCGGCTACCGGGTCGGCTAGTTCGCTGGCCTCGATGCCGTCGAGGTCGTCGAGGTCCGCGCTGTCGTCAAGTTCTTCCAGTTCTTCGGCCGTGCCAACAAGCATTTCAGGGCTCAGCGCGTCCTCGGCAAAGAGAGCCGCAGCCAGGAGCTCGTCATCCTGCACTTCGTCGGCCTCAAGCGCGTCGGGCCGCTTCGGCTCCTCGTGCCCGTCCGGCGCGACATGAGGGCGGCGATGGCCCGGTCGATTGGTGTCGTTCTGTTTAGGAGTCATCATTTGTTCCAGCGTGCAAATGCGCGATTGCTTCAGCCGCAACCGGGCAGGGGTCAAGCAGTTAATCTCTCCACGTGAAGCCCCAAACGTCGCTTGTGGGGCTCGCGGGCACAGTGGCGCCGCCGCTTGGCGCCACGGCCTCAACATACCAGCGCCACTGGTTGCCCATAGCGTCGGGGGACTTGTCGCAGAAGTCGGCGGGGATGCCCACATGCGTGATCGTCGAAGGGATATCCTGCTGGATGAGCCAGGTGATTTGCGTGTTGCCGGTTGCGTCGCGCCCGTTGACAAAGCCCAGGTGCACTCGATAGCTCTCATCGTCGGCAATGCCGGGAATCGGCTCCCACTGCAGCTGCCCGGCGTCACAGGCGATGGTCACGCCGTCCTGCGGGCCGCGCAGACGCGGCGCAGGCAGGCGCATGCCGTTGGGCGCGGCAGCGGCGGTTGTGGGCGCCGCCGTGGCACTCGCCGCTTGCGTCGCTGTTGCCGCGGGCGTAGCTTTCGGTGCAGGCGTAGCGGTTGGCAAAGGCGTGGCAGTTGGCTCGGTGGTGGGCTGCGGTGTCGGCGCGGGAATAACCAGTTCGTCGCCTGGCTGCAGGCTGGCGGCCTGGGCATTGCTCAACCCATTCGCGGCCTGGATTTCATCTACGGGCACACCCGTCTTGGCGGCAATGCCGATGAGCGTGTCACCTTGGCGTACGGTGTAGATCGAACCAGTGGCTAAACCGTTGCCACCGCCAGGCAGCGGAATCACGAGCGACTGCCCGGGCTGGAGCAGTGTCGCGTCGGACTCGCTGAGGTTGTTGGCCAGTAGCAGCGCATCCAGCGTAATGCCATAGCGCGCCGCAATGGATTGCGCAACATCGCCCTGCACCACTGTGTAGTTGATGGGCGCAGGGGTGACTGTGGCGGAAGGCGTGGCCGTGGGCGGGCTGGTGGGCGTCCCTGTGGGCAACGACGTGAGTGTGGGCAGGGGCGTTGATGTGGCCGCTTCGACGACATCGGTGATTGCGGCTGAGGCTGTCACAACGCTCTCTGCCTCGGCGGTTGTCGAGATGATCGCGCTCAAGGGCAAGCCGGCAACGGGCTCGCCCGCCGTGACGATGAGCGTGTTCGTCATGCCAAGGCCGTCGTTCACCCCGCCTTGTGGCTCCACCGTCGCGGCCGCTGCGGCAGGCGCAACGCCCACAGGCGCAGTGGGCAAGGAAGCCACGGCGTTGTTTTCAGGCGCCGGGATAATTGCCAGTTGCGGGTCAAGGCCAGCGCTCAGCGACGCAACCCACGCCGACGCGGCACGTGCGCGGCCTCCGGCCCACCCCAGCGGGTTGCCCAAGTCACTTTGGAAAGCGACCAGCACGAGCAGCAGTGCGCCCAGGACCAGCGGCAGGCCAATCGTGAGCAGACGCGAAGGCGCAGGCTGCAGCGTGCGCCCGCAGTGGGGGCAAAGCGTGAGCCGGCTGGATCCCTTCCCGCCGCAGTGGCGACAGCGCACCATATGTGGCTTGGCCTGCAGCGCCTCGCCACAGGTGGGGCACGTTTCGGTTTCCGAAGTCACGGGCCCGCCGCAATTCGGGCAGCGCAGCGCGCTATTGCGCGAAGGCGGCCGCGGCGGCGCACTGGGCGGCGGATAGCTTGCCGCAGGCGAGGCCGAAGGGAGCGCAGGGCGGGGTTGCGGCTGAGATGGCGGCTGTCCTGACACGCCATAGCCCGGTGCGCCATAGTTTGGCGCCTGGTACCCTGCTGGCGGTGCAGGCTGCCGTTGCGCCGGCTGACCAGCCCCGTATGGTGGCGCTTGTTGGGGCGGCATCTGCTGCGGCGCGGGTTGCTGCGGCAGGCCTTGCCGCGACGGCAGCGGCTGAGCAGGCCTCTGCTGCGGTGGTGCCTGCAAGGGCAGCGGCTGCTCCGGCGTGGCTGGCTGCGACGGCAGTGGCTGCGCAGGCTGCTGTGGCGGCTGGGCCGCACTGACAGGGCGCACAAAGTGGCTCGGCGGGGTGGGCACACCCGGTGTCGCGTCGGTGGGCGCAGCTGTGTAGTAGGGCGGGCGCAAGGGCGACGCAGGCGCGCCCGCAGGCGGGGGCTGCGCCCCCGGCTCTTGCGGCTGCTCTGGTGGGATGTCGGAACCCTGTGCCATTTTCTGCGAATTGCCTTCCCGCAAATGCTGCGGCAGTGCTGGCGCGCGTGCTCGGTGCCCGAGCCTACTGCCCCAGGATCATGCTCCAGTCAATCGTCGCGTGCGGCGAGGCGATGTCGCGCACGGTGATGATCAACATGAGGCTCAGCAGCAGCATAAAGCCAACCATATGCACCATGCCTTCGCGCTCGGGGCTGACACGCCGTCCGCGAATCCACTCAATCAGGATGAATAGCAGTCGACCGCCATCCAGCGCAGGCAGCGGCAGCAGGTTTGTAATCGCCAGTGCGGCGCTGAGCACCGCCGACAGCCGCAAAATGGGCCACAAGACGCCATAATTGATGCTAGAGTTGACCGCGCCACCCACCTCGCGCGCAATTCCCACGGGGCCGGAAAGCTGCGCCGCTTCGGCACTCATGCGCCCCATGATCAACTGTACGGGCAATTCCAGCACCAGGCCGATGTAACCGAAGGTGTTCACAACCCCCTGCCATACACTCTGGAAGAAGGGCATTGGGGCAAAGGTGGACATTGGGCCAATTTGCACGCCCAGCGCGCCCTGGCCCGCCGGCGGGTTGGTGCGCGGCGTCATTTGCGTGGCCACGAGCGCGTTGTCGCGCAGCACGGTCAACGTCAGTTCACGGCCCGCCTGTGTCTGCACCACATCGCCCAACTGGGTGTCCAGCGTGATAACCGTGTCATTAACCTCGTATACCAGGTCACCCGGCTGCAAGCCCGCCTCCTCGGCAGGACTCGCCGGTGCGGTCTGCTCGATGCGCGTGGTCATCACGCCTACGTAATCGCTCGGCGTCTCGAGGAATCTCTCCACCTGCGCGCTGTCAGCCGCGGGCAGCGTCGTGCTTGTGCCGTTGCGCAGCACCGAGAGATCGACTGGGCCGGAGACAGGCGCATCCCACGTTGTGCGGATGGGTGCACCGGCCAAGGCATTGACGAATGCATCGCTGCCTCCCGCCTTGAGCAAAACGTCGCCAGGCTGCAGGCCGAGCGCCGTCGCCGATGCCGATGGCTGGTCGACCAATTGCGGGTAAGCCAGCAGTACCTCGGAGCCGCCCAACATGAAGGACGCGGCAAAAAGGATGATGGCCAGCACAAGGTTCATGAGCGGCCCGGCGAGAAGCGTAAACGCGCGCCCGCGCTTGCCGGCAGCGTTGAATGCGCCGGGCGACATGTCACCGGCATCCTCGCCCTTCATGCGCGCAAAGCCACCCAAAGGCAGCAGGTTCAGCGTGAAATCGGTGCCGTCATAGCGGAAGAGCTTGACGAGTCGGGGCGGGTAGCCCATGCCGAACTCTTCCACCACAATGCCGCTGCGGCGGGCCGCCAGGTAGTGGCCCAACTCGTGAAAGAAGACGAGCACCCCCAGCACAAACACGAAGGAGACAACGGTAATCAGCGTCGACATTGCATTTCCTCAAGGTTCTGCCCACAAGCACCCTGGCCGCGCCGCCGCATCTGCGACGGTGACACGGGGTGCGCTCCGGCTGCGTCACATTCTACCATAGGGCGCACAGGCGCCCTTGTGCGGCGCACAGGTGACGGTACAGTGTGCGCCCTTTCGAGGCGCGGGGCTGTAAGCGGATGCATAGTAGGACGAGATTGGCATTTGATGATTGACGACTGATGATTGACGACTGATGATTGACGACCGTCATGAATGCAGCTTCTATACAGAGAGCACAAGCCCATTCTTCAATCATCAATTCTCGATTATCCTCCTGCCTGCACCCACGTCCCTATCTGCGGCCGCGGTGCTGTCAGCGCCGCGTAGACGTTATCCGGCGCAAGCCCGCTGCAGAGCAGCACCTCAACGCCGGGCGTCTGCTCCACAAAGGCCAGCGCCTGGTTCACCTTGGCCGCCATGCCACCCGTGACGTCGATACCGTGGCTGCCGCGCAACCCCTCGCTGAGGGCGGGCAGGTCAGCGTGTGTGAGCGTTGGCAGGCGCACGGCCGACGGGTCGCGCAGCGGGTCGGCCGTGAAGATGCCGTCGACTTCGCCCGCGAGCACAATGCGGCTCGGGGGGATGTGCGGCGCCAGCCATGCGAAGATCTCTTCCGTGCCTGCTATCGTGCCGCCGCGCACCTCGTCCAGCGCGACATCGCCATAGAGCAGGGGGACCAGCCCCGCAGCCAGCGCGCCCCGCACGGCGGCAAGCGGTCCGTCCACCACTAGCCCGTCCACGCAGCGCAGCGCAGCGCTGGGCTGGATGCTCCACGCCGGGATCCCCGCGACAAGCAGCGCGGCGGCAACGTGGCGGTTGAGGCGCGCGGCCGCGTCGGCGGTGGCGGCAAAGCCGTACCACGCTTCTTGCGTGCGGACGCCCGCGCGTGTGCCATACTTGCGCCCCACCACATGGCCAAAGCTGCCCGAGCCGTGCGCGACAATCAGTGCTTGCTCGGGGCGGTCGGCGCGCGCGCGTGCAATCTCGGAGGCCAGACGGTGCAGCACGTCGGCACGCAACGTTTCGGGGGTGCGCTTGTCGGTGATCAGCGAACCACCCAGTTTGAGGTAGAGTGTGCGCGTCATGGCTCAGTTGGGGGTAGGAGCGAGGACTTTGCGCAGCGCGGCCAGCAGCGTCGCGTCCTCGTCGGCGAGAACGGTGCGCGGGTCAAAGAGCAGTTGCTGATTGTGAATGCGGCAGATGACAGGGGGCTGGTTGGAACGCAGCGCCGCCGCCACAGCGTCGGGTTGCTCTGTAGAGATAGCCAGAAGATGCGTGGGCAGCGTTTCGCCCGGCAATGAGCCGCCGCCCACAGCGCTCTCGCCGGCAATGGTCGTTGCCACAAGGGCATCGGCCGCCAGCGCCAGCCGCCAGTCTTCGGCGCGCGCATGCAGGCTCTCCGGCGTGGCGGCAATCATGCGCCACACGGGCACTTCGTCCTCAGCGCGTCCGCGGTCATAGGCGCGCAGCGTCGCCTCAAGCGCGGCAAGCGTGCTTTTATCCACGCGCAGCGCACGCGCCAGCGGGTGGCGGCGCAGCGCCTCAATGAGCGGCGCGCGGCCGGCAATGATACCCGCTTGCGGCCCCCCCAGCAGTTTGTCGCCACTAAAGGTCACCAGGTCTGCTCCTGCAGCGAGGCTCTCCTGCACCAGCGGTTCGGCGTCAAGGCCATAGGCGCGCGTATCGAGCAGAGAGCCGGAGCCCAGATCGTCAATCAGCAGGAGCGGAGCGCGGTCGGTGCTATCGTGCGCAATCGTAGCCATCTCGGCCAGGCTGAGCATGGCCACAAAACCGACTTGGCGGAAGTTGCTACTGTGCACACGCAGAAGCGCGGCCGTATCGGCGGTGATTGCGCGCTCGAAGTCGCGGGGGTGCGTTCGGTTGGTGGTTCCCACCTCCACCAAGCGCGCACCACCTTGTACGATCACATCGGGCATGCGAAAGCCACCGCCAATTTCAACAAGTTGGCTGCGGCTGATGAGAACGTCACGCCCCTGGCAGAAAGCCGCCAATACAAGATAGACGGCGGCGGCATTGTTGTTGACGATGAGCGCATCTTCTGCCCCGGTGATGCGCTGGAGCAGAACGCGTGCATGGTCATGGCGGCTGCCACGTGCGCCGCGCGCCAAATCATACTCGAGGCTGCTGTATCCTCGGCCCACAGCTGCAATCGCCGCCAGCGCGTCGGCCGAAAGTGGTGCGCGCCCCAGATTTGTGTGAATAATGACGCCCGTGGCGTTGATGACGGGCTGCAGCGAAGGGCGGGCTTGCGCCTCAAGGTATGCGGCCACACGGGCAGGCAGGTTATCCGGCAATAGCTGACCGGCGGCAATGGCGCTGCGCGCTTCGGCAAGCACAGTGCGCGCCGCATCGAGCAAGGCCGCGCTGCCGTATGGCGCGTCCAGCAACGCCACAGCTGGATCGTGCAGCAGCGCATCCACTGCAGGCAGGGCGCGGTAGGCGGCCAGCGCCTTTGCGTCTGCGCCGTTGCCTGCGGATGAAGGTGTCATTGGGCCTGATTTCATCGGTCTGCCGTTGTTTTGCCCACTTGCCCTGAGGCCCAGTTTTGCGGTTCCGGTAA
>CAYRVP010000113.1:0-1682 GCA_964427845.1 uncultured Caldilineaceae bacterium
GGAATGTGGTAACAAGTGTCCGGCGGCTACCCCCCCCAGCCGTCAGGGCGCTGACAAGAATGTGGTAACAAGTATCCTGCGGCTTCCCCTCCCCAGCCGCAGGATACGTTTATTACGCAGCTAGACGGGTCGGCGCTTGGGCAATCCAGCCAGGCGCCGTTTCCTTTTGTGCCTTGCCCGTGCGTTGAAATGCCGGTCCTGCAGCGCCGCGACAGTGATCCTGTGGAACGGCCGCACGCCTGCATGCCGTTGAAGGGGCGTAAGCCGTAGTTGACACTTGTGAAAAATGCAACGAATTGGACGAAAGGCCACCGCGCAGGTGGCCCGCTTTGTGTAGAATGAGAGGCAGCGGTATTGTTTGAGAGTGAATACCTGTGAGAAGGCATAGCATGAGGGTTCGGGAGTTGAGCAGACACCAGAGGCGAGTTGCAGATTTCTATGGCGCGGCGATTGCGCGCGACCAGGCTGTCGCGCTGTGGCGCCAGCCTGGCGCGTCCACCGTCGTCGCATTGTCTGCCCAAACGCCGGAGGAGATTCGTCAGGTCAGTTTTGCTGCCAACCGGCCCGGCTTTGTCTTCGCGCCCTTTGCGGAAGAGCGACCCAGCCTGTTCCTGCCGGCGGATCACCTCCTGGACCAGGCTGGTTTGCACGATGCGCCGGGCGTGACGCCGCTCGAACTCGATGGGGCGCGGCCGCAGTCCCGCCGCTGGCACCCTGCACCCGACGCCGCCGACAGCGCGCTTGACGCGCCCGCATTTGAAGCGCTGGTTGCGGATGCCATTGCGTTTATTCGCAGCGCGCAAATCGCTAAGGTGGTTGTCTCACGCACAGCGCCGGTTGCGCTGCCGCCTGGCTTCGATCCCGTCGCGCTCTTCAATGTGCTATGTCGACGCCACCCGAGCGCGTTCGTTTCGCTCGTGACGCTGCCAGGCATTGGCGCGTGGCTTGGGGCCAGCCCCGAGCTGCTTCTGCGCATGCGCGGCCAGGAGCTTTCGACCGTCGCGCTGGCGGGCACGCGTGCGCGTCCCGCGGGCTCGTCGCTGGCGGCCGTCGACTGGGGCGCCAAGGAGCGGGCCGAACAGGAGATGGTGAGCGCCTATATTCGCACCGTCTTTAAGGAGGCCGGCGCGCCACAGGTGCACGAAAGCGTCCCGGCGACAATTGCAGCAGGCGGTATGGTGCACCTGCAGACGCGCTTCGATGTGCATGCACACGCCGACGACTTTCCCGCACTGGCGGACAGGGTGCTCGAGCGGTTACACCCTACCTCGGCCGTTTGCGGTATGCCGCGCAATGAGGCGCTGCAGTTCATTCGCACCCGCGAAGGCTACGATCGCGGCTTCTACAGCGGCTACCTCGGCCCAGTCAATCTGGATGGTACTTCTACCCTCTACGTCAACTTGCGCTGCATGCAGTTGCGCACGAACAGTGGCGCGCTCTACGTTGGCGCAGGCGTAACGGCCGGATCGGATCCTGCTTCGGAGTGGCGCGAGACCGAGCTCAAGGCATGCACCATTCTGGACGCGCTGGCCGAGACTGCGTCGGCGCGTGTCTTGCATATTGACGCCAGCCCGACGCCCGATTATGCCACGCTCGTGGCCGTGTAGCCCACGCCTGCCAGCCAGAGCCCCCGCCATCGGCCCGCCCCCGGAGTAGGGGAAGGCGCGGGCGACGGGCGCACG
>CAYRVP010000113.1:1692-13684 GCA_964427845.1 uncultured Caldilineaceae bacterium
GGGGCTGCCCAGTACTCCGTCGGCCCGCGTTTTGCATTTTGACGCCACGCCGACGCCCGATTATGCGACGTTCGTGGCCGTATAGCCCACGCCTGCACGCATGAGCACCCGCAATCGTCCCGCTCCCACGCTCTTTGCGCCTGCTGCATCTGAGGCCCTGGCACAGAGCCGCCCTGACGTACAGCCTGCCTCTCTCGCGGCGCTGGTCATCGATACGGCCGTGCGCCTGGGTGTAACCGACTGGATCATCGCTCCCGGCTCTCGCTCTGCTCCCTTGACCGCAGCACTGGCTGGCCGGAGCGACATCACGACCCGCGTAATCTATGATGAGCGCAGCGCAGCCCATGTCGCACTTGGACTGGCGCAGCAATTGCGCGCCCCCGTTGGGCTCGTGTGCACATCGGGCACAGCCGCGCTCAACTTCGGCCCCGCGCTGGCGGAAGCGTTCTACCAGAGCGTGCCGCTGCTGGCCATCACGGCCGACAGGCCACCTGAGTGGATCGACCAGCAGGACAATCAGGCGCTGCATCAAAACGGCCTCTATGGCCGCCACGTGCGCGCCTCATTCACGCTGCCCGTCGATGATGGCCACCCTGACACACGCCGCCACGCAGTGCGCATTGTGAGTGATGCACTGCAGGCCGCCCTGGCGCAGCCGCCCGGCCCCGTGCACATCAACGCACCGCTGCGCGAGCCACTTTACGCGCGCGCCAGCGAGCCGGTAGTTCGCCCGGCGCACGTAGCAGTTGCCGTGCCCGTGCGCAGTGCAATCGCCGATGAGGCGTGGGCGCCCCTGCTGGCTGCATGGGCCGAGGCGGAGCGCATCCTCGTGGTGGGTGGACCGCACGCGCCTGATGACGAACTGGCGACTGCGCTCACGACGCTTGCGGCCGACGGCCGGGTTGTCGTCGTCGGCGAGATCACCGCCAACATTGCGTGCGCCGACGCGACTCTGCAACGATGGGATACAGCGCTGGGTACGCGTGACGCCGCAACGCTCGACGCGCTGCGCCCGGACCTTGTGATCAGCTTTGGCGGCGCTGTCACCTCGCGCGGCCTCAAAGCATTGTTGCGCAACCGGCCACCTCACCACTTCTGGCGCGTAGGTGCGGGGTTGCCGGCGCCTGACACCTATCAGGCGAACACGCTGGTGCTGCCGCTCGCTGCCGGCGCATTCATGGCTGGGCTTACAGAGCATGTTGCGCCGGCTGGGCACGTGCGCGGCGGTTATCAGGACACGTGGCGCGCGCTTGTGGCGACTGCTTCCGGCGCAATGGATGCCCTGCTTGACGACGCGCCCTTTGGTGAGTTCGCTGCCATGCGTACATTGCTTGCTCACGTGCCAGAGGGCGCAACCCTGCAGATAGGCAACAGCATGCCCATTCGCTACGCCGCCCTGCTGGGCGTTGCCCCAGGGCACGCACCCTCGGGAGTCTACGCCAATCGCGGCGTGAGCGGCATCGACGGCTGCGTGAGTACAGCGGTCGGCGCGGCGTTGGCTCGCCCCGACCGCCTGACGTTGTTGATTGTGGGCGATATGGCCTTCTTCTACGACCGTAATGGCCTTTGGCACCGTCACCTGCCACCCAATTTGCGCATCGCCCTGCTCAACAACCACGGGGGCGGTATCTTCGATGTGATCGATGGCCCCGACACGCTACCCGAAGAGGTGCGCCGCGACTTCTTTCTCACGCCGCAGCCGCTGACTGCACGCCGCACTGCGGCCGACCACGGCCTGGCTTACGTGGTCGCCACCAGCGCGGCCGCACTGCAGAACGCGCTGCCAGCCTTTCTTGCGCCGAGCAACCGCGCCGCGCTGCTTGAAATCGAAACTGACATGGCAACAAACTCGGCCATCTTTCGCGCGTATCGCACATGCATGGCCACACGCACTCGCGCCTGAGCACGCCCGGCCGGGCGCGCTGATCATCCACGCACGGAGGGTACCCAATGAGCGACAAGCAATCCACAAAGAGCGCCATGCCAGCCAAACCACCCAAATCGAACAAGGGCAAGAAAGCCGCCAAGTCGTCCAAGGCGGCAAAGGCGAGCAAGCAACTCAGGGCGGGCAAAGCCGCGGCAGCCGCTGTGGTTGCCGAGCCTGTAACCTGGACGCCGCTCAAGGGATACCAGGAGATCAAGTACGAATTCTTCGACGGCATCGGCAAGATCACCATCAACCGGCCGCAAAAGCACAACGCCTTTACGCCACTCACCGTCCAGGAAATGATCGAGGCAATGGAGCTGGCGCGCCAGAATCAGGATATTCGCGTTGTCGTGCTCACCGGCGAAGGCGATCGCGCCTTCTGCAGCGGCGGCGACCAGAGTGTGCGCGGCGTAGGAGGCTATGTCGGCACGGACCAGGTGCCACGCCTCAACGTTCTCGACCTCCAGCGCCAGATCCGTTCCATCCCCAAGCCGGTGATTGCCATGGTGGCCGGGTGGGCCATAGGCGGCGGCCATGTCCTGCATGTTGTCTGCGACCTGACAATCGCTGCCGACAACGCCCGCTTCGGCCAAACCGGCCCCAGGGTGGGCAGCTTCGACGGCGGCTTCGGCGCATCCTATCTGGCGCGCATTGTCGGCCAGAAGAAAGCGCGCGAAATCTGGTACCTCTGCGAGCAATACGACGCGGCCCAAGCGCTGGAGATGGGGCTGGTCAATACCGTTGTGCCGCTCGCCGAGCTGGAAGCCACCACCATCGCGTGGTGCCGCCGCATTATGGGCCACAGCCCACTGGCGCTGCGCATGCTCAAGTCGTCGTTTAACGCCGAACTGGACGGGCAGGCGGGCATACAGGAGCTCGCGGGCAACGCGACGCTGCTCTACTACCTGACCGAAGAGGCAATGGAAGGCAAGAATGCGTGGATGGAAAAGCGCAAGCCCGAGTGGGAACGCTTCCCCAAGTTCCCGTAAGCGCACCTGATCACAGCCCTGCGCCTTCGCCATGCTGCGCTTTAAACTGACACCCCACAACTTGCACTTCAGGCGGCCCGCGCCCACGTCGCGCGGGCCGTTGCTCGCGCGTGACCTATGGGTTGTGAGTGTGGTTGAAACGCAAGACCCTGAACTGGTGGGCCTGGGCGAGTGCGGTCCCCTGGCCGGCCTTGCCGCAGACGATCGGCCCGGCTTTGGCGAGGAAGCGCTGCGACTGGTCGAGGCAATCAACCGGGCGGGGATACGAGCAGGCGCACAAGACGGCTGGATCGCGTGGCTCGACGCGATTCTCGGCCCATGGGATGACGAACTCGCCGCTCTGCCATCGCTGCGCTTTGGTTTGGAAAGCGCGCTGCTCGACCTGCGCACTGGCGGGCGCGGCCTTTACTTTGACACGCCCTTCACACATGGCCTGGTCGCACTCCCCACGCACGGCCTCATCTGGATGGACAGCCCCACCGGCATCGAGGCGCAGGTGGAAGCCAAGGTGGCTGCCGGTTTCGATGTGATCAAGATGAAGGTGGGCGCGCTGCCCTTTGACGAAGACGTCGCGCTGCTGCATCGCCTGCGGACGCGGCACCCGCAGATGACTTTGCGGCTCGACGCCAACGGGGCGTTTGGGCCAACCGACGTCGGTGAGCGGTTGACAGCGCTCGCGACGCTGCAAGTCGAATTCCTCGAGCAGCCCCTCAAGGCTGGGCAGCGAAGTGCGTTGGCAGCCCTTTGCGCCTCGCCGCCACTCCCGATTGTGCTCGATGAAGAGCTCATTGGCCTGCCCAATCCTGAAGGCCTGCGCAACTTGCTCGAGGAGGTGCGCCCGCAGGGGATCATCATCAAGCCTTCCCTTCTGGGCGGCTGGCGCGCAGCCACGCGCGCAGCGGTGCTCTGTAAACAAATTGGCGTAACCTGGTGGGCGAATTCCCTTCTGGAATCAAGCCTGGGCCATGACGCCATTTGCCAGTGGACAGCAGCCCTCGGTGGCACGCGCGTGCATGGTTTGGGCACGGGCAGCCTCTTTGCGCACAACTTCGTATCGCCAATCCGCCTTGCGGGCAGTGCGCTGCGGCGCGATGTCGAGATCGATGGCAAGGATCGTGGCGCGATTGCCCATTGATGCAAAGCCTGCATGGCGCGATACTGACTCTGCGCGACGCTGCCACACCCTCGAGCCACGATGCCCACCGTTCACCTCATCGACCACGCATCAAGCCACCCGCCATACTCCCGCACTGAAGCCGGGTTACGCAGCGTCGTGCGTTCGTTGAAAGCTCTGCCATGAATCAGCCTTCGCTCACGATCCGGGGTCGCACCTACCCAGCTGACGCTCTGACAGCGGGCGTTCAGCTTGAAGACGCTACGGAAAACGAACGCGCCGCACTCGACTTTTGCCGTTCGTGGCTGGATGGGCAGGAGCACTTCACTCTCCACACATCGGGATCCACGGGCGCACCCAAGCCGATAACGCTCAGCCGCGCGCAGATGACCGCCAGCGCGCGCGCGACGGCCGCCGCACTTGACCTGCGCGCGGGCATGCATGCGCTCATCTGCCTGCCGGCGCGCTACGTCGCCGGCCGCATGATGCTTGTGCGCGGCCTTGTGCTGGAGATGGCGATGACGCTCGTCGAGCCCGCTGCCAACCCATTCCTTTGCTTGCGCGCTGACGAAGACTTCGACTTCGCCGCGTTCGTGCCGCTGCAAATGGAGACGATGCTGGCTGGTCCCGAACGCGCGCGCGTCAGCGCGCTGCACGCCGTGCTCGTCGGCGGCGGCCCGCTGCATGCGCGCCTGGCTGCGGCAATCGCGCCGCTGCGCGCTGCCGTCTACCACACCTATGGCATGACCGAAACCGCCACCCACGTGGCGCTGCGCAGGCTTAGCGGCCCATCGCGCAGCGACTTCTTCACACCGCTGCCCGGCGTCGCGCTGCGCCTCGACGCGCGCGGCTGCCTGGCCATTTGCGGCCCCATGACCGCAGGCGCCTGGGTGCAGACCAACGACCTGGCCGAACTGCGCAGCGACGGCGCGTTCTCGTGGTTGGGTCGAGTTGACAATGTGGTGAACTCGGGTGGAGTCAAGGTGGCGATTGAGCCGCTGGAGGCAGCGTTGGAGACTCTCCTGCCCGCGCTGCTTGGCGCTGCCTGGGATGGCCGCCGCTTCGCAATCGCCGGCGCGGCCGACGAGCGTCTGGGCGAGACCGTAGTACTGATTCTGGAGGGCGCGCGCCTCGCTCAGCCGCTGGAGGACGCCCTGCTGGAAGCACTGCGGCGTGAGCTGGGGCCCTTCAGAACCCCGCGGCGCGTCTTCTATGTGGCGCGCATTGCCGAGACGGACTCAGGCAAGATCGACCGTGCCGCGACGCGCGATCGGGCGTTCAGAAAATCGGGCGCATAAGCTAGACATCTCGGCGCACTACGGCACAATCAGAACGGGGCAGGCCGAAAAGCGCAGCACGTTCGAACTTACACTGCCCAGCAATGCCTCGGCGGCAGGTCCACGCGCGCCCGTGCGACTGCCCATGACGATCAGGTCTGCGCTGTGCGCCTGGGCGGCGGCGAGCACGGCCTCGGCGGCAGGGCCCTGGCGCAAGTCTCCGATTGCGTCCAGCTCCGCCGACTTGAAGACGCCCAGCGCGTCATTCACCACTTCGGCGGCAACGACCCCGAATTGGGCCTGCAGCGCCTCCCAGCCATCGGTCCACTCATACGCCACGGGTGGCATGTAGGCATGCACCACCACCAGCGAGGCGCCCTCCACCCGTGCCAGGTGCTCGGCGAAGAGCAGAATGCGCTCGTTGCCTGTTGAGCCGTCCACGGCGACGATGATGCGCTTGAACACTGTGGCCTCCCTTCCTGCCATTCCGTAAACGCAGCGGGTAGCTGCGATGTTCGCCATCAGCATCCAGGCTTCGTGCTCTCGGCCCCGGAAGCAACCCGCCCCCATTGGTGGGGGCGGGTCTTCTGCGATCAGGCCGTGTGGGCGAACATGTCGCCACGCGGCTTGTCTATTCCGGAACTGTGGGCAGATCGTTGTCCACCTCGGGCGCGCCTGCAACCGGCTCGGTCCAAAGCTTGCCGTCAAGGTAGTCCTGCAGATTCTCTGGTGTCACGACGACCGACGGGGTCAGCGTGATCTGGGAAACCTCTTCGCCGCTGAGCACCTTCTGCATCTGGTCGATGACCGTCACGCCCATGCGGTAGGGGTCAACACCCAGCGTTGCGCTGAACTTGCCTTCCTTGAGCAGGTCAAGCGTGGGGACATTGCCGTCAATGCCTACGGCGAAGAAGTCCTCGTTGATGACCAGGCCGCTTTGCTCGGCGGCCAAGGCGGCGCCGATCGCCATTTCGTCGCTGTTGCCGTAGAAGACGTCGATGTCGGGATACTGCTGGAGAGCAATCGCGGCGACTTCCTGGCCCTTGGTGCGAAGCCACTCGCCAGTCTGCTCGCCCACGATCTCGACATTCGGGCAATTCTTGGCCAGGCCGGCCTTGAAGCCACCCGTGCGCCGGTGCGAGAAGATGCTGTCGATGCCGAGCAGGATGTAGACCTTGCCCGTGGTCTCGGCGGCGGTGGTGTCGTACTTCTTGGCGATCAGCTCGCAACTGTAGGCAGCCAGCTTCTCGGCGCCACCCCACTGGTCATAGCCAATGTAGGTCTTCACTTCACCCTCGCTGAAGGGGGTGATGAAGTTGTGCGCCAGAATCGGCACCGCCTTGTCGTTGGCGGCCTTGACAGCCGTCACGGCCGAGTCGGTGCCAATGGGGTTGATGCTCAGCGCATCAACGCCCTTCTCAAGCAGTTGCTGGACGGTTGTGACAAACGCCTGAAAGTCGCCTTCGCTGGCGGGCGCTTGCACGTCAATTGTCCAACCCAGCTCTTTGGCGCGTGCCGTGGCGCCATCCACCATCGCCACATGGAAGGGGCTGGTGAGGGCTGGGGGCACGAATCCCACGTTGTAGGCGGCGCCTGCGGGCGCGGCCTCAGCAGGGGCTGCGTCGGCGGGTGCGGCCGCGGGTGCGGCCGCAGGCACTGCGCATGCCGACAGGAGCATGAGCATTGCCATTACTGCCAGAATGCTGATGAACTTCCGGTTTCGCTGCATGATCCACGTTTCCTTTCGACTCATGTTGGCAAAAGGCAACTGCATCAGAGAAACTCCATCACTGCGCAACATCACGCGCCTGGGCGCGTTAGTGCCACCTGTCTGTGCTGGTCGCCGGGTCAACTGCTGCGCCTGCGGCTGAAGTTGAGCCACTTCACCTCGCCGCGCCGAATCACGTCCAGCGCAACCGCCAGCACGATAATCGCACCGATTACAATCTCCTTGGCATTGCTTGGCACGTTCATGTAGACGAGCCCCTGCTCCACAATGCGCAGGATGAAGACGCCCACCAGCGTTCCCCAGATACCACCAACGCCACCCGAGAGCGCCGTGCCGCCGATGACCACCGCCGCCACAGAGATGAGCGTCATATTGGTGCCATTCTGGTACGCGCCCGACTGCAAGCGCGCCATGACGATGACGCCGGCAATGGCAGCAAAGAGGCTGCTGATGCCGTAAATGAGCATCTTGTACCAGTCCACGTTTATGCCCGAGAGGCGCGTGGCCGTCTCATTGCCGCCGATTGCGTAGGTGTAGCGCCCCAGCTTTGTCTGCCGCAGAATGATCCACGAGACGAAGTAGACAATCACCATGATGATCAGCGGCATGGGCAGGCGAATGATGCCGACGTTGATGTTGCTCGTGATGAACTCCACGAAAGGGCCGCGCCCAATGTTGATGCCTGCGCCACGGGTCGCCACCAGCGCCACGCCCAACAGAATCGACCTGAAGCCCAACGTGACGATGAATGGGTTTATACTCAACCCCGTAATGAAGAGACCCTGGATCACGCCAATCAGCCCGCCGACGAGGACGGCAATGAGCATCCCTGCCCAGGCGGGCATGCCCAGCGCGAGTTGTCCGCCGGCCACGTTGCTGCCCGATATCAGAATGGCTGCCAGCACACCCGAGAAGGAAACCATGGCTTCGACCGACAGGTCAATGCCGCCGGTGAGGATGACGAAGGTTTGCCCGGCGGCGACCAAGCCAATCGCCGACGCCTCAAGCATCAGCAGCGCCCAGCTTGTGGGCTTTCTGAAGGCGGGGGCCATGGCAAAGAGAAGGGCGAAGAGCGCAATGAAGACAAGCAGCGGCCCCAGGGCCGACACAATCCGCCCAAAGACGCTGCCGCTGCGCTCCGGGGGCGCGGCTATCGCAATTTCAGTCATGAGCGTGAATCCTGCAATGTGGGTGCGGTTTGGGCTAGCTCGGTGAGGCTGGAAATGGGCGAGCCGGCCATGGCAGCCGCGAGCGCCGAGTCGGCGAGGCTGCTGCCCGTTGCCAGTTCCATAATGCGCTCCTCGCTTGCCTCATGGCGGTCGAGAAAGCCGGCTACCATACCCTGATGAATGACCATGATGCGGTCGGACATGCCTAGCACTTCGGGCAATTCAGACGAAATCATGAGGATGGCGACGCCATTGCGCGCCAGTTCATTGATGAGTTTGTAGATTTCCACCTTGGCGCCCACGTCGATGCCACGCGTCGGCTCGTCAAAGATGAGCACGCGCGGCTTCGTCGCCATCCACTTGCTCAGCACGACTTTCTGCTGCGTGCCGCCCGAGAGGTTGATGGCCAATTGCTCCTGACTGGACGCGCGGATGGCGATGCTCTCGATGAAACCCTGTGCGAGGTCATGCTCCTTGCGGCTGTTCGTAAAGAGGCCGCGCGTCAATCGTCCGAGCACGGCCAGCGTAATGTTCTGGCCGGTGGACATCTTGAGCACGAGTCCCTGTTGCTTGCGGTCCTCGGTGAGCAGGGCGATGCCGTTGTTGATTGCGTCGCGTGGGCTGCGGATGGTGACGGCCTTGCCGTCAACAAAGATGGAGCCCTTGTCGTACGGGTCGGCGCCGAAGATCGCGCGCACCAGTTCCGTGCGGCCTGCACCCACGAGGCCGGCGATGCCGAGCACCTCTCCACCATACGCGCTGAAGCTCATGTCGCGCAGGCGCGTGCCCTGTGTCAGCCCCTCCACACGCAGCACTTCGCCGGTGCGCGGCGTGATCTCCTTGGGAAACTTCTCGGACAAGTCGCGGCCCACCATAAGCCGAATCAGCCTGTCCACATCAAGCTCGCCGCTGCGCCAGGCGCCCACGTAGGCGCCGTCGCGCAGCACCGTTATGCGGTCTGCCACAGCGAAGGTCTCTTCAAGATGGTGGCTGATGTAAACAATGGCCACGCCGGCCTGTTTGAGCTCGTGAATAATGGCGAAGAGGTAGTCAATCTCGCGGATGCTGAGTGACGAGGTGGGCTCATCCATGATGATGAGGTCAGCCTGGTGATGCAGTGCCTTGGCGACTTCCACCATCTGCTGTTGGCCAACGCCCAACTGGGTGACAGCCATGCGCGGGTCAATGTCCAGATGCAACTTGGCGAGCAGGGCGCGGGCGCGCTCGTGCATCTGCTTCCAGTCAATCATCCCTGCGCGTACAATCTCCGAACCGAGGAAGATGTTCTCGGTGACGGACAACTGCGTCACCTGGTTCAGTTCCTGGTAGATGGTGGTGATGCCCGCGACCTGTGACTGGCGCGTATTCTTGAAGGCGACGCGCTGCCCTTTGAAGATGATCTCGCCGCTGTCGGCCTGGTAGACGCCCGAAAGAATCTTCATGAGCGTCGACTTGCCGGCGCCGTTTTCGCCGACAAGCGCATGCACCTCGCCCCGATTCACGGTGAACTGGACGCCATTGAGCGCCAGCACGCCGGGAAAGGTCATTGTGATGGCGCGCATCTCGAGTAGCGGCTCATCTGCCGTTTGCGCGGCTGGGTCATTTTCGGGGGACGTCGCGGGTGCGACTTGTGCTGTCATGCTGAGGAGCCTTGCCGACGTTGCACAGCATGGCACTCGTGCGCGATGTATGACGCATTGCGCGCCAAAGCCAAGTGGTGGCCGGGGAAGACTGTTTGAGTGAAGTGGATTGTTCCGCTAGAATTGGGAGCAAGTATACATGACGTTCAGGCAAATATCAACCGCACCAAACCGCACCAATTTGCCGGCCTCGTGCCCACCGGCTTGCAGTTGCGCCCGGCATGCAGCACACATTGGCCTAACCACCAGCGCCCTGCGCGCCCATCGCGGAGAAGCTCCACATGAAGATCAACGCCGTCTCTGCTGCACTGCTGCACGATGCGCCACTCGCCGCTACCGCAGTTGCGCTGCGCACCGGCGCACTCGACTTGCACAAATACATCGACGACGCATGCGACCGCATTGAAAGTGTAGAGCCGATTGTCCAGAGCCTGCTTCCTGAAGCAACTCGGCGCACACGCCTGCACAGCGATGCCGACCGCCTGCTTGCCCGCTTCTCCGAAGCTGCGCAGCGGCCGCCTCTTTTCGGCGTGCTCACCGGCGTCAAGGACATCTTTCACGTGGACGGCTTCGTGACACGCGCCGGGACGACTGTGCCACCCGAAAGCTTCGCAGGTGCACAGGCACGCATCGTCGACGACCTTTACGGTGAGGGCGCGCTCATTTTGGGCAAGTCGGTGACCACCGAGTTTGCTTACTTCGAGCCGGGCCCCACACGTAACCCGCATAACCCGGCGCACACACCCGGCGGCTCCTCAAGTGGCTCCGCGGCGGCTGTGGCGGCAGGCTTTTGCCCTTTGGCCGTGGGTACGCAGACGATTGGCTCCGTCATTCGACCGGCAGCCTTCTGCGGCATCGTGGGCTTTAAGCCCACATTGGATCGGCTACCCACGCAGGGCGTCGTCTACTTCTCGCCCACGGTCGACCACGTGGGGCTTTTCACGCAGGATGTCGCAGGCATGGTGGTTGCTTCAGCCGCCCTGCTGGCGGGCTGGCGCACACTGCCGGCGCAGGTGGCCGCGCGCACACCCGTCGTGGCAATCCCCGCTGGCGCCTACCTGGCCCAGGCCGAGCCGGATGCGCTGGACGCGTTCAACAGGCAGGTGGCGCTCCTCACCGAAGATGGCTGGAAGGTTCTGCGCATCCCGCTCTTCGCCGAGATCACGTCCTTGAACGCACTGCACAGGCGGCTGGCCTTTGCCGAATTTGCGCGCGGCCAATCCGATCGCTATGCGCAATTCGCCACCCACTATCGCCCGCGCACCGCCGAGATCATTCATCTCGGTGCTGCCGTTGCCGATGATGAGCTTGCGCCGCTGCGCGATCACTGCCTGCAATTGCGTGCCGAGCTTGAGGCCATTATGGATGCCGAGGGCATCGACGCATGGATTGCGCCGGCTGCGACCGGCGCTGCACCCGCCGGCATCCACGCCACGGGTGACCCGAACATGAATCTGCCGTGGACCCACGCCGGCATGCCCGCGATCACGGTGCCCGCGGGCATGGCCGCCAACGGCTTGCCCCTGGGAATGCAAATTGCCGCGCGCTTCGACGCCGACGAGGACCTGCTACTTTGGGCGGCGCGCGCTGAGGCCGCGCTCGCACCATCGGCAGGCTTGAATTAGCCGAAGCGAGGCCACGAGGTGTAGAAGCGTCGCATCATGCGTTTCCGCAATTGGCAATTGGGACAAACAAACCCGGAAAAATGGTCATCTGTCACTAGTGCCCACGGCGCGCTGCAAGTATCCTGAAGAGTGTGCGCCGCCGCGCCGCGTACTCCGCACGACCCACTTGCCCACCGGAGCAACCGGATTACCATGCCTATGCGTCAGGAAAGCGCCGTGCCCATGAAGAAGGTGCTGGTTATTGACCTGGATGAGTCCGAGACCGAGGAACAGGTTGAGTTCCTGGGCCAGCAGATTGCGTTGCTTTGCCGCGGCTGCCGCGGTGACGGCGCGCGTGCCGCGGCCCTCATTGCCGAATATGACGGCAAAGTGGATGCCATTGCGCTCGATGGGCTGCCCTCTGAATTGCACCTGGGCGCTGCGCACCGTCCTCACACCGTGGGTGCGAGGCTGCGCAGCGTGGCCAAAGAAACGCACGTGGTGGATGGCGCAGGGCTGCGCGCCGGCCTCGAGCGCTGGGCG